>JBCDCS010000041.1:0-12730 GCA_039181205.1 Pseudomonadota bacterium
ACCGTCTTGGGGCCAATGGCAGGCTCGCCATGGGCGACCCCATATCGGTCCCGGCCGGGCGCTATGCGCAACAGGCGCTGGAGACGCTCGGGCTCTGGGACGCGATCGCGCCCAGGACGCTACTGGCCGAAAATGTCCGCGCCGCCCTTGCCTATGTGGCGCGGGGCGACGTGCAGCTGGGGGTCGTCTACGGCTCCGACACGCGGGGAACGGGCGTCGCGATCTTGGCCGAACTGCCCGACACGACCCATGCACCCATCACCTATCCTGGCGCTGTCTTGGCGGGGGCCCAACCGGGCGCGGCGGCCTTCTTGGATCACGTCGCGGCCTCGGGCGATGTATTCGAGCGGCATGGCTTCGGCCCCGCCCCGCTGCCGTGATCTCCCTGCCGCCGGAAGCCTGGGAGGCGCTGGCCTTGTCCCTGCGCGTGTCGGTGGTGGCGGTGATCGTGTCCCTGCCGCTGGCCGTCTGGGTCGCGCATCTGCTGGCGCGGGGCACGTTTCGAGGCAAGGCGGTCCTGGATGCGGCCGTGCATCTGCCCCTGGTTCTGCCGCCGGTGGTGACGGGATATGCCCTGCTTCTGCTGTTTTCGCGGGCCGGGCCCATTGGCGGCGTGTTGGAGCCGTTGGGCCTGGGCATTGCCTTTCGCTGGACCGGGGCGGCACTGGCGGCCGGGGTGATGGCGTTCCCTCTGGTGGTGCGCTCGATCCGGCTCGCCATCGAAGCGGTGGACCCCAAGCTGGAGGAGGCGGCCGCGACCCTGGGCGCCTCGCCCTGGCGGGTCTGGGCGACGGTCACGCTGCCCATGGCCGCGCCCGGCGTATTGGCCGGGGTGGTCATGGGGTTTGCCAAGGCGTTCGGGGAGTTCGGCGCTACGATCACCTTTGTGGCCTCGATCCCAGGCGAAACGCGGACCTTGCCGTCGGCGATCTACGCGTTCCTCCAGGTGCCTGGCGGCGGTGACGGTCTCCGGGGGTTGGTCCTGATCGCCGTCATTGTGGCTGTGGGCGCCGTTCTCGTGGCCGATTGGCTCGCACCGCGCGTGGCGGCACGGATCGCGGGGCGCTGATGCTGGACGTGGTCATCCGGCGGACGGTCGGCAATTTCACGTTGGACGTGGATTTGCAGGCCTCCTCGGGCGTCACCGCCCTCTTCGGTCCATCGGGCGCGGGCAAGACCACCGTCGCGCGCTGCGTCGCCGGGCTGGCGCGTCCGGATGATGGGCGGATCGCTTTGCATGGTCAGGCGCTCTTCGGCGATGGTGTCGACCTTCCGCCGCACCGGCGCGGGATCGGCTATGTGTTCCAGGAAGCCCGCCTGTTCCCCCATTTGGACGTGCGGGCGAACCTGCTCTACGGCGCGCCGCGCGGCGCCGATCCCGGCCATGTGGCCGAGATGTTGGATATCGCGCCGCTCCTGGACCGCCGGCCCGGCGGACTGTCCGGCGGGGAAGCGGCCCGGGTCGCCATCGGGCGCGCGCTGCTGCGGCAGCCGAAGCTTCTGATCCTGGACGAGCCACTGGCGGCCCTGGATGCCCGGCGCCGGGCGGCTATCCTACCTTATCTGGAGAAGCTGCGGGGGCAGGGGGTCCCGATCCTCTATATCTCCCATGCCATCGAAGAGGTGGCGCGGCTCGCGACGACACTGGTGCTGCTTCGGGATGGCCGGGTCGAAGCGTCGGGACCGGTGGCGGAGATCCTGGCCGACCCCGAGATGGCGGCCTTGCTGGGCCCTGGCCAGGCCGGCGCGGTGCTGGATGGCCGCGTCGTGGCCCAGGATGCCAACGGCGTCCGCATCGAAACGGCGGCGGGCGTGCTGGCGGTGTCGGGCCAGGCCGAAGTCGGCAAAGCACTCCGCCTGCGCATCCGAGCATCGGATGTGACCCTGGCCGCGCAGGAACCGATCGGTTTGTCCGAGCCCAATGTCCTGGCCGGGCGGGTCGAAGCTGTCACCGATCTGGCGGGCGGCGCAATGGTGCGGCTGAGGGTCGGCGAAACCTGGGTTCTGGCGCAGGTTGCGCGCGATGCGGTGACGTCCCTAGACCTGGCCCCTGGGCGGGATATCTGGGCCGTTCTGAGGGTCGCGGGTGCGGCCCGGTGGGCGCCGGATTGATGGTGCCGGATGCACGTCACCGGCTCAAATTCGCCTTGCATAGATATCGCCAGAATTGGCCGCATCCGGCAGGGTATCCAGTTCCTTGCGAAGCGCGTCTGGTGTCAGCCAGGATGGGTGGCGCAGGTTGTGTTCTTCCCCGAGGCTGAGATTGTACTCGTAGTCGCCCAAGATGCTCAGGCGGTCGATGGCGCGATGGGCGGCACGGCGCTGGATCGTGGTGAATTCGAAGGAGAGCGCGGGCAGGGCTGTGCCGAGCCCCTCCAAGACTTCCGGCTCATGGCCCTCCACATCGATCTTGACGAAATCGGGTGTGCCGTATCGGGCGATCAGCCCGTCGAGCGTCATGGTGGGAACGGTCACCTGATCGTCCCAGACCTGGTCCCGCCAATCGGCCGACTGCGCCGCCGCCGTCATGAAATCCGGCGCTGCGGTCGCCACCGTCGGGTTCCTGGAATTGAGATGCAGCGTGAGTTCGCCCGGCATCGCGCCCGCGGCGACGGGCAGCAGCGCGACGTCTGGACGGCGGCCATAGAGCAGGCGCAGGGCGCGGAAAACGTGGGGCTGCGGTTCCAACGCGACGACGGATGCGCCAAGCCGAAGGAAGCTGCCGGTCCGGTCGCCCACATGGGCGCCGATGTCGAAAACGCGGGCGCCTTGGGTGACGAAGGCGGCGTTCAGCCTGTCCATCCGCGCGGTTCTCGCCCGGTCGCGGTAGTAGACGTCGAAGGACCGGCCGATGGCGGTGAGTTTTGCTGAGCGGGTTTTCCGGTGTCGTGTGCTGGCGTCGTTCATGGATTAATTTAGAGAAACTACGCCAGAAGGGGGCCGCGCGCGCAACCTGGCGATGGCGTGTGCCTGTTGCAAGTGGAACGATCGGCGAGGGCACGGAACGGTTGCGATCTCGTGCTAATTCCTCTGGTTCAGCATGCCGGTCCTTCGGCGGGCCGGGGTGCGGTCGCCAGATGGTCGCCATTGGTTCGAGACCCACTGGCGACGCGATGGACCGGCAGTCGTTGGCCTTGAGTTCCGGTCCGGGCAGACGCGGGATGAAGGTATGGGCCAGGCTCCGAACGCCCGCCTAAACGCGTCCACAGCGATCCGGTGCCTTACGGTTAGACGGAGCCGCGAGCGCGCTTCAGGTGGAGATACACCAGCGATCCGGCGGCCAGCGCCAAGAACGGTGCCATGGCCCAGTTCACGAAGGTCCAGCCTTCCGCTGCGTCCACCCCGAGATTGATCAAACCGCCCGAGGACAGCGACGCCACCGTGACGCAACCGAAGACCAGCGCGTCGTTCATGCCTTGGACGGTTCCGCGTTCCTCGGGGGCGTGGTTGGCGGTCAGCATCGTGGTCGAGCCGATGAAACCGAAATTCCAGCCGAGCCCCAGCAGGACCAGGGCCCCGTAGAAATGGGGGAGCGTCGTGCCGGAGAGCGCGACGAGCCCCGCCAGCGCCAGAAATCCCAGGCCCGCCGACACGATCCGCGTGGTGCCGAAGCGCGCGATCAGGTGGCCGGTGAAGAAGCTCGGCGCGAACATGGCGATCACATGGGCGGCGACGATGTCGGCGGCGTGGCCGGTCGTGAAGCCGCAGCCGACCACCGCGAGCGGGGTCGAGGTCATGACCAGGTTCATGAGCGAGTAGCTGACCATGGCGCAGATGATCGAGACCAGAATGGCCGGGTCGCGCAGCAGTTCGGCTCGGCTGCGGCCAGTGGGCGCGTCGCTCCGGCGGGGTTGGGGTTTGGGCGCGTCGAGGAAGAAGAACAGCCACATGCCCACCAGATTGAGCAGGATCACCGCGCCATAGGTTGCCACGAAGGGAATGGCTGTCGTGTCCGACGTGGCCTTGACCAGTTGCGGGCCGATGAGGGCCGACAGAAGGCCCCCCGCCATGACGTAGCTGATGGCTTTGGGGCGATAGGCGTCCGAGGCGGTATCGGTGGCGGCGAAGCGGTAGAAGCCCTGGGCCGACATGTAGATGCCCGTCAGGTAGGCGCCCGCCAGGAAGATCGGGAACGAGGCGGTGATCAGGCCCAGCATGCCGAGAGCGCCGCCGCCGGCCCCAGCCAACGCACCCAAAACGAAGCCGAAGCGGCGGCCTTTGCGTTGCATCAACGGGCTGAGCCAGGGCGCCGTCGTCATCGAGCCGAAGACGATCAGCGAAATGGGCAGCGTCGCCAGAAGCGGCGTGGGCGCCAGCGACATCCCCGCCAGCCCGCCGACCACGAAGATAATCGGCATCTGCGCGCCCAGGAAGGCCTGGGCCAGCACCAGAACGACCACATTGCGCCGCGCGCGGGAATCGTCGGGGGCCAGATCGGTCATAGCGATGGTCATGGGGTCGGCCTATCCCGTTCTATACCGGTCCGCCAGCCATAGCAGCCGCGACATGGTCCGCTTTGGGCCAGATCAAATGCAGGAAGGACCCTTCGGCCTGGCCCTCGCGAAGCCCCGCGGGTGGCAGCGTCGCGCCTTCCGCATCGGTGACGTCGTAGAGCGGCTGGCCATCGGCCCGAAGCGTGATGGCATAGTGGAATTCATGGGCCGCCCAATGCCCCGGAAAGGGGCCGCAGGCGGAGCGGAGATGGCGGTACCCCAAATGCAGACGCCGCTCCGCAAAGGACGTCTCCAGCCGCAGGAGCCCGGCCATAGCATGGCGTTGGCCGTCGGCATCGATCAAGCCGTCGCCCAGGACCATGTAGCCGCCGCATTCGCCATAGACCGGCCGGTTTCGCAGGGAGGCGAGGAAGCGGGAGTTGGCCGCCAGGCGGCCGGCATGGAGTTCGGGATAGCCGCCGGGGAGATAGACGAGGTCCGCTTTGGGGGCCGGGTCGTCGGCGAGGGGAGAGAAGGGCAGGATCTCGGCGCCCGCGCGGGCCCAGGCGTCGAGCAGGTGGGGATAGGCGAAGGCGAAGGCGGCGTCCCGGGCGACTGCGATGCGTTGGGCCGGTGGGTCCAACCGGGGAGGCTGTGCGTCGGCAAGTGGCGCGGCCAGACCTGCGAGCGCATCGAGATCGACATGGGCCGCCAGAATGGTCGCGGCCTTGTCCAGGAAGGCATCCAGATCGGGGCGCTCGGCGGCTTGGACGAGCCCGAGATGTCGCGACGGCGTGTCGAGCGCCGGGTCGCGGGGGATGGCGCCGAGCACGGGCAGGGGACAGGCCGCACGCAACATGGCCTCGTGCCGGGGGGAGCCCACGCGGTTCAGGATGATGGCCGGGATGCGGACCTGGGGGTCGTGCTGGGCGAAGCCTTGGACGAGAGGTGCGACGGACTGGGCCATACGGGCAGCATCGACGATCAGGATGACCGGCAGGTCGAGCAGGCGAGCCAGGTCGGCGACCGCGCCTTTGCCATCCGGCGGGGCACCATCGAAAAGACCCATGGCGCCTTCGATCAGCAGAAGCCCCGGGCCAGCGGCCAGGCCGCCAAGCGTGTCCGGGTCCATGGCCCAGGCGTCGAGATTGGGGCAGGGGGCGCCGCTGGCGGCTTCGTGGAAGCGCGGGTCGATATAGTCGGGGCCGGATTTCGCGCCCCGGACGTCCATGCCTCGGTCGCGCAGGGCGCGGAGCAGGCCGAGGGTGATGGTCGTCTTACCGGCGCCGGAGCCCGGGGCGGCGAGAATCAGGCCGGGCATTCCCGGCCAATCATGCGGCGTACCGGCAGTGCGTTTGCCTGATGGGGTAAAGGCGCGGCCATTCGCCCAGGGGCCCCACCCAAATATTCCACGCCAGAAGATAACAGGGCGTCGCGATGGTGCGGCATCAGGCGCTTTCGGCTGGGCGGCCGCGATGGAGCGGGTCCAGGTTGCGGGGCGCCTGCCCGGCGGCTTGGGCCTGCCAGTCCAGCACCTGGCGGAGCGCGACGGCCTGGCCGATGCAGATAACGGCGGGCGGGGCCAGACCCGCCCGGTCGATATCGGCGGCGACGTTGGCCAGGGTGGTTTCGAGTGTGCATTGCTCGGTCAAGGTAGCGGTCGTGGTGACGGCCACGGGCTCGGCCGGGGGGCGGCCAGCGGCGATGAGCTTGGCGGCGATGTCGGCGATGTGCTTCATGGCCATGTAGAGCACGATCACCTGAGAGCCGCGGGCGATGGCGACCCAATCAAGCGCTGTCGGGGTGTTCCCGCTGGCATCATGCCCGGTGATGAAGGTCACGGATTGGTTCACGTCGCGATGGGTGACGGGAATGCCCGCGTAGGCCAGGCCGCCGATGCCAGCGGTGATGCCTGGGATGATGCGGATCGGGATGCCGCGCTGGACAAGGGTCTGCGCCTCCTCCCCGCCGCGGCCGAAGACGAAGGGATCGCCGCCCTTTAGGCGAAGCACGCGTTTGCCCCGCCGGGCCAGGTCGATCAGGTGAAGCGAGATGTCCCGCTGCCTGTGGCTGGGTCTGCCGCCGCGTTTGCCCGCATAGATGTGCTCGGCTTGCGGCGCCCATTCCAGGATGCCGTCGCCGACGAGCGCATCATAGACGATCACGTCCGCTTGGCGCAGCGCGTTCAGGCCATGGAGCGTGATCAGCCCCGGATCGCCGGGGCCCGCGCCGCAGAGCCAGACCCAGCCAGGGTCGAGGCGGGGCCAATCGTGGGGAGGCAGGTCGGTCATTCTGGACCTTTGTGACGCGGGATTTGCCCAAGGGAAAGAGCGATGGCGACATGACGGGGCCCGGGAGCGGCGCATGCCGGGTTGTCTGGGCTCGGCTGACGTCGAATTCTAGACGGTTTTGCCTTCACGTCCGACAGAGATTCCATGAAGCGATGATTGCCTTAGGAAAACGTCCGCAGCGAGCCCGTTCCGGTCACCACCACGTCACACTCTATCGGCTCGCGGCAAACCTTACCCTCGACGCAGAACTGACCTCCAAAAGGCAGAAGCGCATCAGTTGCTTCCGAGTTGGCGGTCTCGTCCAAGACTGCGCAGCCTTGATCTTTGCGACGCCCGCTGGACCCTGATGATACGCATCGGTTACGACCGTCGACGCGTTCTCAAAAAGCCCAAGATGCCAAGTGCTGCAAGTATCAGAGGCAACCCTGCCGGGAGGGGCACTTGCGCCACCAAAAGCTGTGGGCCTGTCCCCGCAATTGAATTGGCCGCGTAGAAGCTTGCGTAGGTATTTCGGTTGTCCGTGTTTGTATTGCCAAATAGGCCTGTGATCACAATCGCCGTCTCAGCGGTTGGTGTATTGACCCATTGGCGGAAAAGTCTGGTCACATCCCACGAGTAAATGCCGTTGGCGCCAACATTCACCAGATCGAATGCCGCGCTTCCATTGGTCCCGTACCTTGCGTCTGCCAGGTTGCCGTTCACCGGGTCCCAGATTCCGTCCAGCGCATAGGCCCCCACCGTCAATTCTCGGTCCGCGGCAGCGGGGATCAGTGTCCCAGCCAGCCCGCTGTCTTGTTCGAGCTGAAGACTGACACGGTACGGTGTCGCAGGTGCCGAAAAGGTGGAGATATCAAATAAGATGAAGCTGATGGTCTCTAGGCCTGGGAAACCGATTTCCTGTGCCTTGTCAGCAAGTAAGCGTTCCTGGTTTGAACTTACGCCGCTGCCGAAGGTGTAGTAACTCTCGACGGCATCGAATGTCGCCGCGTGGGACGCAGTCGAAGTCACGGCGATGGCAGCTGCAAGCAAGACGGATTTCATGAATTTTTCCCCAGTTTCTGCGCTAAGCGCTCTTTGACACAGTGATCGCTGGGAAACCGACCTAGCCAAGGCCAAGTCTTTGATCGTTATGGCGGTGCAGTCAAGAATATACGTCGGCCGACAATTACCTTTGGCACGAAGCCACGGCTGAAACAGATGCTCTCACAACAGAACTGTGCTTCGATAATCGATTGCCAAGGAGTTCCACCACAGCCATCAAACGGTGTTCCTCAATGCGGATCAGCAGAAGCTGGACCTGTGTCGGGCAGGTCCGCGGTTCTACATCCCGAACGTCGACCGACCTTCAGCGGCCGCTCTGGCGACCTGGGATGTGTTGCGGTGATGTACGTGCTGCACTGGGGAACCGGTCCTTCATCAGCGAAGCTCCAGCAAGAAGATCGGGTTTTTGGCGATATGACTGTCATAGCACCTTCGATAAGTGCTCGATGAGCTGCTGGACGCGGTAGGGCACGCGGTCGCGCTTCGGATAGACCAGAACGATTTCCTGCGGCGGCAATTCGTACTCCTCAAGGAAGGGCAGAAGTCGCCCGGCAGCGAGCCCGTCCCCCACATAAGTGTCGGCGAGCCGCGCGAGGCCCAGGCCCATCTCACAAGCCTTGGCCAAAGCTGGTCCGTTGTTGCTGAGCCACCGGCCCCGCACTTTCACCTCCACTGGCTTTCCGGATCGATGGAACTGCCATCGCTGATCGGGCGCGCCGATGCAGGGCAGACGGGTCAGGTCGTCCGGCGTCTTCGGCGCGCCGTGACTTGCGACATAGTCGGGTGACGCACAAACGATCAGCCGTCGCGTGTCCAGACGCCGGATGATCAAGTCGGGATCGGGCGGCATGCCGTGCCGAATGGCCAGGTCGTACCCTTCCCGGACCAGATCGATGCGCCGTTCCATGATCTGCAGTTCGATCTCCACGGCCGGGTGCCGGTGCGCGAAGCCGACCAGGGCCTCAGTCACCCGCTCCTCGCCGATGCGCCCGCCGGCGGTAATGCGGATCGGGCCCGTTAGGTGACCCCGGCCATCGACCAGATCGGCGTCGAGGCCCTTGATGTCGGCAAGGATCGTCCGCGCGCGGTCATGGTATCGGGCGCCCGTCTCGGTGAGCGCAACCCGCCGGGTCGTTCGATTGAGGAGCGGCGCACCCAGCCGGGCTTCCAAGTCGGAGACGCGTCGGCTGACGAACGAGACGGAGACGCCGAGTTCCCTTGCGGCGAGGGTGAAACTGCCGAGATCCGCCACGGTGCAGAACTCGAGCAGGCCGTCGAGATGGTGTCTGATTGTTGCTGTCATGCAAGAATATACTCAAATTTTGTTTGGTAGATTTCCATACCTGCAACGGGCAATCCAATGAAATCCTGACCTGATCGCTATCGGAGGCCGACATGAAGTCCGCGCCCGCCATCTTTGCCGCTTTGATGATGAACCCCGCAGCCGCGCAGGCCGGCCCGGCTGCGACTGCCGCTGAGACATTCTTCGATAACTACCGCGCCCAGGATGTGTCAGCCATGATCGCCCTGTTCGAACACGGCGGGACGATCGAATACGTGCCCTTCGCGCTTGAAGGCCCCGTTGAGGAGGTCGGCCCCGGGAGTTGGGGCGTCCTCATCGACGCCTTTCCTGATCTGTCCAATGACGTGCACAGCATCACCGAGTCAGCGGATGGCCGGACGGCCTTCGTGGACGTTTCCATCTCCGGCACGCAGGCGAAGGAGGCGTTCGGCGTGCCAAACCGGGGACAGGCCTACGACCTTCGCCATCTCTTCGTGATCGAAACCGGCGCCGAGGGTGACATCACCCGCGTCACGGCTTTCTGGGACAACGCCGATTGGTACCGGCAGCTCGGCAGGACGAGCCTCGACTGAGCTGTAATCCAACAGGAGAAAACACCGATGGCTTCCCCTCGCATTCTCATGGTGCTGACGTCCCACGACGATCTGGGCGGTACCGGCCAGAAGACCGGTTTCTGGCTCGAAGAATTCGCGTCGCCCTACTACGTCTTCCGGGACGCAGGGGCGGACGTGACGCTCGCCTCCGTCAAAGGCGGCCATCCCCCCATCGACCCGAAAAGCGCGCTGCCCGAATGGCAAACCGACGAAACACGCCGTTTCGATGCGGATGCCGAAGGCAAGGCGGCTCTGGCCACGACCGATCCGATCTCGCAGGTTGCGGCGGATGGCTTTGACGCGCTCTTCTTCCCCGGCGGCCATGGGCCCATGTGGGACTATCCCGGCAACCAAACGCTTGCCCACCTGATTGAGGCCTTCGACCGCGCCGGCAAGCCCATCGGCGCTGTCTGCCATGGCCCGGTCGCCCTGGTCGACGCCAAGGGTGCGGACGGGCGTCCCCTTGTGGCCGGCAAGCGCATGACCGGTTTCACCAATGGGGAGGAGGCTGCGGTGGATCTGACGGACGTCGTTCCATTCCTCCTGGAAGACCGCCTGCGCGCGCTTGGGGCGGACATCCAGAACGCAGAGGACTTCACCAGCCATGTCGTCACTGACGGCAATCTCGTCACCGGCCAGAACCCGCAATCCTCCGCCGCCGGTGCAGAAGCGCTGCTTGCGCTCCTGAAGACGTAGGACATGCGATAGCCGCGGGCCATCGGCGGCCTCGTGAAAGCTCCCCCTCGACAACCGCGCTAGCGCAACAGAATGATCCTCCAATGTGAGTCGGATCGCGGGCGGCCATCCTCGACTCTGGATGGTCGCGCCAAGCGATGGACGTCTGGGCATTGGAGAAGACCTGAACCATGGCAAAAGCATCCGACGTATTCGTGAAGTGTTTGGAAGAGGAAGGGGTCGAGTACATTTTCGCCGTTCCTGGCGAAGAAAACCTCGACATGCTCGACAGCCTTTCGCGGTCGGACAAAATCAAGCTCATCCTGACACGGCACGAACAGGGCGCCGGTTTCATGGCCGCGACCTACGGGCGGCACACCGGCAAGGCCGGCGTCTGCATGGCCACTCTGGGTCCAGGCGCCACCAATCTCGTGACCACGGCGGCTTACGCGCAGCTTGGCGGGATGCCGATGCTGATGGTGACCGGTCAGAAGCCGATCAAGCATTCCAAGCAGGGCCGCTTCCAGATCCTCGATGTGGTCGACATGATGGGCCCGATCACGAAGTTCACCCACCAGTTGGCCGGGGCCGATAATATTCCAAGCCGCGTGAGGGAGGCGATCCGGCTTGCCGAACAGGAAAAGCCCGGCGCGACGCATATCGAATTTCCCGAAGACGTGGCTGCCGAAGAGACGGATTCGACGCCAATCAAAGCCAGCCTGACGCGCCGCCCGGTGGCCGAAGCCAAAGCCATTCGTGCGGCTGTCAAAAAGATCGAAGACGCCAAATCTCCTATTCTGGTCATCGGTGGCGGGGCCAACCGGACGATCACCGGCCGAATGCTGACCCAATTCGTCGAGAAAACCGGCATCCCCTTCGTCACCACCCAGCTCGGCAAAGGCGTCGTGAACGAAAAACGCGCTGAATTCATGGGCTGCGCGGCCCTCTCCGCCGGTGACTTCGTGCACCGGGCCATCGGCGAGGCGGATCTGATCCTAAATGTCGGTCACGATGTCATCGAAAAGCCCCCTTTCTTCATGGAGCGGGGTGGCGCGGAGGTCGTGCACATCTCCATGAACGCGGCCAATGTCGATCCCGTCTACTTTCCGCAGGTCGAAGTCATCGGCGACATCGGAAATGCGATCTGGCAGATGAAAGAAGACGTCGTCGTCTCACCGGATTGGGATTTCGAGGCGATGTACCGTGCGCAGGCGGCCGACAAGAAATATGCGGACAGCCTGTCGGACGACGCGCGTTTTCCCGTCTTCCCGCCGCATCTCGTCAAGGTCGTGCGAGAGGTGATGCCCGGCGATGGCATCGTCGCGCTGGATAATGGCGTCTATAAGATCTGGTTCGCGCGGAACTATGCCGCATCGAAGCCGAACACCGTGCTTTTGGACAACGCGCTGGCCACCATGGGGGCAGGTCTGCCCTCGGCGATGATGTCGGCGATGCTCTATCCAGATCGAAAGGTCATGGCGATCTGCGGCGACGGCGGCTTCATGATGAACAGCCAGGAGATGGAAACGGCCGTTCGGCTGGGTCTCAACCTGACGGTGCTGATCCTGCGGGACGACAGCTACGGCATGATCCGCTGGAAGCAGGCCAATATGGGCTTCGAGGATTGGGGCCTGACCTACGGCAACCCGGACTTCGTCAAATATGCCGAAAGCTACGGCGCGTCCGGACATAGGATCGAGAGCACCGGTCAACTTCGCGACACGCTCGATAGCTGCCTTTCCGCCGATGGCGTGCATCTCATCGATTGCCCTGTGGATTACAGCGAGAACGACGAGATCCTGAACGTCAAAATCAAAGACCTGAGTGCCAGAGTCTGAGGTCGTTCAAGCTATCGCGCCGAGACCATTGTGAGGACAGATGATCAAACTCAACGACACGTATCCGCTTTACCTCAACAATGCCGCCGCTCAGCCGAACACGGATCTGGACGTCACCGATAAGTATACGGGCGAGGTGGCATTCCGGACGGCGCTCGCCACCCCTGACCTGATCGATGAGGCGATCGCGGGCGCCGTTCGCGCGGCGGAGCCCATGGCGCGGATGGCAAGCTATGAACGCCAGAACGTCCTCAACCACTGTGTCACCCGCTTCAAAGAACGCTTTGACGAACTGGCCTACGCGCTTTGCGTGGAGGCCGGAAAGCCGATCAAGGACTCAGAAGGCGAAGTCACCCGGCTGATCGATACCTTCCGCATCGCCGCCGAAGAATCCGTGCGCAATTATGGAGAGGTTCAGCCGCTCGATATCTCGGAACGCGCCAAGGGATATCAAGGCATGTGGAAACGGGTGCCGATCGGGCCGTGCAGCTTCATCTCACCCTTCAACTTTCCGCTCAATCTTGCGGCCCACAAGATCGCCCCTGCCTTGGCCGTG
>JBCDCS010000042.1:0-12725 GCA_039181205.1 Pseudomonadota bacterium
GAGGATGTCCTCACCATCGAAAAGAACGACCCGGACTGGTCGGCGGCCCGCGTCCTCCATCGGCTCGCGGAACCCGATCGGGTGATCACCTTCCGGGTGACCTGGGCCGATGACGACGGCAACGTCCAGGTTAATCGCGGCTGGCGCGTCCAGGCTTCGAACGTGATCGGTCCCTACAAAGGCGGCCTGCGATTTCATCCGTCGGTGACGCTTGATGACCTTCGCTTCTTGGCGTTCGAGCAATGCTTCAAGAATGCCCTGACAGGATTGCCGCTTGGGGGCGCCAAAGGCGGGTCTGACTTCAACCCCAAGGGCCGCAGCGACGGCGAGATCATGCGCTTCTGCCAGGCCTTCATGCGCCAACTCGCCCCGCATCTGGGTCCCGACAAGGACGTTCCCGCCGGCGACATCAACGTCGGCGCGAGAGAGATCGGCTACATGTTTGGCATGTGGCGGCAGTTGGCGGGCGTCTATGAGGGCGCGCTCACCGGCAAAGGCACCAGCTACGGCGGATCGGAAATCCGCGAAGAAGCAACGGGCTATGGTCTGATCTATTTCGTCCAGGCCATGCTGGCGCGCCAGGACGAAGACATGGCCAACAAGCGCATCACCATTTCCGGCAAAGGCAACGTCGCCACCCACGCAGCGATGAAGGCCGTGAAGGAAGGCGCGACCGTCCTCACGCTTTCGGACACGTCGGGCACCCTTGTGGCCCCTGACGGACTGACGGAGGAAGCCATCGCCTGGGTCCAGGACCAGAAAGCCAAAGGTGGCGACCTGTCCGCCCCGCCCGCACACTTGAATGCGGATTTCGAGGAAGGCGCGTTGCCCTGGCGACAGCGGGCCGACATCGCGCTCCCCTGCGCGACGCAGAACGAAGTGGACGACGGCGCCGCCAAAGATTTGATCGATGCCGGTGTCCGCTACGTCGCCGAAGGCGCCAACATGCCGCTGACCGCGGATGCCCTGCGTCGAGTTCGCCAGGCCGGCCTGACCTACGCCCCGGGCAAGGCATCCAATGCCGGCGGCGTCGCCATAAGCGGGCTCGAAATGAGCCAGATGAGCCATCGTCGCTTCATGGATGCCGACACGGTCGATGCGGAGCTCAAACGTCTGATGACGGACATTCACGACCGGGTCGCCGCCGAGGGTCAGGGCAGCGGCGAAATCGATTACGCGCGCGGCGCCAACGTCGCGGCCTATCGCAGATTGGCCAAGGCGATTGCCGCGCAAGGGATCCTTTAAAGAGGTCGGAAAATGACAAATCGAACGGGCGCGGCGCTTCTCGTCGAGTCACTGGAACGGGCCGGGATCGACACGGTCTACGGCGTCCCCGGCGAAGAAACGACCGCCTTGATGGAGGCCATCGCGGATTCGGCAATCGAATTCGTGCTGTGCCGCCACGAACAGAGCGCCGCCTTCATGGCGTCTGTCCACGGTCGGATCACGGGCCGCCCCGGCGTCTGCCTGTCGACACTTGGGCCGGGTGCCACAAACCTGGTCACGGGCGTGGCGGATGCGCAGTTGGATCACGCGCCGCTGATCGCGATTTCCGGCCAGGGTGCGCGGGATCGACTGGGACGTCTCAGTCACCAGATGATCGACCTTCAGGCACTGTTCGCCCCGATCACCAAGATGAGCCGAACGATCCTCGCCGCGCACGACATCCCCGCGACGATGGCGGAGGCGCTGCGGGTTGCCCAGTCCGGGCGGCCCGGCGCCGTGCATCTGTCATTGCCGGAAGACGTGGCCAGCCTGACGACCGACGCCGCACCTTATCCGGTCCAATCCGATCCAACCGTCCAGGCCGGCGAGGACGATATCGCCTCCATTGCCGATCACCTACTCGCCGCGGAACGCCCCGTGATCGTCGCCGGGGCGGGTTGCCTGCGCGATGGTGCGGCCGATGCCGTTCACCAATTCGCAGAGGCCAGCGGCATTTCGGTGGCCACGACTTTCATGGCGAAAGGCATTTTGCCGCCGGATCATCCGCTGATGCTCTACACGGTCGGTCAAAGCGACGAGGACTGGATCGATCTCGCGCTCCAGGCGGCCGATCTAGTTCTGTTTGTCGGGTTTGATCCGGTGGAATACGCCACCGATGCCGTCGTCCAAGGCCCGGACACGAAGATCTGCGTCATCGACCAAGACGCGCCGCGGGCCGACACGGGGGTCGAAATCGCAGCCCAAGCCATCGGCGACATAACCCACACGCTGACCGAACTGGGTGACCGTCTCAACGGACGCAGCTGGGCGCTCCCCCACGCGTTCGAGGGGGCGCGCGACAGCATGCGCAAAGCGCTGGCGCGGCGCATGACCAAGTCGGATGCCGGGCCAGTGGCGCCGACCGATATCTGCCGCATCGTCAGCGACCAGCTTCGACCGGAAGACACCGTTCTATCCGGTGTCGGTATGCACAAACTCTGGATCGCGCGTCACCTCATGGTGAAGCGACCCGGGCAGTTGATCATTCCCAATGGCCTGGCCGGCATGGGGCTCGCTCTTCCCGGTGCCGTGGCCGCCGCCCGGCTGCGACCCGAAGGCCGCGTGCTCGCTCTTTGCGGCGATGGCGACGTGATGATGAACGTCCAGGATATGGAGACGATCACGCGCCTGTCCCTGCGCCTGAGCGTCATGGTCTGGGTCGATGGCGGTCTCGGGCTGATCGATGCCCATCAGGGTGAAGAAGGCCCCCGTTTTCCGTTCGGCAATCCGATCTGGCGGCAATTGGCCGATGCCTTCGGCTGGACCTTCGCGGCCGCCAATGGTCTCCGGGACCTGCCGGACCTATTGGATGCGGCCAATGCGGCCGAGGGTCCGACGCTCCTGACCGTGCCCGTCGATTACGAGGCGGTCGGCCGCATGCCATCGGCCACTGACGAAATTTCTGGGAACAGTGAAGGCACCTCGGCCGTTGCCTAACTGACGCAACCAACGAAGGAGAATGCTATGACCAGCTCATTGAACGTCGTCCCAAGTCCGGACAACGTCTCCACCGGCGTGCGACAGACCGAAAAGATCGCCGAGGGGCTGGCTGATGTGTTGGCCGACACGTATCGGCTGGTCTTCAAGAGTCATGCCTACCACTGGAACGTGGAAGGCCCGCTCTTCTACTCGCTCCACAACCTCACCGAGGAGCACTACGAGAATATGTTCGAGGCCGCCGATGAACTGGCGGAGCGCATCCGCGCCCTGGGTCATCTGGCACCGACCTCGATGTCCGACATCATGAAACGGTCGCGCGTCGAAGACCGCCAGGGCGAGCTTAGCGCAGAAGACATGGTGCAGGATCTGGCGCAAGACCATGAGCAGATCGCCCATCGGCTCCACGCCATGGTCGAGATGGTCGAAGGCCTGAAGGATCCGGTTACCGAAGATCTGGCGACCGAGCGGAGCGCCTTCCACGAGCAAGCGGCCTGGATGCTGCGCGCGATCGCGAAGAAGTCGTAAGAAAAACCAAAGACAACATGATTGCCCCCAGAGCGTTCGGCTCCGGGGGCTTTTTTCGTTCAGGCTTTCAGCATGGCCGAGGAGGCGAAGAACATGGCCTGGCTGACGGCAGATCGAACCTGATCCTCCAGGTACGGCTTCGAGATCAGGAAGGCAGGCTCGGGCCCTTCCCCGGTCAACAGACGCTCGGGATAGGCAGTGATGAAAATCACCGGAATGCCGCCCGATCCTTCAATGATCCGGTTGACCGCATCGATCCCACTCGATTGATCGGCCAGCTGGATATCCGACAGAATGAGATCGGGCCGCTCTTCGGCAAAAAGGCTCAGAGCTTCCCGCTCCGTCCGAGCAACGCCGGTGACGCGATGACCCATCTCGCTGACGATGCCTTCCAGGTCGGTGGCGATGATGGCTTCATCCTCGATGATCATGACCGAGCCGGACACCGATTTCGCCATCTCATCATAGGCGATCTGCAACAACTCCTCGACGGTCTCCGGGCTGCGGCCCACGATCTTGGCAACCTCGTCGGTCGAAAATTCCTCAAGCGTTCGCAGCAACAGAACTTCGCGCGTATCCGCCGTCAGATTAGCCAAGTGGCGCTGTGCTTCGGCGGCCAGACCCTCGTCCCCATCTTCCAACTGCGCGCCGCTGCTGCTCCAGATGGAATGGAACGCCGCGAACAATCCGACCTTGGGCTCCAACTCGGATGGAAGCGCATCCCGGTCCGACAGGATCGCTTCGAGCGTGGCTACGGCATAGCCGTCGCCGCGTTGTTGGCTGCCGGTCAAAGCGCGAGCGTAACGACGCAGATACGGTAGATTATCTCCGATCCGGTCGGCAAGCTGATCCGCGGTTGATTGCGACATCTCATCTTACTCCAGTTTGAAAAAATCATGGAACCAACGGCGAACTGGCGCGTTTGTTCCAGCGATCTAGCTAGAAAGCTCAACCGGTGAGAGAGGAAAATGAGCCGAGCAAACAGAACATCAAGTATCGACGAGGAAATCGAGCGGAACCTCAAGCGGGCCTACGATGATGTCGCGGAACAGGAACTGCCATCTCGGCTGACCGATCTCCTGGCGCAATTGAAAGCCCAGGATGCGGATGCCACCGTGAAGCCTGGCCCGTCGAACGGAGAGGCCGATGCCGACTGATCCGAAGGAGGAATTGGTCGAGCATCTCGGCTCGATGCGGGCCTTCGCGATGAGTCTCACCCGAAACGCGGCCCTGGCGGACGACATGGTCCAGGATGCCGTCGTAAAGGCATGGGCAAATATCGACAGCTTCAAGCCCGGCACAAACATGCGCGCCTGGCTGTTCACGATCCTGCGCAACACCTACTACTCCCACCACCGCAAACGGCGGCGCGAGGTCGAAGATGCAGAAGGCGAATTGACCGCTGGTCTGGCACAGAAACCGGACCACGATGGCCGCCTTCAGATGCGCGACTTCAACGAGGCATTCGACCAACTCGCCGATGAGCAGCGGGAAGCTTTGACCCTGGTTGGCGCAGGTGGATTTTCCTACGAAGAGGCCGCCGAAACCTGCGGCGTGGCCGTCGGAACCATCAAAAGCCGGGTCAATCGCGGACGGGCACGCTTGGCGGAGCTTTTGGAATTGTCCGAGGATGATGCGCTGGAGGCGACCGAGGCCGTTACAATGGGGATCGTGGCGTCCAACCAAGGGGCGCTCTAGATGCGATCATTCAGCTTTCGGGGGCTGCGGATCCGTCTCATCGCACTGATGACGATCGCACTTTTTCCCCTTGGGCTGATTTCGTTGGTTCAGACGGCGTCCGTTCTGGACCGGGCCCGTGACATCAACAAGGACACATTACTCGATCTGACCGTCGCCGCGGCGTCCGAACACCGGGCGGTGATGCAGGAAGCCATCGGTGCGGCCGCCGGTCTGGGCACAATGGCCCTGATCACCGATACTGACACGTGCCGAGACGGAATGCGGGCGTTCCTGTCGAAGAACGACCAGTTCGTCTTCGCTGGGTTCATCGCCGCCGACGGCGTCATGCGGTGCAGCAGCACGGGCGATGTGGTCGATTTTTCAGAAACCGGCGACTTCGAAGAGGCTCTGAACCGCCGCGACGTTATGGTTGCCGTAAATAGAAATGGGGCGGTCACCGGCCTGTCGGTGCTGATCGTCAGTGCGCCGGTCGTCGACCAAGACGAGCTCCTTGGCTTCGTCTCCTTGTCCGTCCCGCTCTCCACATTCGACGATACGTCGAGCGCCACGTCCCCCGAGAGAGATTTGAGGTTCCTGGCGGTCAACCTGCAGGGGAACGTTCTGAACAGCAGCGCCCCCGAGGAAGAGAGCGCCCTGGACTTGCCACAGGACATGCCGATCGACGCGATCCTCGCGCGCGCGGGAACGACCTTCGTCGGCGTCAATGGGAGCGGAGAGAACCGTCTCTTCGCCGTGACCGAGACGATCGCCAACAGCTACGTGGTGATCGGAAGCTGGCCCCAGGCGGCCATGCTGACCAACGGGTCGTTGATCCAGGCCGTTGCACCGCTCCTCTTCCCGGTCCTCATGTGGTTCGCCGGACTTGCCGTTGCCTATTTCGGCGTACAGCGGCTCGTCGTTCGGCATCTCAGTCAGTTACGCTCCGCCATGCGCAGGTTCGCGTTGGGTGAACGCGACTCCGACGGGTTGTCCCTGGACGAACCGCCGAAGGAATTCGGCGAAGTCGAACGGGCCTTCAACCGGATGACGATGCTTCTGACCGAAGCCGAAGCGCGGCAGATGACCGACTTGCACGACAAGGAGGTTCTGCTGCGGGAAGTCCATCACCGGGTGAAGAACAACCTGCAACTCATCGCCTCGATCATGAACCTGCAATCCCGCAGCGCCCGAACCGATGAGGCCCGCCGCGTGCTGGAAAACCTGCAGCGCCGGGTTCGGGGCCTCGCCATGCTGCACCGGTCGCTCTACTCCGCGCCCGAAACGTCCCTGGTCGATGCCAGCGATCTGATCAGCGCCGTCGTGCGCGACGCCTCCGCCGTCCTGCCGTCGCCGGATCTGCAGGTCGAAACTGATCTCGTTTCGGTCCAACTCTATCCCGATCAGGCCGTCCCCCTGTCGATGTGGACCGCCGAAGCGCTGACCAATGCAGTCAAATATGTCGGGCGAACCCCCGGGGATAAGCCCAGGATCGGGGTGCGGATGGACGTGTCGGACGAACAGGTCCTCACGTTGGAAATCTCCAACACGGTGGGCGAACCGCTCGTGAAGCACGAGGCCGAGGATTCGTCCGGCCTGGGCTCGAAGCTGATGACCGCCTTCACCCGTCAATTGGAAGGCAAGGCCGAGGTCGTGGAAGGCGACGCCGAATACCGACATATCCTTCGCTTCTCGGTGGCCGGGTTCAACGCGGACGACGTCGATTTGCCTGAAGAGGCATCCGCAGATGCCGCTGCCTGACCCCGACCGCCAGGGCACCGATTTCCAAGTATTCGTCACCGCCAACACGGCCTATGCCGCGTTCGAGAGGGCCGTTCTGGACGCCCGCCGATCCGTCATCGGCGGCTTCCGGATCTTCGACATGTCCACCGCCTTGGTCAGCGACGAGGCGCGCGCCATTGGGGAGACTTGGTTCGATCTACTGCTGCATGTTCTCAAGGGCGGCGTCCACATCGACCTGACGCTCAGCGATTTCGACCCGACATTCGCCACGGAACTGCATCGGCAGACCTGGCGCACCATGCGGCAGGCGGCGGGTTTGGCCGAAATGGCGGGCGTCGGGCCCGACCAATTGTCCGTCCGCGCGTCCCTGCATCCCGCCACACCCGGCGCCCTTCCGAAACTGGCCTTCCTGCCGCGGACCCGCCGGGAGGCCGCGCGCCGCCGGGCCAAACTGTCGGATGCCGAACTGGAACAGGAAGCGCCCGGCCTGGCCGATCCCGGCCCGCCCGAACTCCATACCGTGACGCATCACCACAAGCTGGCGGTGATCGACGATGCGGTGCTCTATATCGGCGGTCTCGATCTCAACCCACGCCGCTACGACACCCCGCAGCATGATCGGCCGGCGGAGGAAACCTGGTCCGACGTCCAAGTGATGA
Source organism: Pseudomonadota bacterium (assembly GCA_039181205.1). Taxonomy (GTDB): domain Bacteria; phylum Pseudomonadota; class Alphaproteobacteria; order Rhodobacterales; family Rhodobacteraceae; genus Jannaschia. Next base: position 7,530 of record JBCDCS010000042.1, read on the forward strand.
TCCGCGACGATCCGGCCGTTGCCGAGGCGCGTCGCCATCTTGAGACGTTCCGCGACGTGGTCGCCGGGCGCCGCTCTGCCCCGCAACTCAGCCGGATCCGCCGCACGCTATCTGCCGACCGCTGGCTGAAGCTGCCCTTCCTGTCGCCCCGGACCGTGGTGAACGAGTTGGAAGACGCGCATCTGACGGCCTTCAAGCGGGCTGGCCACATGCTTTATATCGAAACGCAATTCCTGCGCTCGAAGCGGATCGCCGAGGCATTGGCCGACGCGGGGAGTGCAAACCCCGACCTGACCCTTCTGCTGGTCCTGCCCGCCTTGCCCGAACAAGCCGCCTTCGCCGACAGCGACGACGATGTGGGTCTCGACACGCGCTACGGCCTCGCCCTGGAGCGTCAGGCGCTCGACACCGTTCGAGAGGCGTTCGGCAAGCGGGCGACGATCGCCACGCCCGTGCAGCCGATCATGGCGCCCCGCGACAGCCGGGCGACACGGGCCGGCTCCCCGATTATCTACGTCCACAACAAGATTCTGGTGCAGGACCGCGACTATGCCCTGGTCGGGTCAGCCAATCTGAACGGCCGGTCGCTGCGCTGGGATACGGAAGCCGGGCTCGCATTGACCGACCCGGACCGGGTCGAACTTCTCCGCCAGACGCTCCACCGCCATTGGTGGCGCGAAGACCTGCCCAAGGCCTGGCAGGACCCCGCGCGGATGCAGCCGTTCTGGCGGGCCGAAATCGCGCGAAACGACGGCCGGCGGCCGGAAAATCGGCGCGGCTTCCTGGTCTCCCACGACGTCGCCCACCATGCCGATCTGGAACAGCCGCTGCCCCTGGTCACCGACAACGTGGTTTAACCGCTCCGCCCCTCGCCGGAACCCAAATCCGCGGTCGCGCGTTTTCCTAGCTACGAAAAAGGGAGAACTTTCATGTCGCGAGACGGCAGAACCGCGCAAAACCCCCAGGCCATCGGTCGTCAGGGCTGGCTCGATATCGGCTACCGCACCGTACAGGCCATCGGCCAAAAGAACCTCTCGCTCATGGCGGCTGGCGCGGCTTTCTATGGATTGATGTCGCTCTTTCCGGGGCTCGCCGCGGTGGTCGCCATTTCCGGCATGCTGATCTCCCCGGACCTTCTCGTCACCGCCTCCGACCGTCTGGCCGGGCTACTGCCCGAAGCGGCCCGAACGATCATCATGGACCAGCTGCGCGAACTGACGGCAACGGACGAAGCGGCGCTGAACCTGGCGGCCATTTTCGCCGTCCTCGTCGCGCTCTTCCTGGCGTCCCGTGCCGTGCAGAACGTCATCATCGGCCTCAACGTGGTCTACGATGAAGACGAAGAACGTGGCTTTTTCAAAATCTTGGGCACCAACGTTGTCATGACGCTCGGCATCATCTTCGGGATGATCCTCAGCGTGATCGTCGTCGCCGGCCTTCCTGCCTTCGCCGCCTGGGCCACCCTGCCCGCCTGGCTGGACACTCTGCTCGACGTCCTGCGTTGGCCGCTCCTGTTCCTCATCGGCGCAGGCGGCATCTCGATCCTCTACCGTCACGGTCCCTGCCGCCGCGCCGCCCGATGGCGCTGGATCAGACCAGGCGCCATCCTGGCCTGTCTGCTGTGGGTCCTGGGGTCCGCGGGGTTCAGCTTCTATGTTCAGTCCTTCGGCAACTATAACGAGACCTTCGGCACGTTGGGCGGCGTCGTCATCCTGCTGACCTGGCTCTGGCTCTCGGCCTTCATCGTCCTGCTCGGCGCCCTGGTGGACGCGGAAACCGAGGCGCAGACCCGTCACGACAGCACGATCGGGCCGGACCGCCCCATGGGCGAACGGGGCGCCGTCAAGGCCGACACGCTCGGGCGCGGCTGGGGTGAGCGGAAAAATCCCGACCCGGTCTGAAAAGACGGAACCGAGGCGCCGGGCAGGCGTTGTCTTGATGGAAGCCAAAGAAAGGAGTTTTCCCATGGATAACGACCGCATCGAAGGCAAATGGACGGAAATTAAAGGTCAGATCCGCGAGACTTACGGCGATCTGACCGATGACGAGGTCGAACGCGCCAAGGGCGACCGGGAACAGTTGGAAGGCCTCTTCCAGCAACGGCTCGGGAAGACGAAAGACGAAGCTCGCAAAGCCGTCGACGACGTCCTGGAAAAGATCTGATTTAGGGTCGGGCACCGACCGGCCATGATGAAACGCCGCTCTCGAACTTGGGGGCGGCTTTTTCTTTGCCCGCGGGATGGCCTGGGAACCTTTCCCAGGAACACCGCGTTCTCTGCCCAAGCCAATACTGACCCGCAGCAGGAAGGGATCGACATGACGACGCAGACCAATCCCAGCAAAGCCATCAAGGACTCGATGAAGACGGCGACCGATGCCGGCGCCGACATCGCCCGGGAAAAGGCGGACATGGCCAAAGGTCAAGCCGCCGACAAAATCGACGACTGGGCCGCCGCCGCATCGGCCGCCCGCGATGAGATCGACGAGACGCCCGTCGCGCCCGCCCTTTCGAATGCGGCCGTGTCTTTGTCCGACATCGCGACCGCGCTCCGTTCCAAGGAAGTCGATGAGTTGGTGGGTGACGCGCGCCAGTTCGCTCGGGACCACCCGATGATCGCCCTGGGCGGCGCTGCTCTGGTCGGCTTCGCGGCCGCCCGGTTCCTCAAGGCCGGCCCGCAGCCACAGACAGTCCGTCTCGAGCGTGACCCATGGAGCGATCACTTGGAGCGGGAGGCGTCGTGATGAGCCTGTCGGCCCAACATTCTCCGCTGCACCACCTGGAAACGGCCACGGCGCACGTTCGCTCCCTTCTGGCGAGCGAATGGCGCCTCGCCCGGCGGGAAGTCTCGAAAAACCTGAAGGCCGCCCGGCTGGGGATCATCCTCGCCGCATGCGGCATCGCCCTCATGCTCTCCGCCACTTTCGCGCTAACGGCCGCCGCGTTTCTGGGTCTCGCCCTCCTGGGCATGCCGACCGCCCTGGCCGCCCTGGTGACGAGCGTCGGCTTTTTCGCCGTCGCGGCGGGCCTCGTCTGGATGGGTGTGAGCCGGCTTTCCCCGAAGGCCCTCGCGCCCACCGAAACAACGGAACACGCCACGCAGACACTCCGCCTGGTTACGGAGCAAATTCATGTCAAATAACGGAATTCACGCCGCCAAAGCCGAAGCCGACGCCCATCGCGATGGGCTGGCCGCAAGTCTGAGCGCGCTATTAAGCAGCCGCGCACCCGACCGCCTGGGGCACGATACCGTCGATCAAGTCGCCGGTATCGCGCAGCAGGTTGCGCGTCACGGCCTGTCGGGCATCAAGGCCAATCCGGCCGGCATGGCCTTGGTCGGCGCCGGTCTGGCGATCATGGCAATGCGGCGTCCCGATGAACCGGGTCCGGACGCAGCCGCGCCGCTCAGCGCCGAGGCAGACGCTCGAATTGCCAAGGCAAGCGAGCGCCATGCAACCCGCGCCCGAATTCAGGCCGACCGCGTGGATACCCGCCCTGGCCGGGCCCGCGCGCTGCGGATGAAGCTCGATGCGGGGCTTGACCGTCTGGACCCGGATGCCCGGGCTCGCGTGCGCGCCGTCCGACTGAAAGTCATCGATGCACAGGAAAAAATCGAACGTCGCAGCGCCGAGTTGTCGGAACGCGCCAAGCACACGCAGCAAGACCAACCTTTGCTGACCACCTTGGCTGCGGCTGGTATCGGTGCCCTGATCGGCGGCCTTCTTCCCTCCACCAGGGCCGAGCAAGACCTGATGGGCGCCCAGCGTGACCAGCTTTTCCGGGAAGCAGAAGCGGTTCTGCGGAGCGAGATCGCACAACTGGAAGCCCAAGGCCGCGCCGCGGTCGATGCCGGAATGTCGGCAGCCCGCGACAGCCTGGCAGGCGCGACCGGTGCAGAAAGCACTCCGCGCCGAGCCTTCGATGCCTAACGCCGACCCGATTTCACGGCCATGGCCCGTCGGAAGCTACTCGCTTCAGACGGTGCTTATGGCCTGTCTTCTCGGGCTCTTGGTCGTGGGCGCGCTCGACATCGCTCAAGGTTTCTTCGCACCCATCTTCGTCGGATTGATGGTCGGGGTCGTAATGTCCCCGGCCGTGCGAAAGCTGGAACGATGGCGCCTGCCCCGTGTTGTCGGCGCCCTACTCGGCGTGGCCGGGGCGCTCGCCGCGACGTTTTTCGCGGGTTTCTTCGCGGGTCCGCTCCTCGCCGAACTGGTCGACCTTCTGCCCCGTCTCTCGGATACCGTCCGCGACTGGGTTGCCGAACTCAGGCAGGTACTCCGCGGCGTCGAACAAGCAGGAGCTGGGAATCTGGCCGAAAGTGGCGAACAGGCGGTGGAAGAAGCTCTGCCCAACGTGATCGGCGTGCTCTGGATGGCCCCGAACTTTCTCGGCCAGACATTCATCGCAATCGGCACATTGTTCTTCTTCTTGCTGACCCGCGACGAAATCTACGACGCCGTCGGCTCTACCATGGGCACTAGACTCCGCCGCGCCGACCGCGCCGTATCCCACTATTTTCTGACGATCACCCTCATCAATTGCGGCCTCGGCATCGCCGTCGCGGGCGCGATGTCCATCGTCGGCATCAGCAATCCGATCGTCTGGGGCGCCGCCGCCTTCTTTCTCAATTTCGTGCTCTATCTCGGCCCCGCCATCCTGGCGATTTCCCTTCTGATCGCGGGATTGATCGAATTCAGCGGCGCCATGGTGCTCCTGCCACCCGCGACATTCCTGATCCTGAACCTGATCGAAGCTCAGTTCGTGACCCCCTCGCTGGTCGGACAGCGGCTCAATCTCAATCCACTGGCGGTCTTTCTCGCCATCGTTTTCGGCTTATGGCTTTGGGGCCCCGTCGGCGGGATCGTGGCACTCCCGTTCTTTGTCTGGCTCTACGTCCTGTGGACGTGCCAAGCCGCGGAACCCGCCACCAAAGAGAACGTGCCCGAACCGGCGGCCCGCAGCGGCGCTGGATGACCGAAGTTTGACGACAACAATGCTTTCGTCTTCCAACACATCCAGATAGACGACGCCCTAACCAGACAGGGGGCGCGTCGGAGCCGTTCCGGTGCCTCATGTCCTCACGTGTCGACCACTGAAAGTTCTCCCCATACATGACGATCTCCAGGGTTTTCCATTTCGTTGGCCTGCTCCTCTGTCTTGCCGTCTTCAATCCGGCCGGCGCACAGGCGCAGTCC
>JBCDCS010000043.1:0-12535 GCA_039181205.1 Pseudomonadota bacterium
CACACATGAAGCGTATGCGGCGGGCCGGGTCACGCCCGGCGTCTATGGGTGGCCGACTTAGATTTCGCTCGGCCTGATGCCCTTGGGGATGGCGCTTCTGGCGCTGCGCCTCGCAGTGGATACCGTCCGCCACGCCGCGGGACTCGCCAGCCTCATCTCGATACCGCGGGGCAATCAAGGCGCTTGTCCGGGCCTAACGGAACGACGGCCATGATCGTGATGACCATCGGCGGCACGCATCTCTTGGGCGACTTCTTCGCGCTGACCCAGACCACGCGGAACATCGTCACCGGCATTCCCGAACTGGTTCGGCATCGTCGTCATAATCACCGCGGAAACTGGCATGGCGAGGCCGCCCCTGGGGCTGGACGTGTTCGTCAGCCAGTTCACCAAGCAACCGCTGGAACGTATCTTCGTCGGCGTCGCCCCGCATGTGGCAGCCCATATCGCCATCCTGGCGGTGCTGGTGGCTTTCCCGATCCTGGCGCTCTGGCTGCCCGGCATCATGGGCTGCTGAGTGCGGCCGATGCACACTCCAAAGGAGAAGATCCCACATGACGACCATCGCAACCCTTGCCGCCGCGACCGCGCTGACCGCCGCGTGATGCGTCTCACCCGCACCATGGCGGCGCCGCGGCGGCGGCCTCTGGTGGTAGTGATCGAGGGCACGCTTGAGGTCACGAGGTCCGATGGGGAGGCGCGCGTGTCCCGCCCCGGCGACCTGCTGTACGTGGCCGATACCGAGGGCGTCGGCCATCGGAGCTGCGCCTTGTGGCCGGGCGGGTTCCACTCCGTCTTCGTCGCACTGGACGATGATCTGGTGACGGACCGGCTGAGCCCACTGGACCCAAACGAGGACGGCCCGGTGCTGACCCGCTGCACATCCGAAGAAAACCGGTCCCGCTTCTCGGAGGTACCGATGCGCTACGGCTACGGTGGGCCGAGCGGCACGATCACCGCCGACATCCCGGTCAGCGGCTGACAGGCCGTGCGGAAGCCCGGCACGCTGAGCCACGCCTGGCACCGGGCGCCCCGGCGCCACATCGTCATCATGCTAACCCGCTGGGTGAAGATCGGTTGCGGCGACGGCGACGTCCGCCGCATGATGCCCGGTGACATCCATATGGGCGAGGATCGCGACGGCCGCGGCCACGTCAGCCGCGCCGTGGACGGGGCCGAGCGCATCTGCCTGACGAAGTCGACGTAAGGACCTAGGCATGACCACTCCGATCCTCTGGGGCCGCGGCTCCTCCTCCAACGTGCAGCGGGTGCTCTGGACTCTGGCCGAGGCCGGACTGAACCCGGAGCACCGGATCGTGGGCGGCGCCCATGGCGGTCTCGACACGCCCGAATTCGCCGCCCTGTCGCCCGCGGGAACCATCCCTGTCCTGCAGGATGGCGAGGTGGTGATCTGGCAAACCCATGCCGCGATGCGCCACGTCGCATTGGCCCACGCCCCGCATCTGTTCCCGTCGACTCCGTTGGAACGCGCCCAGGTCGATAGCTGGATGGACTGGTCCGCAACGGTCGCCTGGCCGCCGATCCGCGATCTTTACGCCCATGGTTGGCTCGGCCGGCCGGGCGACCCGGACGCCCTGCGCCGCGCCATCAACCTGGCCGCCATCCGCGCCGACGCCGTCCTGGCGGGTCGTCCCTGGCTGACGGGTGACGCCTTCACCCTGGCCGACGTGACGCTGGGCATCGCCTTCAATCGCTTCCGGTCGATGGGCGAGGCTGTCACCTGGCCCCATGTGGCCCGCTGGCTCGACACGGCGCGGGCGCGCCCCGCCTTCGCGGTGGTCGAGGACGTCCTGCCGCCGCGTCCGGACCCGACCGAGGGGTCTGCGTCATGATCGACCTCCATACCTGGACGACGTCCAATGGTCCGAAGCCGCTTCTCGCGCTGGAGGAGGCTGGGCTCGACTGTGAGTTGCACCCGATCGATATCTCGGCCAAGCGCCAGCACGAGCCGGATTTCACCGCCATGTCGCCTGCGGGCAAGATCCCCGTGATCGTCGACCGTGCCCGCCTCGATGGCAGGCAAATCGGTCGCGGGTGCCGTGATCAACGAACTGCTTTCTGCGGCGGTCGGGCGCGAGGAATTCGACCTCACCGGGCTGACCGAGGTCTATGATCCGCGCGAAGACCGCTGGCGCCAGGTCGCGCCGATGCCCCAGGCCCAGGCGGGGCTGGCGGCTGCGGCGGTGGGTGGAAAGCTATACGCGTTCGACGGCGAGGCCATCTTCACGGATAACGATGGCGTCTTCGCCCAGGCCTGGGGCTATGACCCGCAGGCCGACGCTTGGGCCCAGTTGCCGGACATGCCGGTCGCCCGACACGGGCACGGCGCCGCGGCCATCGGTGACCACATCGATCTCATCGGCGGCGCCATGCGTCCGGGCGGCCAGGACCGCTCGCCGCTCAATGCCGTCTTCACCCCGAACGCCTGAAGGACCCCACCATGTTGATGCCCCGCAAAAAGACCCCCGACCTGTCGCTTCCCCTCGTCGGGGCGGCACATTCACCCTGTCCGAAGAAAAGACCGAAGCGCGGCGCGCTCGCCGTGTTCTACCGCGGCATGCATTGCCCGATCTGCCCGACCTACCTGCCCGAGTTGGAACGGCTGACGCCCGATTTGGAGGACCGCGGCGTCTCCACCGTCGCGATCAGCTCCGATATGCCGGAGCGGGGTAAGCAATTCGCCGACACGATCCATGCCGACCGATTGCGCGTCACCCGTTCCCTGTTGCTGGACCAGGCGCCGGATCGGGGCTCCATATCTTCACGGCGCGCGGCGAATATGCGGGCGACTTCAGGGAACATGCCTGAGCGCGCACCATGGCCTTCTGCGTGGCCAGCAACGGGTCGGTGCAGCGGAAATCCAATGATGCCAGCGGCGGTGTGCCGAGGCCTTCTCACCTGTCTCGATGACTGCCTCGACAAAAAAAGCCCCGCCGAAGCGGAGCTTTTGCTTGGGTCGATCGAAGAGATCAGCCGTCGGCCGGGACGCTGGAGGTCGCGTCACTTTCGATGATGGTGGCCGGGGCCTCGTCTTCGGTGTCCGTCGTGGGCACGGCGCTGGGGGCGGAACCGTTGCCATCCGGCACGGTTATTGGTCCCAGCGCGGCGCGCGCGTCAGACCCGTCGGTGCGGAGGTAATCGAAGAACTCCGAATCCGGGCTGAGGACCAGGGTCGAGTTGTTCCCCTGGAGCGCGCGGGTATAGGCGGCCATGGACCGGTAGAACTCGAAGAACTCCGGGTCGCTGGAAAACGCCTCGGCAAAGATCGCGTTACGGCGGGCATCGGCCTCACCTTGGACGATCTGGGCTTCGCGCTGCGCCTCGGACGTCAGTTCGACCACCGTCCGGTCGGCCTGGGCGCGGATCCGCTGGGCGGCTTCCTCGCCGCGGGCGATTTCGTCGGCGGCTTCCCGTTCCCGTTCGGCCCGCATCCGCGCGAAAGTGGCGTCCAGGTTCTGGGGAGGCAGGTCAGTGCGCTTCAGACGCACGTCGATGATCTCCAGTCCCAGATCGGCCGCTTCGGCGCGGGCCCCGCTGGCAATGCGCAGCATCAGGGCGGCGCGGTCTTCGGACAGGATGTCATTGGAAGACACGGACCCCAGGACTTCCCGCAACTCGGCCCGGAGGATGGAATCGAGCCGCTGTTCACCGGCGAATTCACCGCCCGGACCCACGGCTTCGCGGAAACGTTCTACCTGGCTGATCCGGTAGCGTGCGAACGCATCGACAACCAGACGACGGTCGTCGGAGGGCGTGACTTCCAGCGGATCCACGTCACGGGACAAGATCCGGTCGTCGTAATAAACGACGTTCTGGATGAGCGGCAGTTTGAAGGCGAGACCGGGGTCTTCCTTCACCGCCACGACACGGCCGAATTGCAGGACCAGGGCCTTTTGCCGCTCGTCGACGACGAAAAGCGACGAAAAGAGCCCGACGAAAAGGACGCCCACAGCGCCGAGAAGATAGATGGAACGGTTCATTAGTTGGTTCCTCCGCTCGGGCGGCCGCCGCGCAGTTCATTGAGCGGCAGATAGGGGACGATACCTTGGCCTGCCCCTTCGCCGCCGATGCCACTGTCGACGATGATCTTGTCCACATCGCCAAGCACCTGCTCCATCGTCTCAAGGTAGAGACGGCGACGGGTCACTTCGGGTGCCTGGGAATATTCGGCAAGCACCGCGGTGAAGCGGCTGGCCTCACCTTCGGCTTCGTTGACGACCCGGGCGCGGTAGGCTTCGGCCTGTTCCAGCAACTGCGCCGCTTCACCCCGCGCGCCGGCGAGGACGCGGTTGGCATAGGCATCGGCTTCCGATTGCAGGCGGTCACGCTGCTGTTCGGCGGCCTGCACCTCGCGGAAGGCGTCGATCACCTGTTGCGGCGGGTCGGCGCGGTCGAAGTTGACCCGCAGGATGTTGACGCCGGAGTTGTAACTGTCGAGCGTCGACTGGATCAGGTCCTGCAGCCGTTCGGCGATGATGCCGCGGTCGCGGTTCAGGATCGGCGCCAATTGGGATTGGGCCACGATTTCACGCATGGCTGATTCCGACACGGCAGCGATGGTCGCCTCGGGACTGCGCAGGTTGAACAGGAAGTCGGCGGGATCACGGACATTCCAGACCACTTGGAAATCGATGTCGATCACGTTCTCGTCGCCGGTCAGCATCAGCCCTTCGTCGCCGCGTTGGCGCGAGACGCCAATATCGACCGTTCGTTCGGTGGTGACCGGAATGACTTCGTGGGTCACCACGGGCCAGGGCGCGAAGTTCAGGCCCGGGCCACCGGTAGAGGAGAAGTCGCCCAGGAAGAGCTCCACGGACTGCTCTTCTGGCCGGACGGTATAGAAGCTGGAAAACGCCCAGAGCCCGATCGCCACCAGCACGCCGATGCCGACGGTAGCGCGGTTGAATTCGAAGCCCGGGCCGCCGCTGCCATTGCCGGACCCGCGCGAGCCACCACCGCGCCCGCCCATGAGAACGCGCAACTGGTCTTGGCCCTTGCGGACGATTTCGTCGATTTCGGGCATCTGGCCCTGACCCCGGTTCGGGGGCCGCCGGTCGCCGCCATTGGGCCGACGCGGTCCTTCACCGCCACCGGAGCCTCCACCACCCCCCCAGGGGCCGCCACTTCCTGCCATCAGGATCGTTCCTTCCACAAAAGTCTGGTGTGTCTCATCTCTGCCCTAAGATTGGGCCGCGAGGGCCAGTTATCAAGCAAGTGTGCGCACCGGGTCTTTCAACGTCACGATCTCTTCGGCCATGGTCGGGTGCACGGCGCAGGTCCGATCGAAATCGGCTTTGGTGGCCCCCATCTTCAAGGCGATGCCCACATATTGGATCATCTCGCCCGCCTGCGGGCCGACGATGTGGACGCCGAGGACTTTGTCCGTCTTCTTGCTGACAAGCATCTTGAAGAGCACCCGTTCCTCGCCACCCGCGAAGGCCTGCTGCATGGGGCGGAAGGCGGTGGCATAGACCAGGGTGGTTTCCTGCGCCTCGGCTTCTTCTTCGGTGAGACCCACAGTGCCCATTTCCGGCTGGGTGAAGACGGCGGTGGGGATCATGTCGTAATCCATCTTGGTGGGTTCGCCCCGGAAGATGGTCTTGTGGAAGGCCACGCCTTCGCGGATGGCCACGGGCGTCAGTTCGACTTTGCCGATGCAATCGCCCAGCGCGAAGATCGACGGAACGGCGGTCTGGCCGAAATCGTCGACGCAGATCGCGCCTTGGCGGTTCAGTTCCACGCCCGCGTCTTCGAGCCCCAGATCGTGCGTGTTGGGCTTGCGGCCCGTGGCCCAGAGCAAGCAGTCGAATTCATCCTCGTGCCCGTTTGAGCCCTTGACCCAGATGCGGTTGCCGCGCCGTTCGATGGCGGTGGGCGCGCAACCGGTATGCAGATCGATCCCCCGGCGCTGCATGCAGTCGCCCACATGGCCCCGGGCCTCTTCGTCGAAGCCGCGCAGGATCTGGGCGCCGCGCACGAATTGGCTGACCTGACTGCCCAGCCCGTTGAACACGCCAGCGAATTCGCAGCCGATATAGCCGCCGCCGATAATCAGCATCTTTTCGGGGATGTCGGAGAGATGGAAGACATCGTCGGACACGATCCCCAGATCGGCATTGGGCATATCGGGGATGACCGGGTGGCCGCCGACGGCGATGAGGATGTGCTTGGCGGTTTTCGCCGTGCCATCGGCCAGTTCGACGGTGTGGGGGTCCTTGACCTTGGCGCGCTGCTTGATGACCTCGACCCCGGCCTTCTGGGCATTGGTGTGGTAGATGCTTTCCAGCCGGTCCAGTTCGGTGTGCATGCGGCCCGAAAACCGGCCCCAGTCGAAGCTGCCGACCTCGGCCGACCAGCCATAATCCTTGGCGAAGTTGATGGCCTCGGGATATTCGGACGCGAAGACCATCAGCTTCTTGGGCACGCAGCCGCGGATCACGCAGGTCCCGCCCATGCGGCTTTCTTCGGCGAGCGCCACTTTGTGGCCGTCCAGGGCGGTCAGCCGAGCCGCACGCACCCCGCCGGAGCCGCCACCGATGACGAAGAGGTCATAGTCGAAGTCCATGGGGCGATCCTCGTCTTGCCGATACCGGTGGGACTACGCCCCCGGACCCCGCTCCGCAACGGCCGTCTGGTTTCTTCACGGGGTCGGCATCTGCCGGGTTGTGCGCCCGATCAATCGGCCACTTCGCGGAAGATGTTGTCGTCGTCGGCGAGTTCCACCCGTTCCTGGGTGACGGTGCCGGTGCCCATATCGCGCACCTCCACCGAGCCGTCGGATTCGCCGATGACGACCACATCACAGAGATCGAGGAACAGCCCGTTTTCGACGACGCCGGGAATCTGGTTTAGCACCAGGGCCAAGTGTTGCGCGGCGCCGATGCGGCGCAAGTGCAGATCGAGGATCAGGTTGCCTTCATCCGTCCGGAAAGGCGCGCCATGGGCTTGGCGCAAGGTCACGGAGCGGCCCGCCACATCCATGCCGATCAGGCTTTCGTCGATCAGGGCCTTGGTGGTCTGCCAGCCGAAGGGGATCACCTCGACCGGCAGGGGGAAGGCGCCGAGCGTCTCGACAGCCTTGGACCGGTCGGTGATGACGACCATCATGTCGGAGGCCGCGGCCACGATTTTTTCCTGGAGCAGCGCGCCGCCGCCGCCTTTGATCAGGTTGAGATCACCGTCGAATTCGTCGGCGCCGTCAATGGTCAGATCCAGCCATTTCACATCTTCCAGGGTCGCCAGCGGCACGCCGCATTCGCGGGCCAGGTCCGCCGTGCGGCTGGAGGTGGGCACACCGGTGATCCGCAGGCCGTCCATGCGAACCATCTCGCCCAGGCATTTCACCATCCAGGCGGCGGTGGACCCCGTGCCCAAGCCGACCCGCATGCCATCCTGCACGTATTCCAGCGCCCTGCGGGCGGATACGTATTTCGCCTTGTCGATCGGATTCGGCCGCCCGGTCATCTGGTTCATCCCTTTTCGCCCCCTGCTCGCCCCTGGGCGCTCCTATAGCTGCCCCGCGGCGGGGCTGCGAGTGTCGAAATCCAAACCGGTCAACAGATCGTCGAGCGACGCGGCCGGAAGGATCAGCACGACGGGACCGCCATCAAGCATCAGCGTGACGGGCCCAGTGGCCTCGTTCGACGTCCCCACGCGGCCGACGGGGTCGAGAACCAATCCATCGATGGGCCAACGCAGCCCCGTGCTGTGCCCTGTGGCCTGAGCCAGCGGCCAGAGAGAGACCCGAGTCCCGGGCGCGAGCGCCAGATGGAGGCGAGGCGGCGCGATGGAGATGCAATCGGTTTCGTCGAGCAGGATGACAGGCGCGCGGCTTCGGGCCAATTCACTGAGGCATGCCAAGGCATGGTCCAACCGGGCACCCCCGAACCCGACCGCAAGGGTGAAGGATGCTTCGGTCACCCGCAGGGCTTTGGCGAAATCTGTGCTGTCTTGTTCGGCGATGGGATGCAGCCGGTCGGCAAAGGCGCGCCGCGCGGCGTCGGAGATCGAATCCATGTCACCAATGACCCGATGCGGCACCAATCCGGCGCTGAGCAACGTATTGGCTCCACCATCGGCGGCGACCAGATAGGGCGCCCGAACAAGGGCTTTCTCTATGATTTCTTGGGAAACCGGCGCCCCACCGACCAGCGTTTGAGAATCATGCGTTCCTGATGAATCTGGCAAAAATTCGTCCTCGCTATCCTCAAATAGTCCATATCCGGGCACGATTTGACTGGAATCTGTCTGTTAGGTGCAGGCGAGAAGTGAAATAGGATTCCCGCCGGGGAAGAAAGTGATGGTGCCCGCATGACTCCCGCCAACAAGATTTTGACAGTCGCCTACGGGACTTTCTCCTGCACGCTGGAGGGGTTCGACGATCCGTTTTCCACCATGACCGATATAGCGGAGTATTTTCGCGATTTAGCGGCGGAAGATCGGTTTTTTGGGGCCGAACCGCCGACCCCGGACATGGCGATGCTGCGCACGATTGCCGAAGCGCGGGCCAAACGCGCCATAGAAGCCAGCCCGGATGAAGGCGGGGTGACGTTGCGTCCGGCCGCAGCCGGTCCGGCCGTGGAGACGGTCGAAGATGCCCCAAGCCCCGTCGACACGCCCGAAATTGCGGCGGAGGATGACGCTGTCGTGGCCGATGAGGCTGGCGAAATCGAAGAAACCCCGGTCGAGATGTCAGAATCGGCTGTGGAAGAGGAGCAACCTGTCGAGCAAGTCGAAGAGATTGCCGTCGCTGACCAGGATGCCGACGAGCACGAGGTCGCCGAGGCGGCAGAGATGGAAGACGACAGCGCGGCGGCCAAGCTGGCCCGGATCCGCGATGCCGTCGACTCGGAGCGCGAAGCGCGCACCGAAGCATCCGAATTCGAAGACATAGAGGACGCTGATCCGGCTTTCGGCGCGGACGCCTTTGCCGCGGCGTTCGAAGATGATGCAACCAACGAAGAGGTCCTGTCCGAAACGCCGGACCCGGTGATCGAGGACGACTCGACCGAGATGGCGGACGCGGCCGTCGAAGAAGAGGCCGCGCCGGAAGAGCATGTCGCCTTCGCCATGGGCTTCGACACGGCCGATGAAACTGACGAAACGGACGAGCAGCAAGCGCCCTTCGCAGAGTACGCCGCAGCCGAAGAACCCGTCACCGAAGACGCAGCCATCGAAAATGCTTTCCAGGATCTCATCGCCGATGAGGCCGAGGAAGACGACATGGATGCCGTGATGGCGGCCGTATCCGACGAGGATGCCGACGACATCACGGATGACGCAGCCCAAACCGTCCACCAAATGGACGAGTCGGCCTGGGGTCGGACGGCCTGGGACCCTGCTGAGACGGCCGAAGAGGCTTCCGAGGTCACGCAGGAGGAGCCCGTCCATCTGGCAGAAGCGGCATATGGTGAGGACGTCGACGAAGTGGTCGATGAAGAAGACCAGATCGCTGACCGGGTGGAGGAGTCGGTTTGGGGTCAGACCGCCTGGAATTATGGCGACACGGCCGAGGATACGTCCGATGTGACGCCGGAAGAGCCCGCCAATCTGGCGGAAGCGGTGTCCGATGACGTTGCCGAGGCTGGGGAAGAAGCCCCTGAGATCGCGGCCTTTTCCGAAGATCAGGCTTCGGAAGAAGAAGCCGTTTCGTCAGAGCCGGAGGCCGAACCCAGTGCCGTGCAGCCGATCGTCCCGCGTCGGGTCCGGGTCCGGAAGGTGCGCCGCCCCGATATCGCGGCCGTGGAAACGGATGCAGCGGATCGTGACGAGCCCGCCGCCGAGACCGCAGAGAGCGATGCGCCGACCGAATTGACGGCCATCGGCCCCGAAACCACTGGTTTTGGCTCAGCGGAAGCCGCCAACGACGACGTCACGGCCTTCGATGCGGACCGCTCGGAAGATCAGGACGATGATCGGATGGCCGAATCGGCGGCGATCCAGGCTGCTGACACCTTGGAAGCGCCGCAATTCCATGAAGATCACGCCGAAGCATCTTCGGACTTCGCCGCCGATGACGCCCGGATGGCCTTCGAGGACGATATGCCGGAGTTCGACGAGGACCACGCCGCGGCATCCGATGACGAGGCCGAAGAAGAGGTCGCCGAGCCCGTGGAATCGCACATCCCGGCCGATCGCGACATGGAGCGGCTTTTCGCAGCCACGGATAGCCGCTTCTCGGGCGAAGATATGTCCCGGCGCCACGCCAATATCTCCCATCTGAAGGCGGCCGTTGCGGCGCGTCGGGCCGATGGCCCCTATAACGGCGCCGACGACGATCAGACCGGCGCCTATCGCGAGGACTTGGCCAGCACCGTGCGGCCCCGCCGCGCCGCAATGCCGAGCGACGAGGAGAAGACGATCAGATCGGAGCGGCCCGCGCCTCTGATGCTCGTCTCGGAGCAACGGGTGGAAACCGAAATCCCGGCCGACACCCTGGCCGAGGCGGTGCATCCGCGCCGCACCACCCGGCTGAGCGAGGAGACAAGCCGTGAGGACGCGATCCTGAGCGATGTAACCGAGCCGGAGATGGACGCGCCCGGGGGATCGAATGATGGGCCCGTCGGGGATTTCGAGCAGTTCGCCGCCGATCTGGGCGCCGTGGATCTGCCCGATATCCTGGAAGCCGCCGCCGTCTATTCGGCCAAGGTGATGGGCAACGAGCGCTTCTCGCGCCCCCGCCTGCTGCACCTGGCTGCCGAAGCGGTGGACGATATGAGCCGGGAAGACGGCCTGCGCGGCTTCGGTCAGTTGCTGCGCGACGGTACGATCCGGAAGGTGAGCCGCGGCGAATTCGCCCTCGGTGGCGACAGCCGCTACGCCGCATCGGCCGACCGGCAGGTCGGCTAGCCGAATTCTCAGAAAAACCGAGGCCCGCCGCACCGTCGGCGGGCCTTTTTGTTGGGACGCCCATTTCCAAGCCGCGCAGCGGAATCCTAGGGCGGATCTAAGTTAGTAAGTCGCGCGCTACTCCTCAGGCGGGGCGTCCGGGTCCGGTTGGCCGAGGCCCTTGAAGATGCGCTTCAACGGGAAGACGCAGGCGATCCCCGCGATCACATAGATCGACAGGTCCAGCAGGATCGGCAATTGGCCGAACCGGTCGTAGACCAGGCCCATGATGCCCACGACCAGGCCGATATAGACCGGCAATCCAACCAGAAGAATGAAGAGCGCCAGGCGCTTGCGAGCTTTGTAAGTCATGGCATCAATCCTCGAACGGGTCGGTCACCAGAATGGTGTCCTCCCGCTCGGGCGAGGTCGAGAGGAGCGCGACGGGACACCGCACCAGTTCCTCGACCCGGCGCACGTACTTGATGGCCTCGGCCGGCAAATCGGCCCAACTGCGCGCGCCTTCGGTGGAGGCAGACCAGCCAGGCATCTCTTCATAGATGGGCGTGCAGCGGGCCTGGGCGTCGGCCGCCGTGGGCAGGTGGTCGATGCGGCTGCCATCCAGATCGTAGCCCACGCAGATTTTCAGCGTCTCGAACCCGTCGAGCACGTCGAGCTTGGTCAACGCGATGCCGTTCATGCCCGAGGTCGCGCAGGTCTGGCGGACCAGGACGGCATCGAACCAGCCGCAGCGCCGTTTGCGTCCGGTCACCGTTCCGAATTCGTGGCCGCGTTCGCCCAAGCGCTGCCCGTCGGCATCGTCGAGTTCCGCCGGGAACGGCCCCTCGCCCACCCGGGTGGTGTAGGCCTTCACAATGCCCAAAACGAAATCCACGGCGCCGGGGCCGATGCCGGTTCCGGTGGCCGCCTGGCCTGCGATCACGTTGGAGGAGGTGACGAAGGGATAGGTGCCAAAATCGATGTCGAGGAGCGAGCCTTGGGCGCCTTCGAACAGGATGCGACGCCCGGCACGGCGCTTTTCGTCCAGCACCTTCCAGACCGGGGCGGCATATTCGAGCACGGCGGGCGCGACCTCGCGAAGAGAGGCCAGCAGGGCCGCGCGATCCACCGGTTCCAGCCCCAGCCCCCGGCGGAGCGCGTCGTGGTGGACCAGCGCGCGGTCGACGCGGGTTTCCAGCGTGGCCGCATCGGCCAGATCGGCCACGCGCACGGCCCGGCGGCCCACCTTGTCTTCGTAGGCCGGGCCTATGCCACGGCCCGTCGTGCCGATCTTTGCGACGGCGTTCTGGCTTTCGCGGGCGCGGTCGAGTTCACCGTGGATCGGCAGGATCAGTGGCGTGTTTTCGGCGATCATCAAGGTGTCGGGCGTGATCGTGACGCCTTGATCGCGCAGTTGCGCGATTTCCTGGACCAGGTGCCAGGGATCCAGGACTACGCCATTGCCGATCACCGACAGCTTGCCGCCGCGTACGATGCCCGAGGGCAGAAGCGACAGCTTGTAGACCGTGCCATCGATCACCAGCGTGTGGCCCGCATTATGGCCGCCTTGGAACCGCGCGATCACGTCGGCCCGTTCGGACAGCCAATCGACGATCTTGCCCTTCCCTTCGTCCCCCCATTGGGCGCCGACGACGACGACATTGGCCATGATGAGACGCCCTCCTGC
>JBCDCS010000044.1:0-12390 GCA_039181205.1 Pseudomonadota bacterium
GACGACGGGCGCCGAGGGCGATCTGATCTTCTGGATCGAAGCCTGCCCGCACGCCACCGATTTCGATCTGCTCGATACGATGGCCACCCACATCGCCGCGCAATGCGGCTGGCGCAGCGAAGGTTGGTCGTCCTTCGTGCGTGAGGAGTGCTGAAGCGGCCCGGAGGGTGCCGCGATGAAGGCTCGGGTCACGGTGATGCTGAAGACGGGTGTGCTGGACCCCCAAGGGGAAGCCGTGCGCCATGCGCTCGGCGCGCTGGGCTTTGACGGAGTCGAAGGGGTGCGCCAGGGCAAACTGATCGAGTTGGATCTGGCGGATGGCACGACCGAGGCCGATGTGACGGCCATGTGCGAGAAGCTGCTCGCGAATACAGTGATCGAAAGCTATTCTATCGAGATGTGAGCGGCCTAAAGCTTTCGCACAGAACCAGAGTCAGATTTGTGCGACAACGCAAGCACAACAGTCTGATGTTCCGCGCGTTTTGCCTCAAGCTGATGTCTCACGTCTAAGGCAAAACGTTTTAGCGGTGCTGGTCGATCAGGATGGCATTGCCGTCTGGGTCCAGCAGGGCGATGTGCGCCGGACCGGACCCGTCGGGGTCGCATTCCACGTCCAGTTTGAGCCCGGCTTTCTTGAGACGCGCTTGAATGGCGCGGACGTCCTCGAAGCCATCGGGCAGGTTTTCCGCGCCCTGGGTCCAGCCCGGATTGAAGGTCAGGGTATTGGCGGGGATATGGTCCTTGAAGAGACCCAGAAGCGTGTCGCCATCGCGTAGGATCAGCCAGCCCTGATCGGCATCGCCGCCCGCCGTCTCGAAGCCGAGCTCTTCGTAGAACGCCCTGGATGCTGCGAGGTCTTTGACGTTCAGGCTCATGGAAAACGCGCCCAGTTTCATATGGCTTCCCCCTCGGTTCGCGGCCACCTTAGCATGGATCCCGCATCAGGCCTTATCCGGGCCGACGCGCACGACCATCTTCCCGAAATTCCGCCCGGCGAGGACGTCGTTGAGCGCGGCCGGCGCGGCGTCGAGGCCTTCGACGACTTGTTCGGTGTAGGTGATCGAACCATCCGCCAGCCAGGCGCGCATATCTTTGACGAAGGCGGCATAGGCCTCTGCCGGGAAGCTGTCGAAGACGATGAAGCCCTGCACCTTCACCTTCATGCGCAGGATGGTGGACATGATCTGGGGGCCGCGGTCGGGCCCCTCGGGCAGGCCGGTCAGGTTATACCAGGCGGCGACGCCGCAGACGGGAACGCGTGCGAAGGGATTGAGCAGAGGCAGAATGCCATAGAGCGCGCGGCCGCCCACATTGTCCCAGTAGATGTCGACGCCATCGGGGCAGGCGGCCTTGAGTTGGGCTTCGAAATCCGCCGCCCGGTGGTCGATACAGGCGTCGAAGCCCTGGGCCTCGACCGCGTGGGCGCATTTCTTCGCGCCGCCTGCGATGCCCACCACGCGGCAGCCCTTGATCTTGGCGATCTGGCCGACGGTGGCGCCGACAGGGCCGGTGGCGGCGCTGACGACAAGGGTTTCACCTGCCTTGGGCTCACCGATGCGGAGCAGGCCCGCATGGGCGGTGAAGCCGGGCATGCCCAGGATGCCGAGCGCCCAGGACGGCCGGTCGGGCGCGGAGCCCAGATTGAGGATGTCGGTCCCGTCCGACAGGGCCCAATCCTGCCAGCCACTCATGGCGAGGACGTGGTCGCCGGGGGCGTAGCCGTCGAGGTTCGACTGGACGACTTCGGCGACCACTTGGCCGGTCATCACGCCGCCGATCTCGACCGGCGTGGCATAGGATTTGGCGTCGTTCATCCGGCCGCGCATATACGGGTCGAGCGAGAGCCAGATGGTGCGCAGTAGCATCTCGCCCGGGCCGGGCGTGGGGAGGGGGGCGGTTTCCAGGCGCAGTGTGTCGTCGTCTGGTTCGCCCTTCGGGCGCTGGGCCAGGACGATCCGGCGGTTGGTGTCGGCGCTTTGTGGCATGGTGTTCCCCCCTGGCATGATCGGAGCATGACAGGCCGGGACTTGGCGTCAACGCCCGTGGTCTTGCCATGGCGGGGCGAACCCGGCCAAGGTCGAGCCGAGGGAGGATCACCATGCGTGCAGCCGTGTTGCGGGCGTATAACGCGCCGCTTGCCATAGAGGATGCGCCGGAGCCGGAGACACCGCGCGACGGGGTGGTGTTGAAGGTGCTGGCCTGCGGGGTCTGCCGGTCGGATTGGCATGGCTGGGTGGGGGAGCATCCGCGAGTGAAGCCGGGGCAGATCGGCGGGCATGAATATTGCGGCGAGGTGGTTTCGGCCGGGCCGGAGGCGCAATATGCGATGGGCGATCGGCTGGTGGCCCCCTTCATTCTGTCCTGTGGGACCTGTCCGCAATGCCGGTCGGGGGCGTCGAACACGTGTCTGGACCAACGTTTGCCCGGCTTTGTCGAGCCGGGGGCGTTCGCGGAGTATGTGGCGGTGCCGCGGGACCATAATCTGGCGCGCCTGCCCGAGGATGTCAGCCCCACCGTGGCGGCGGGATTGGGGTGCCGGGTGACGACCGCCTGGCATGCCTTGACGGGTCGCGCGGCGCTGCAGCCGGGGGAGTGGGTGGCGGTCCATGGTACTGGAGGAATTGGACTTTCTGCCGCGATCCTGGGGCGAGCCATGGGCGCGCGGGTGGTGGTCGTGGATGTGGTGCGCGAGAAGCTGGACCATGCGCTGGGGCTCGGGATGGAAGCGGCCGTCATGGCGGGCGAGGACACGGCGGCGGAGATCAAGGAGATCACCGATGGCGGGGCCCATGTCTCGGTGGAGGCGCTGGGTCTGCCGGTGACGGTGAACGCGTCGATCCGGTGTCTGCGGCCGCTGGGGCGGCATGTACAGGTGGGCCTGCCGACCGGGCATACCGCCATCATGGAGGTGGACATGTCCGCCGTTTATCAAGGGAATCTCGCACTTTACGGGACGCGGGGCATGCCGGCCTGGCGCTATCCATCGCTGCTGGGACTGATCACGTCGGGGGTGGTGGACATGGCGCCGCTGATCGCGCGGGAGGTGGGGTTGTCGGATGTTTCCGCGGAACTGGCGGCATTCAACGGGCCGACCCCGCCGGGCGTGGCGGTGGTCACCGATTTCGCCGCCTGACCGGGGTCTGGGCGGAGATCGTTCAAGATTTACGCATTTTTGGCGAGGGGCTGGGGCGAGACGCCTGATCGGCTTGTTTTCATTGGCTGACTTGGGGGCACCCCCCGTACACCCGGCGTGCACCCCCTGTACATACGCGCGTACACCCCCTGGCGCGCGGTGGGGTGAGATCCTGCAACAGGGATATGCTCGGGGCTATGGACGTGGATTCGGGCGCTGGTTGCCTTTGGGATATGCGTTGGAGCTTGTCGGCTGAGGCCGTTTCGCCGGATAATGCCATCGGTCGTTTGGCTGGCAGTCCGAGCCGGTTCGATCAGGATCGATCCGCGCTTTGGGGCCGTGTGTGTTCGGCTCGTCCGACGTCGGACCGGTGGGTTTGCTGGGGTTATGTTGATGAAGAAAAGGGGGTCCGTGCGCCGGCGTATGCTCTCTTGCGTGCGGTCGGCCGAAATCATGCACGCGGGTATTCGCGGCGAAGGGTACGGAGCGCGGGCCTGGTTTCCCGGAGATTGGCGCTGAAGTTAGTTGGGACAGGTCGGATGGTCGGTTTGCGGGACATTGCTGTCTTCGCGGTGAACTCCTTGAACGGCAATCTTCTTGCCGAGATTGTGGGCGTGGTGGGGTGCACCCACCCTACTTGCTTTCGCTTCTCCGTCCATCTCTTGATGCCGTCCTCCGGTCGTCCACTCATCGCTAATTTTCCTCCTTGCAGCATGAGCAGGCTTTCACTGGCCGGTGCAATTCTGATCTCGCATGTTTGCGCTTCAGATGGACTTGTGGGCACTGAGCACTTGTACCTCAACCGACAATCGACGCATGTGCCTCTCACAGCAACGTCTCATGCTGGACCCGATCACAGCTTATAGAGCCCGTGTTACCTCGTCACCGGCTTCTTGCAGAATCAAGATGTGGCTTTACATTGGATAAATACGGAGAAATGTTGATTAAGAGATTACATCATGCCTCAGTTTAGCCAGATTGTTCAAGGTAGACTTCCATCGGGTGGTAGCGGCTTTGCAACGATGATTTGCCCCATGAAGAAAGATGATACATCTACTACTGACTTAAGTGACCAGGTCTGTGCGACTTTGCCGTTTGGAGAAAGAGTTGGTGTAGAAACTCACGAGTTCGATGGTAAAAAGTTCTTGGTCATTGGGCCTTTGAGGCCGCTCTCCGGCTACGCAGTCTCAAACTTCTTTAATCGGGAATTCTTCCATCTTGATCCTGCTTGGTCTGACTTATATCTCGCACAAACCAGACAAAGGGAGATAACGCATGAGAATTCGTTTGTTGTGAAAAATGGTGGCGAAAATGTATATCTTAGAGTTGGAGACATAGCTGATTACGATGGTCTTTTTGAGTTCATCAAGAAAAGATATGAAGATATTGTTTTCGTATTGAAAAACCCAGAAATAGATAGATTTCTCCGCAACAGAAACTTTATAGACGCTAGAAATAGCCTCCTTGCTATTCAGAAACCTTCCTCAACTCGGTAGAAATCGCTCGCTCATCACAATAGTCGTTAGTGTAGCCAGCAGAATCAATGATATTCTTTAACCAGCTTCGATATCCTTTTGCGAACTCTTCATCCTTAATATAGAAACAAGTTACTGGCGCCTTGTTCGTTTCGGGTTTTCTCATCGTGATGAATGTGTGATCTTCAATGACAAAGTAATCTGTAAGAAATTTTTTTCGAAGTTTTATGGGTCTGAATTTCGTGGGAGTATCCGCGCCATGAGACATCAACAGTTCGATACGAAAATTCCACTCCTGCTCGGCGATTTCCTTAGAATCGAGATTTTCCCAGTCATAATAAAGAAGTAAATTCAACTTTGAAACCTCGTCCGTCTCCGAAATCTTTTTGGATAATAAGGAAAAGAATTCCCTATTAATACCTTTTAACTGCTCCTCTCTAGCCTCATCAGAGAGATCCAGCTGCCCAACGAGATTGCAATGCGACGTTGCGTAAATTTCGTGCGTAAGTTGAGAATTCCTTAAATCGCTTACTACTTTCCTGCGAAGCCGGCAAAACTCAAGATACTGCTCGTCTCCAAAAAATATAAGCCGCTTTATCGGCTTCTTCTGTTCAAAAAAGTAATAAAAGACATAGATAACCGCGACGAAACCTAGGCCAACCAAGTAAATTCTTAGGACAGTCGTACTATTCCGAGAATATTCAATCAACCAATCAAGCTTCTGCGCCACATCCATATCATCAAGTGGAGGCGCATCAAGAAAAAACACTAGCGCCAAAGGCGCTATGGCAAGCATCAGTGCTAGAGAAAATCTGAGAAACTTCTCGTTTCTCTGTAGTATAGTAAGTATTTTCACTACAAATATGCTTTATTAATCTGTCTTGATGCGGGATGTTGACTTTTTCTTGTCAGAGATTCAAGCAGTTTCCTGGAGCTAGCCAACCATTCCGCTCGCGAGAGGTGAATTTTGGAAGCCCTTGCGGCTCTTGCCGTTCGGTGGCTTGCTATGTTCTGGTAACTATCGGCGACATACGAGAAAAAGCCCCATTCGATTTGCAACCTGACCACTCTCGAAGCCGCTTAAACTCACACAAGTGTGGGTGGAGAGGGAAGCGGTAGGAATGGGCTCAAACCAGGCCTTCTCCTCCAGCCGTCCCCGTTGCCTAACGATGTCCGCCCTTCGAGAAACTGCCTCGGCCGACCTCTACACATCATGGATGACGGCGTGTAAGGGCGGGCTATGAAAGCCGCCGTGCTCGTCTTCCCGGGGTCGAATTGCGACCGTGATCTTGCTGTCGCGTTTCGAGCGGCGGGGTTTGAGACGGAGATGGTGTGGCACAAGGAGACGGCCTTGCCGGACGGCACGGATGTGGTGGGCGTGCCGGGGGGGTTTTCCTACGGCGATTATCTGCGCTGCGGGGCGATTGCGGCGCGTTCGCCGGTTGCAGCCGCTCTAAAAGCCCATGGGGAGCGGGGGGGCTATGTGCTGGCGCCCTGCAATGGATTCCAGATCCTGACCGAAGCCGGGATATTGCCGGGCGCGCTGCTGCGCAATGCAGGGCTGAAATATATCTGCAGGACCGTGACCTTGCGGGTCGAGGAAGATCAGAGCGCGTTCACGCGGGTCTATGGCAAGGGCGCCGAGATCGACATTCCCATCGCCCATCACGAGGGCAATTACACGGCCGATCCCGACACCATCGCGCGGCTGAACGGTGAGGGGCTCGTGGCGTTCCGCTATGTGGACACGCCGAACGGGGCGATGGACGACATCGCGGGCATTCTGTCGCCCAACCGGCGGGTGCTGGGGATGATGCCCCATCCGGAGCGGGCGGCCGATGCGGCCCATGGCAACACCGATGGTGTTGCGTTGTTCCGGGGTCTGACCGATGCGCTGATCGCCGCCTGACCTGGGGGCCCCCGTCTTGAGATGAGGTTCGTCGCGGGGTAGCCGTGGGTATGTTTTGGCGCCGTGCCTCTGCCAAGAAGGCGACCCCGCCCAGCCAGGAGCAGGTCCTTCCGACGCTGCCCTGGAATGTCCGGCTGTTCATTTTCGGTGGTTTGATCGCCGCCGGGATCGCCGTTTGGGTGGCCAATGCTCTGCTGACCGACCGCTTCGTGGAGGCGACGCGCAACCGGGCGGAGTTGCGGCAATCGCTCTATGCCGGGGCGATTTTGTCGGAGTTGCAGCGGAACTCGGTGGTGCCGCTGCTTCTGTCGCGGGATCCGACGTTGATTTCGGCGCTGAACG
Source organism: Pseudomonadota bacterium (assembly GCA_039181205.1). Taxonomy (GTDB): domain Bacteria; phylum Pseudomonadota; class Alphaproteobacteria; order Rhodobacterales; family Rhodobacteraceae; genus Jannaschia. The sequence continues at coordinate 6,860 of JBCDCS010000044.1, forward strand.
CGGAGGATTTTTCGACCTCGTCCCAGCGGTTGATTTCCTATGTGGACGAGATCGGGGCGGCGTCGATCCGGCTTCTGGACATGGATGGCCGCACGGTGGCGGCGACCGCGCGGGAGGAATTGGGGACGCTGCACGCGGAAAGCCCGTTCTTCACCGAGGCGGTGGACACGACGGATACGGTCTTCACCTTGGTGCCGGCGGAGACGGGGGCCTATGAGGCGAGTTTCAGCCGGGTGGTGCAGGACGGGCCGAGCCAGTTGGGCGTGTTGCAGGTGCAGGTGGACCTGGCCCAGTTCGAAAGCCGGTGGCGTGGCACGACGGCGGCGGTGGCGGTCACGGATTCGGCGGGGACGGTGATCCTGTCGACGGAGCCGCGATGGCGCGGGCAGAGTTTGGAGGCGGCGCTGGAATCGACCTCGGTGCCGTCGGCCTTGGATCGGGCGCTGGCGACGACGGGATCGTTCGCGCGGACGTCGGATATCGAAGAGGTGCCGAGTTCGGCCTTGATGCAGATGGAAGCGCGGGTGCCGTTCCGGGGTTGGCGGTTGGTGAGTTTCACCAGCTATGAAAGCGTGCGCGACCAGGTGAACGGCATTCTGGCGCTGATCGTGACCGGTTTCGCGTTGTTGGCAGCGTTGGGCTTCTATCTTCTGAACCGTCGGTCGACGGTCAGGTCGTTGTTGTTCCAGCGGGAATCGCTGGCGCTGCGCCGGTTGAACGATCGGTTGAGCCGGGAGATCGCCGAGCGGAAGCGGGTGCAGGAAGAATTGAAGGAGACCGAGCAATCGCTGGCGCAATCGTCGAAGCTGGCGGCGTTGGGGGAGATGTCGGCGGCGGTGAGCCATGAGTTGAACCAGCCGTTGGCCGCGATGAAGACCTATCTGGCGGGGGCACGGCTGCTGTTGCAGCGGCGGCGGTCCGATGAGGCGCTGTCGTCGTTCCAGCGGATCGACGATCTGATCGAGCGGATGGGTGCGATCACGCGGCAGTTGAAGTCCTATGCGCGCAAGGGTGGAGAGGCGTTCGAGGCCGTGGATGTGCGGGAGGCTTTGTCGTCGGCGCTGACGCTTATGGAGCCGCAACTGCGCCAGGACGGCGTGAAGTTGAGCCAGATCGTACCCGAAGCCCCGGCTTTGGTGACGGCGGATCGGCTGCGGTTGGAGCAGGTAATCATCAATCTGGTGCGCAACGCGCTGGACGCCATGCGCAGCAGCGAGACGCGGGAATTGGATATCCTGCTGACGGCGGGGGAAGAGGTGGCGCTGGCCATGCGCGACACGGGTCATGGGATCGAAAACCCCGAGCAATTGTTTGAGCCGTTTTACACCACGAAGAAGCCCGGCGAGGGTGTGGGGCTGGGCCTGGCGATTTCATCGGGCATCGTCGCTGATCTGGGCGGTCGGCTGACGGCCCGGAACGCGGAAAACGGCGGCGCCGTCTTCGAGGTGCGTCTGCCGGCGCTGGAAACCGAGGGGCCCGTCCTGGACGCAGCCGAATAGGTCAGCGCCAGAGACATGGCGAGCAAAGCCCCGCCGGGCCATGCGCGGCGTCCCGCCCGCCAGATCACGTCGCAGAGCGGGGCTTTGATCTCGGCCGCGGGGCGGTAGATATGGGCAATGAAGGCGCAAGCCGTCACTGACCAAAGGACCTTCCATGGCTGAGCAAGCACGGATCGCCATCGTCGACGACGAACAGGATATGCGGCAGTCGATTTCCCAGTGGCTGGCGCTGTCGGGCTTTGCCACTGAAACATACGCTTCGGCCGAGGATGCGTTGAAGAATGTGAGCGCGGATTTTCCGGGCGTCATCATCAGCGACATTCGGATGCCGGGCATGGACGGCATGGCGTTCCTGAAGCGCTTGATGAGCACGGATTCGAGCCTGCCGGTGATCATGATCACGGGCCATGGCGACGTGCCGATGGCGGTCGAGGCGATGCAGCTCGGCGCCTATGATTTCATGGAGAAGCCGTTCAATCCCGACCGGTTGACCGATCTGACGCGGCGGGCGGCCCAGGCGCGGAAGCTGACCTTGGACAACCGGGCGCTGCGGCGGGAATTGTCGGACGGCACGGTTTTGATGCGGAAGCTGATCGGGACCTCGCCCGCCATGGAGCGGCTGCGCGAAGACATCTTGGATCTGGGGCAGGCCGATACCCATGTGCTGATCGATGGCGAGACGGGCACGGGCAAGACGCTGGTCGCCCATGCGCTGCACGCGGTGGGACCGCGGGCGGGGAAGACCTTCGCGCTGACCTCCTGCGCGGCGCTGGCCGAGGCGGAGTTGGGGGCCAAACTGTTCGGGCCGGTGACCGAGGGCGGGTTGCCCTTGGTCGAGGAAGCCCGGGGCGGAACGTTGGTTCTGGAAGATATCGAGGCGCTGCCCCTGTCGCTGCAGGCGCGGTTGCTGACCTTCATCAACGATCAAGGCACCCCCGCGGAAACCCGGATCGTGGCGATCCACAACGGATCGGACCCGGAAAAGACGTTGGAGGATTCGCTTCGGCCGGATCTGTTCTTCCGGTTGGCGGCGATGAAGCTGGTCCTGCCGCCACTGCGCAATCGCGGTGAGGATGTGTTGACGCTGTTCACCCATTTCGCCGAAGCCTTCGGCGAGGAATATGGGGCCACGCCGCCGCAACTTTCGGCGCAGGAGGCGGCGCAGTTGCTGCAGGCGCCGTGGCCAGGGAATGTGCGGCAGTTGATCAACCTGGCCGAGCGGGCGGTGTTGCAGCAGCGGCGCGGGACGGGCTCGATTTCATCGCTTCTGATGTCGGACACGCAGGAACAGGGCGAGACCGTGCAGGTCACGACCGAGGGCAAGCCGCTGAAGGAATATGTGGAGGCCTTCGAGCGGATGCTGATCGACAACACGATGCGGCGGCATCGCGGGTCGATCGCCAGCGTCATGGAAGAGCTGAGCCTGCCGCGCCGGACGCTGAACGAGAAGATGGCGAAGTACGGGTTGAGCCGGTCGAACTATCTCTGACGGGTGTGACGGACGAGCTTCGGATTGTCAGTCTGAATGCCTGGGGCGGCCGGTGCTGGCCCGCGCTGGAGGCGTGGGTGACAGCGGAGCGGCCGGATGTTCTGTGCCTGCAGGAGGTGACGCGGGCGCCGCGAAGGGCGCCGCCCTGGTTGAAATACACCGACCCCTATCGCGAGTTGGATCAGCGGTCGGATTTGTTCGCCGATATCTCGGCCTGTCTGCCCCAGCACCAGCCGTGTTTTGCGCCGGCTGCGCGGGGGCCTTTGAAGGATATGAATGGGCGGGATTGGGTATCGGAGCACGGGATCGCTTGCTGGGTGGCGCCGCATCTGGCGGTGACGGAGCGGATGCAGGGTTTCGTCCATGGCCGGTTTCGCCGGGATGGATGGGGCGAGGAGCCGGTGCCGCGCGCGATGCAGGTGATGCGGGTCGAGATGCCGGAGACCGGCGCGACGGTGATCGTGGGCCATCTGCACGGGCTGCGCGACCCGGGCGGGAAGGGCGACACGGAGGCGCGGGCGCGGCAGGCCCGGCGGGTGCGGGCGCTGATGGACGGGTTGGCGGGGCCCGGGGAGGCGATGGTGTTGGGTGGCGATCTAAACGTGCTGCCGGGGTCGGAGACGTTCGACATCCTGGCGGAGGCGGGTCTGCACGATCTAGTCGCGGCCCATGGCATTTCGGACACCCGAACGGAGCTTTATCGGAAGCCGGATCGCCATGCCGATTACATGCTGGTCAACGACGTGGTGGAGGTGCGCGGGTTCGACGTGCCGGGAAAGCCGGTTTTGTCGGACCATCGGCCTTTGATCCTGCGGATGACGCTGCCGGGGTGAGCGGCGCCGGATGCCGCGCCAAGGCGCCTGAACCATTGCCATCTGGCGGGGAATGTCACACATAGGTCATACGGTCGTATCCCCGGACGCTCGGGGCGTGGGACCGGTGAGATTCTTCCCCGTGCGACTAGCGTGGCCCAGATGGCCCGTGCCTCGGGGGAAGTTTGCGGGTCGGCAAAGCCGCCCCGGAGAGGCGCTCGATCTTTGCGAAGACGAGCATTGAACGGACCGCGTGCGCCAAGCCGCGCGACGGTCGGAGTGTGAGCCGCGATGACGCAGGGCCGGACAGTGACGGACGGGTGGTGGCACAGCCAGCCCGCCGTGATGCCGCCTGCGCTCGCCCCATCAAGACGACAGCGAAGTGCCGCGCCCCCTGGGATGCGGCGAAGATGTCGCGGAAAGTTACATGGCGAAGAAAATGCTGATCGACGCCTCCCACCTGGAAGAGACCCGGGTCGTGGTGGCAGACGGGACGAAGGTCGAGGAGTTTGATTTCGAGAGCCTGAACAAGCGTCAGCTTGCGGGCAATATCTATCTGGCAAAGGTGACACGGGTGGAGCCGTCCTTGCAGGCGGCCTTCGTGGAATACGGTGGGAACCGGCATGGGTTCCTGGCCTTCCCGGAAATTCATCCCGATTACTACCAGATCCCCAAGGCCGACCGGGAAGCGATCCTGGCCGAGGAACGGGCCTATGCCGAAGCGCAGGCGGCCGCCGATGAGGCCGATGGCGACGCGGTGGAGGTCGCCGGGGATGCCGGTGGTGAGGTCGAGGAAAAGCCCAAGAAGTCACGAAGCCGGTCGCGGTCGCGCAGCCGGTCGAAGAAGAAGGCCGAGGAGACGGTGGAGGCCCCCGCGGAGGACGCGGCGGCCGCTGGCGAGGAGGGGGCGGCTGAGGGCGCCGTGGCAGAGGTGCCTGTTGAAGCGGAAGTGGCCGAAGAGGCGGCGGCGGCGGAAGAGGGGCCTGGGGCCGAGCCGGATGACGGCGAGGATAACGTGACCTCCATCGCAGAATCGGCGGGTCTGGAAGACGAAGAAGTATCGTCGGAGACTTTGGAGGAGCGTCCGGCAGAAGAGGCCGTGTCTGCCGAAGCTGCGCGGGACCCGAAGGGCATGGAAACCGTCGATCCCGCGGACGAGGACTCCGACGACGACACGCCGGATCAGGCCGATGTCGTTGAGGACGCGCCGAAGCCGAAGAAATCCCGGTCGCGCAGCCGGTCCCGGTCCAAGAAGTCCGAAAAGCCCGCCGAGGGTGAGGACGTCGGAGACGAGGCCGGTCAGGTCGAGACGGTCGCCAATGACGAGACCGACGAGGAGGTGCGCCCGGCCCGGCCGCCGCGGCCACGTGTGCGGAAATACAAGATCCAGGAGGTCATCAAAGTCCGCCAGATCATGCTGGTCCAAGTCGTCAAGGAGGAGCGCGGTAACAAGGGTGCGGCGCTGACCACCTATCTGAGCCTGGCGGGCCGGTATTGCGTCTTGATGCCCAACACGGCGCGGGGCGGCGGGATCAGCCGCAAGATCACCAACGCGGCGGATCGGAAGAAGCTGAAAGAGATCGCGGGCGAAATCGACGTGCCCCAGGGCGCGGGTCTGATCATCCGTACGGCGGGCGCCAAGCGCACCAAGACCGAGATCAAACGCGACTACGAATATCTGCAGCGGCAATGGGAGCAGGTGCGGGAACTGACGCTGAAATCCATCGCGCC
>JBCDCS010000045.1:0-12348 GCA_039181205.1 Pseudomonadota bacterium
CGAGATCGAGACCAAGGGTCGGATCGCCCATGGCTCCATGCCGTTTCTGGGCGATTGCGCTGTGCGCCACATGGGCGCGGTTCTGGAAGAGATGGAGCGGACGCTCTTTCCCCTGCTCGCCACCAAGCGGACCGAGATGCCTGTTGTGCCCGAGGGCGCCCGGCAATCCACGCTGAACATCAATGCCCTGCACGGTGGGGAACCGGTGCAGTCCGACGACTATACCGGCCTGCCCTCGGCCTGTGTGCCGGATCGCTGCATTCTGACCATCGACCGGCGGTTCCTGATCGAGGAGGACATCGCCGAAGTGAAGCGCGAAGTCACCGCGATGATGGAACGGGTCCGCGAAACCCGCCCCGATTTCCGGTACGAGATCCGCGATCTGTTCGAAGTCATGCCGACCATGACACCCGAGGATGCGCCCATCGTCCGGGTCGTGGAGGATGCCGTGCAGCAGGTGATAGGTCAGTCGGCCGAATTCGTGGTCTCGCCCGGAACCTACGACCAGAAGCATATCGACCGGATCGGGCGCCTGAAGAATTGCATCGCCTATGGCCCAGGCATTCTGGACCTGGCGCATCAGCCGGACGAATGGATCGGGATCGCCGATATGATCGACAGCGGCCAGGTCATGGCCCTGGCGCTGCAGCGACTGCTTGGCTGACGCCTAGAGTGTCGGATTCCACTCCGACATGACGTGCGCGTAGGCGTCACCGTCACGGACGATGCGGCCGAAGCTGGGAAACGAGATGTGAGAGCCCGCCGTCAAAGTGCCCTCGTCGGCGGCGCGGTCGAATTGACGCCGCCGCGACACCGCGGCGGCGGCTGAATCGACATCGAAACCGAACCCGGCATCGGGATAGGCCAAATGGATCGCTTCGTTATGCAGCGTGTCGCCCAGGATCGTCAGCGCTTCGTCGCCGCTTTCGATCCGCAGCACGCCGTGACCTGGCGTATGGCCAGGCGACAGCTCGAACCGCACACCCGGCGCGATGTCGGCATCGCCGATCAAGGTCAGCCGGTCGGCATAGGGCGCGATGGACCTCCGCGCGCTGTCGAAGACGGGCCGCGCCGACTCGGGCGCCTGGGCCAGGATCGCATCATCCGTCCAGAAAGCGTGCTCTGCCTCGGCCATGATCAGTTCGGCCGTCGGGAAGACGGCGTTGCCGTCCCCGTCGATCAGGCCCTCGCAATGGTCGAGATGGGCATGGGTTAGGACCAGGGTATCGATCTGCCCCGGTTCGATCCCGGAAGCCCGTAGGTTTGCGATGGCCTTCCCCACATCCGGTCCAAACGAGTCGACCGAACCGAAACCGGCATCGACCAGGAAGGTCCGATCGGCGGTGTTCACCACATAGGCGTTGATCGCTGTGGGCATGGGCGCCTCTTGCGCCGAGGCTTCCAGCACGGCGGCCATGTCTTCCTCGGAGACGTTCAAAAAGGCCTCGACCGGCAGGGGAAAGTACCCGTCCAGCAAGGCTGTGACTTGGATATCCCCCACGGCATGGCGGTAGATACCCGCCACTTGCGCATCGGCGAACGGTGCCTTGGCCAAGGTGGGTCCGGCCAGGGCGGTGGCGCCCCCGGCCAGGGCGAGACGGGAAAAGTCGCGACGGGTCAACATGGGACAAGCCTTTCGGAAGGGACGGGTGACCCCTGCGTTCTTCCCGTGGGGCCGGCGCGGGTGTCAACGTCCGGCCTCAGATGCGTCCATCACTTCGGCGTGCCATCGCCGCCCTGGGGACCATCGGCCCGCTGCGCCGGATCGAAGGCCGCTCAGTGCAAAATCGGTGATTTAAGAAACGTGATTTGCCCCGAACCGGTGACCTAGTGTCAACATTACGTGTTAACGTTCTGCCCGGAGCTCATCCCATGCGCCTTGCCCTACCACTCTTCGCCCTGCTGATATCTGCGCCCCCGGCTTTGGCGGCCACCGAAGGCGAACGGGTTCAGATCACCGGAGAGGTCATCGACACCTGGTGCTATTTCTCCGGCGTCATGGGCGGCCCCGATGCCGTTGTCGGCTCGGCCCATCATACCTGCGCCCTCTGGTGCAGTGCGGGCGGCATCCCCGTAGGGCTTCTGGCCCCCGATGGCGCCGTCTACATGGTTCTGAAGATGACGGGCGACGATCAGTCTGTCGGTGGCGACACCAATCTCCGCATCGCGTCACACACGATCGAGGTGGACGGCATGCTCTATCGTCGCGATGGCCTGAACTATCTCGTGGTCGAAGAAATCATCGCCGACCAAGACATCATCAATGCCACCCATGACGAATTCGGCGTGATCCCTGGCTTCGCGATCCCCGAGGAGGCCGCCCAATGATCCGCTTTGCACTGATCGCCGCCCTGGTCGCGGCCCCGGCCGTTGCACAAGACTTCTCCGAGGGGTCGGAAGCCCGGAACTGGGGGCTTTATGGAGAACAGACGGCGCGCTTCACGGCGACCGTGTCCGATCCGCTTTGCGAACTGACGGGCGATTGCGCCGCCGATTGCGGTGCGGGCGCACGGCAATTGGTGCTTCTCAGGGAAGCGGATGGCGTCATGATCTTCCCCATGAAGAACGGCCAGACGTCGTTCAATGGGGCCGTGGCCGATCTGGCGCCCTTCTGCGGCCAGCTCATCGAGGTGGACGGGTTGATGATCAGCGAACCGGAGCTCGGCGCGGTCAACGTCTATCAGGTTCAGCGCATCCGCCTGCCCGATGGGGAATGGCAGAGAGCCAATACCTGGACGGACGATTGGGCCGCGAGGAACCCCGGCAGCGAAGGCCCCGGGCCCTGGTTCCGGCGTGACCCCCGCGTGTTAGAGGAAATCGAGCGAGAGGGTTATCTCGGCCTCGGCGAGGAGGCGGATGCCGCGTTCATCGCCGATTGGTTCTGATGCGTCTGCTGCCCCTTTCGGCCATGCTGCTGGCGGCCCTGCCGCTGGCAGCTCAGGAGACCGCGCAGCCGACCCTGAACGCGGCGCTGCCCGACACGCTGTTTCCCACCAATTTCGGCGGGTCCTACAAGCTGACCGACCATCATGGGCGCATGCGGACGGAGTCCGACCCGGACGGGAACCTGCAATTGGTGTTTTTCGGCTATGCCAATTGCGAGGCGATCTGCACCGTCGCTTTGCCGATCATGTCGGAAATGGCAGACACGTTGCGCGCCGATGGGATCGAAACGACGCCGCTGGTGATCACGGTCGATCCGCAGGCCGACACGGTCGACAATATGGGTCCCGCCCTGGCGAACTACGCACCTGGACTGACCGGTTTGACCGGCAGCGAGGAGGAATTGGCCCACGTCCGCGATCTTTTCCATGTGGATCGCGAGCCGCTCTTCGTCGATCCGCGCGGTGTGACGGTCTGGGCCCATGGCTCGCATATCTTCGTCATGGATGGCGAAGGCATGTTCCTGACGTTGTTGCCCCCCGTCCTGACGACCGAGCGGATGGTTGAAATCGTCAAAGGCTATGCGAACGGCTAAACAGGCTTTTGCGACGTCTGTTCAAATCGTTCGCTAGGCTCGGCCGCTCGCCGCTACCGCTGTCAGACTTGCCCCCAATCGCCGGTCGTGCCTACCCTCTCCTGGACGATCGGGAGGACTCGCATGTTTCGCATCACCACCGCCATTCTGCTGCTTGGCGCATCCACTGCGCTCGCTCAGCAGACGGACATCACCATCGGCATGCAGCTTGAACCGCCGAACCTGGACCCGACCGGGGGCGCCGCCGCGGCCATCGACGAAGTGGTCTATGCGAATGTCTTCGAAGGTCTGACTCGCTTCGGTCCCGACGGCTCGATCCTGCCCGCGCTCGCCTCGGGTTGGACCGTCAGCGAAGATGGCCTCACCTGGACCTTCACCCTGCAAAGCGGCGTGACGTTCCACGACGGCACCACCATGGATGCCGATGACGTGGTCTTCACCCTGGACCGGGCCCGCGCCGAGACATCGACCAACGCGCAAAAGGCCCTGTTCGACGGCATCGCCGCGGTCGAAGCCGTCGATGCGACCACGGTTGAGATCACCCTGTCGGCCCCGAACGGCAACCTGCCCTTCAACCTGGCCTGGGGCGACGCCGTCATCGTGGCGCCGGAAAGTGTCGAGACCAACGCGACCAACCCCGTGGGCACCGGGCCGTTCCGCCTGCAAGACTGGGTTCAGGGGGACCGGGTCGAGTTGGTCGCGAACCCTGATTACTGGGGCGAGGCCCCGACCCTGCAGCAGGCGACCTTCCGGTTCATCTCGGACCCGAACGCGGCATTTGCCGCCATGATGGCGGGCGATCTGGACGCGTTCCCGAACTTCCCAGCGCCCGAAACCCTGTCAGCCTTCGAAGCCAATCCGCAATTCAACGTCATCGTCGGTTCCACCGAAGGCGAGACGATCCTGGCCATGAACAACGTCGAGTTGGCCCCCAAGATGCGCGAGGCCATCAGCCTGGCGGTGGACCGGCAGGCCGTGATCGACGGCGCCATGTTCGGCTATGGCACGCCCATCGGCACCCATTTCGCACCCCATAACCCCGATTACGTCGACCTGACCGCGAAATCCGCCCATGATCCCGATGCCGCCCGCGCGGCCCTGGCCGAAGCTGGCTATGACGGCGAGCCCCTGCGCCTGATGCTGCCGCCCCCGGCCTATGCCAGGCGGGGCGGCGAAATCATCGCCTCGCAACTGCGCGCCGTGGGGATCGAGACGGAAATCCAGAACCTGGAATGGGCCCAGTGGTTGGAACAGGTGTTTCGCGGCAAGGATTACGACCTGACCATCGTCAGCCATACGGAACCCGCCGACATCAACATCTACGCCCGTCCGGATTACTACTTTCAGTACGACAACCCCGAGTTCCAGGCGCTGATGGATGAGATCGTGGCCACGAGCGACGCGTCCATGCGGTCCGAGATGCTGAAACGCGCACAGCGGATCATCGCGGAGGACCACGTGAACGCGTACCTCTTCCAACTGGCGAAGACCGGCGTCGCCGATGCCCGGATCGAAGGTCTTTGGGAGAATGCCCCGACCCAAGCCAATGATCTGACGGCGGTGCGCTGGACCGAATGACCGCGATGCACCGGCCCTTCGACGAGGTGCGGGTGCGGGATGCCTTGTTGACCGCTTGGTCCTTGGAGACGGCCATCCAATGGACCGCGGACAACCCGGCCTCAGGTCAGTGCAATGTGACGGCTGCGGTGATCCATGACCTGTTTGGTGGAGAGGTCTTACGGACCCGCCTTGGGGAGGTCTGGCACTACTACAACCGCATCGACGGGGTGCGGATCGATCTGACGGATAGCCAGTTCACTGCGCCCGGCGCGCGTTTCGCCGCGCCGGCATCTTATGAAGACGCACCCACGACACGGGAGGCTGCCTTAGCCACCATCCCAGCGCGCGAATACCAGGCGCTGCACGGCGCCCTGGTTTCCTTGCTTGTATAGCCCAGACGGGCCGCGGTCCGGGTCAGCCCCAGTCCGGTGCGGTGGTCTGCGGCGCGTAAGTTCCGAACGACCATTCATGGCCTTCCGGGTCCCGCGCCCGCCAGCGGCGGGTTCCGAATTCGGTGTCCTCCGGCGGATATACGACCTCCGCGCCGGCCCCGACCGCGTGCGTGTGGTGGGCGTCCACATCTTCGACAACCAGGTAGATTCCGGGCGAGCCCGTGGAGGGCGCCGAAGCGACGCTGCCCAGCATGATCACGCCATTGCCGTGCCGCATCTCGCCGTGGACCAAACGGCCATCGCTGTCGTCATAGGCCTGGATCGGCTGCAGCCCGAAGGCGGTTTCCAGGAACTCCATTGCGGCCTTGGCATCCACGTAGCTCAGATAGGGGACGATGGCAGGGCGGTTGGTCATGGCGCGGCTCCGGATGGTGTGCTCCGCATCAGGGTAGCACGGCTTTTCCCACGGGTCGCCGCTGGCGGCCCGGCCACCGCCGCGCTACGGTTTGGCATGACCATTCGCGCCATTCTCATCCTGCTCGTCACCCTGGCCTTTGCGCTTTCACCGATGCTGACCCCCGGCTTTGGTGGATTCCGGCCCGACCAATTCCCCGTCCCGTTGGAAAACCCGCCCGTCCAGCCCGCAGGCTATGCCTTTTCGATCTGGGGGGTGATCTATCTGTGGTTAACCGCTTCGGCGGTCTTCGGCATCTGGAAGCGACGCGAGGATCCGGCCTGGGATGCCACGCGGCTGTCGCTGCTGGTCAGCCTGGCCGTCGGTGCGATCTGGTTGTCCGTTGCGGTGAATTCGGCGATCTGGGCAACGATCCTGATCTGGGTGATGCTGGCCGGTGCCCTGGGCGCGCTGTTGCGGAGCCCCAGCCAGGACCTGTGGCTGCTGCGCGCACCAATCGGGCTTTATGCCGGGTGGCTGACGGCCGCCTCCGCCGTGTCACTGGGGTTGATCGCACCGGGCTGGGGGATCCCGCCGCTGGGGCCTCAGGGTTGGGCCATCGTCGCCCTGTCCATCGGGCTGGCGCTGGGTCTGGCGATCCTCCGGACGCAAGCCTCGCTGCTCTACGGGGTCGCGATCGTGTGGGCGTTGGTTGCCGTGACAGTCCGCAACGGGGCCGATTTCGTGGGTCTCTTTGCCCTGGTCGCCGCCCTTATCGTCGCAGGCGCGACGTGGCGCCAACTCGCCCGGCAACGCACCGCCTGACGGGGGACGGCAGTTCAGATCGTGGCGTTTGTCGCCCCGCCGTCGAGCAGGACGTTCTGGCCCACGATGAACCCGGCATGTTGCGAACAGAGGAAGGCGCAGGCCTGCCCGAACTCCTCTTTCGTGCCGTAGCGCCGGGCGGGGATCGTCGCGGCCCGCTGGGCCCGGGCGTCTTCCATGGAGATGTTCTGCGCCCGGCTGACCGCCCCGTCGAGCGCGTCGGCCCGGTCGGTTGCATGGATCCCCGGCAGCAGGTTGTTGATCGTCACGCCCATGGGCGCCACCTGTCGGGCGGTGCCAGCCACATAGCCGGTGAGCCCGGTCCGCGCCGCATTCGACAGGCCCAGTTGCGGAATCGGCGCCTTCACCGATTGCGAGGTGATGTTCACCACCCGCCCCCAGCCGCGGTCGCACATGCCGGGCAGCAGCGTCGTCATCAGCGCGATGGGCGCCAGCATGTTGGCGTCGAGCGCGGCGATGAAGTCGTCCCGCCCCCAATCGGACCAGAGCCCCGGTGGCGGCCCGCCCGCATTGGTCACCAGAATGTCGAGCGTGCCGGCCGCATCCAACACGTCGGCGCGCCCGTCATCGGTCGTGATGTCGGCCGCAACGGCCGTCACCTGGATGCCGAAGCGGTCCTTCAGATCGGCCGCGGCGGCGTCCAGGGCTTCGGCCCCGCGGGCGTTCAGGACCAGGTCGACCCCGGCCTCGGCCAAGGCAGTGGCACAGCCCAAGCCCAGCCCTTTCGACGACGCGCAAACCAGGGCGCGTTTGCCCTTGATGCCAAGATCCATCCTGTCCTCCCGATGCTTTGCCCTCCCCTAGCACCGGTGAACGGGGGGATCATCCGCCAAATCCAATCCGTCGGACCAGCGGCGATATGGTCATCGGAAGGGGATCATTGGATCGACGAACTGCATCGCGCTTGGATGGGTCGCGGTCTTTTGGTAGGCGTCGTCGCGGGACCATAGCGCCGCCGAGTTACCAGCGGGTTAAGGACTTTTCGTCCGTATCGCGTGCGGAGACCCATTCAGAGCTCCCTTCCGTCACCTCTTTCTTCCAGAACGGCGCGCGGGATTTCAGGTAATCCATCAGGAATTCAGCTGCTTGGAAGGCTGCGTTGCGGTGGCGGGACGCGGTGGCGACCATCATGATGCGGTCCCCCGGGGCCAGGGACCCGTGGCGGTGAATGATGGTGACGGCCGAGAGGGACCATCGCCTGGCGGCCTTTTCGGCGATCTCTGTTAGGGCACGCTCGGTCATGCCGGGATAATGCTCGATTTCCATGTGCTTGAGCCCGCCCGACACGTCGCGGACGCGGCCCGTGAAGGTGACCACCGCGCCGGTATCGGGGCCGGATTCCAGGCGCGACGCCTCGGCGCCGAGGTCGAAATCGTCGGTCGTCACGACGATGCGGAGATGGGCGGATCCGGCCATCTAGCAGGGGGCACCCCCCGTACACCCCCTGTACACCCCCCGTGCGAACGCACGTTCGCACGGTTTCGGTGACGGTTTCTTAATCTCCATCCCTTAGCCTCCGGTCATCGGTGGGAAGAAGGCCACTTCTCGCACTCCGGCAAGGGAGGCATCAAGCGACGACAATTCCTGATCCAGCGCGACCTTCACCGTCGTCATGTCTGCGAAGGCGGCGGCGTAGCGGTCTTCGCGCGACTTGAGCTCGTCCACCAGGTCGGCCACCGTCGCGGCCTCGGTGGTGACGTCTTCGCGGCCGAGCCCGATCCGTTCGCGCAGCCAGGCGAAATAGAGGACAGTGACGGTCATGGGTGCCACTCCGGCCGATCCGATGGCTTTGTTGACCATGATGTGGGGTGCCGAGCGGTGGGCTGCCAGGAGGGGGTTTGTGCTTGAGAGTTGCAAGCCACCGCACGTTGGGCCGCGGGCGGTCGATCCACCGGTCGTTTGGCACTGGTGGGCGAAGATCGGGTGGGCCCGGCATTGCGGGCCGCTGAGGAGGCCGGCCTGACCTTTGGGGCCGCCGGGGTATTTCGCGGGACTTTGGCGGCGGGTTGAGCGGTCCGGCTACTGCGGGCGATCGAACCGGCAGTCATGGCTTCGTGTCCTTCAAATAGGGCGTGGCCTTGGCGAAGTAATCCCAGCCGGTCATGGCCGTGAGCAGGGCTGCGACCCAGAGCAAGATGGTGCCGATCCACCAGGTCAGCCATTCGCCGTACAGGATCAGGCCGATATTGAGCGGGTCGTCGAGATCCCCGGCCAGGATGCCCTCGATGGTGGCACCATCCATGCCGAAGGTGCGATCGGCGAATTCGTGGGTCAGCATGCCGGACGCGAAGAGCACGGCGATGGCCGTCATCTGCGCGGTGGTCTTCCATTTAGCAAGGTAGGTGACCCTGAGCAGACCGGCCGTGGCGCCAAGGAATTCACGCAGGCCCGAGACGAAGACCTCCCGGAAGAGGATGATCGTCGCGGGCAGCAGGATCCAGGGGTTCATGCCCGAGAAACCGGTGATGACCAGGAGCGCGATGACCACCATGGCCTTGTCGGCGATGGGGTCGAGCATGGCGCCGAAGCGGGAGGTCTGGTTGAACTCCCGCGCGATCCAGCCGTCGAACCAGTCGGTGATCGCGGCGGTGACGAAGAGGATCAGCGCGAACCAGTCGGCCCAGGGCCGCGCGAAGAACAGGAACATCACCGCCACACCGGGCGCGGCGAAGAGACGGAGCACCGTCAGGATGTTCGGTATGGTCCAGGTCATCGACAGGGATGTAGCGGCCTTCCGGGGGCGGGGTCCATCCCCCGGAGGCCGCCTGGCGTCATAGGTGGTAACGTTGGAGCGTGAGGCCGCCGCCGTAATCGTGGTGATCGATCAGCCGGGCCTCCGGCGCCGGTGCGCCCGGGCCCCAGAGCAGCACACCGGTGCCCAGGAGAATCGGGGCGCGTTTTAGAACGACCTGATCGATGAAACCCGCCCGAAGCAGGGTGCACGCCAAGTGGCCGCCGCCGCAGAGATAGAGGGGGCGGCTGGCCTGGGCCTTGAGGTGGGGAATTGTGGTCAGATCGGGGATTTGCTCGACCTGGGCATCCTCGGGGAGGTCCAGGGTTTTGGAGATCACGATGGACCGCATGTGCGGATAGGGGTTCGCGCCGGCGGTCAGGCCGTAGGCGTAGCCGAAGACGTAGGTCTCCCGGCCCATGAGTGCGGTGCCATAGGTGGCGAGGCGGGCGCGGTAGTCGTCGAGCACGGGGCCTTCATGGGGAAAGCGAGAGATGTCGGCGTTCGCGCCGCAGATGAACCCGTCGGCCGAGACGGCGACGTCATAGATGATCGGTTGCATGGAGGATCCTTGCGCTGAGTTGGGCCCCTCTTGGGGCAGTTGGGCTCAGGCGGCTTGGATCATTGGCAGGGTCCTCCGATGGGCCACTACCTCTGCCATGGATCGGAGGATTCGGCCACCGCTCTTGCCGCGCCTGGTCATCGCTGGACCGCGGGGTGGCGATCCGACCTTTGGGCGGGGCGATTTATGGTGGCCAAGTCAGTGCTCCGCTCGGGCGGCGCGCTTGTGGTTGCCAAATCGCCGGCCCTGGGGCGGTGAGGAGGCACCAGTAGCGCGGCATAAGCCCGACGAACGCGATGGGCAGGTGGGCTGCAGCCTTGATTCCGGGCCAAGCCTCAGAAACGATCTTAAAAATACTGAAAGTCCATCCAGTCAGCTCTAATTCGAGAAGTCATCCTTGGAAAGTTTCTTCCCGCTCTTCCGAAAATCGCCCACGTTTGGCGAATGTGGCGGCAGCCAAATTGGCATGCATCGAAAGCTGGATCCACTGCGTCGAGTTTCTCAACCAATCGACGTCCCAGGTATCTTCGCCCGTGGTAGCAGCAGCGGCTTGGATGTGTGCGAGAAATTGATCGACGGCGTCTCTTTCATTTTGGCTGAAGACAAGTGGCGCACGTTCATATTCGACGGGCAACCAATCATCGGCCATGTTCAACGTTTCAAAGGCTCCAAATTGCGCAACATCTTCCAGCGATTGATACAGCTCGAATAACTCGATGACACGGTTGCGAATTCGTTGAAAGAGAACCTGATCGCTGACTTGTTCCATTTTCCTGTATTCCGTAGATCTATTCTATCCGACGGTCGTAATTCTCTTCTTCAAAACGGGTAGAATTATCGGTTTGGCTATCCTCACCCCCGCTCATGAAAATGCGCATGGATCGTCTCGGCGAGCGCGTCGCTGATCCCGTCCACCGCTTTCAAGTCCGCCAACGCTGCCCGCGAGACGGCCTTGGCCGAGCCGAAATGCTTGAGCAGGGCGCGTTTGCGGCCGGGGCCGACGCCGGGGACGTCGTCGAGGGGGTTGGCGACCAGGGCTTTGGCACGTTTGGCGCGGTGGGTGCCGATGGCGAAGCGGTGGGCTTCGTCGCGGAGGCGTTGGATGAAGTAGAGGACCGGGTCGGTGCGCGGCAGGGCGAAGGGGCGCTGGCCGGTGCGGTGGAATTCTTCCTTGCCGTGGTCGCGGTCGACGCCCTTGGCGACGCCGACCATGGCGATGTCTTCGACCTCCAGCTCGCGCATGATCTCACGCACGGCGCTCACCTGCCCGGCCCCGCCGTCGATGAGCAAGAGGTCGGGCCAAGTCTCGGATTGCCGCTCGGGGTCTTCCTTCAGGAGGCGTTTGAAGCGGCGGGTCAGGACCTCTTTCATCATGCCGAAATCGTCGCCGGGGGTCAGCTCGGTGCTTTGGATGTTGAACTTGCGGTACTGGGATTTCTCCAGGCCTTCGGGGCCGGAGACGATCATGGCGCCGACAGCATGGGCGCCCTGGATGTGGGAATTGTCGTAGACCTCGATCCGCTTGGGCGGTTCGGGGAGGTCGAAGGCGGCGGCGATGCCCTTGAGAAGTTTGGTCTGGGTCGCGGCTTCGGACATCTTGCGGCCCAAGCTTTCGCGGGCGTTGCGGACGGCGCTTTGGACCAGTTCGGCCTTTTCGCCGCGCTGGGGAGAGAGGAGTTGGACGCGGCGGTTCGCCTTCTTGGACAAGGCTTCGGTGATCAGTTCGGTTTCTTCCACGTCGTGGGAGACGAGGACGAGGCGGGGCGGTTCCTTGGTATCGTAGAACTGGCCCAGGAAGGCCTCCATCACTTCGGTCGGGGACATGTCGTCGGCGATGCGGGGATAGACATCGACATTGCCCCAGTTCTGGTTGGCGCGGATGAAGAAGACCTGGATGCAGGCCTGCCCGCCCGCCATGTGCAGGCCGATCACGTCGGCTTCGGGCGTGTGCTGGGGGTTCACGCCTTGGGCGGACTGCACATTAGTCAGGGCCTTGATGCGGTCGCGGATCGCGGCGGCGCGTTCGAATTCCATGGCCTCGGAGGCAGCCTGCATCTGGGCGGCCAGCATTTCCTGCACCTCGGTGGTTTTGCCCGACAGGAAGGCGTCGGCCTCGGCGACGAGCTTGGCGTAATCAGCTTCGCTGATCTTGCCGCCGCAGGGGCCGGCGCAGCGCTTCATGTGGTAGTTCAGGCAGACCCGGTCGCCGGCCTCGACCTCCCGGTCGGTGCAGGTGCGGAGCAGGAAGACCTTTTGCAGCGTGTTGAGCGTGCGGTTCACGGCGCCAGCGGAGGCGAAGGGGCCGTAATAGCGACCTTTGCGGGTCTTGGCGCCGCGGTGCTTTTCGAGCCGGGGGAACGGGTGTTCCGAGGATATGAAGATGAA
>JBCDCS010000046.1:0-12268 GCA_039181205.1 Pseudomonadota bacterium
CGCCACGCTCTATATGGATAAGCTGCACGCGCTCAAAGACTTATACCGCGGCGTCGACTTCGAAGACGAAATGGTCGGCTACTTGCCCCATTGCACCTTCAAGCTGAACCCCCGCGCGGCCTCCATCGACACGCCGCTCCATGCCTATGTGCCGAAGATGCATGTGGACCACGTGCATCCGGATGCGATCATCGCCATCGCGGCATCGAAGAATTCCAGGGCTCTGACGCAGGACATCTTCGGCGACGAAATCGGCTGGCTGCCTTGGAAGCGGCCCGGCTATGAACTCGGGCTCTGGCTGGAAGACTTCTGCAAACAGAACCCCACCGCCAACGGCGTCATCCTGGAATCCCACGGGCTCTTCACCTGGGCCGATGATGCCAAGGCCTGCTACGACCTGACCCTCGACGTGATCCAGCGCGCGATGGATTGGTTCGACACCAAGAGGACCGCCGCCCCAGCCTTCGGCGGCGCCCGGCATGACAGCTTGCCCCCTGAACAGCGCCGCACCGTTGCTGCGCGCCTGATGCCCGCCATCCGCGGCATGGTCTCCGGCCAGCACCATATGGTCGGGCATTTTGAAGACAGCGACACGGTTCTGGACTTCGTCAACGCCACGGACATGCCCGCGCTCGCCGCGCTCGGCACATCCTGCCCCGACCATTTCCTGCGCACGAAGATCCGGCCGCTGGTCATCGATTTCGACCCGGCCAAGGGCGACATCGACACCGTCCTGGCCGCACTTCCCGACCAGATCGCCGCCTACCGCGACGACTACGCCGCCTATTACGACCGCTGCAAACGCGACGATAGCCCGCCGATGCGCGATCCAAATGCCGTCGTCTACCTGGTCCCCGGTGTGGGCATGATCACCTTCGCCAAGGATAAGGCGACGGCGCGCATCTCCGCCGAGTTCTACGTCAACGCCATCAACGTCATGCGCGGCGCCTCATCGGTCAGCGACTATGTCGGGCTGCCCGAGCAAGAGGCCTTCGACATCGAATATTGGCAACTCGAAGAGGCGAAGCTGCAGCGCCAGCCGAAGCCCAAATCGCTCGCCGGGCGCATCGCGCTGGTCACCGGCGGGGCGGGCGGCATCGGCTCGGCCACGGCGGAACGTTACCTGTCAGAAGGGGCCTGCGTGATCCTGGCCGATATCGATCAAGCCGCGCTCGACCGCGCCGAGGACCTGTTGAAGGCCCGCTATTCCGCTGATGTCGTGCGCAGCGTGAAGATGGACGTCACCGACGAAACCGCCGTCGCCGCCGCCTTCGCGGACGCGGCGGTCGAATTCGGCGGCATCGACATCCTCGTCTCCAATGCCGGTATCGCCTCGTCCGCCCCGGTCGAAGACACGTCGCTCGCGCTTTGGAACAAGAACATGGACATCCTTTCGACCGGCTATTTCCTGGTCAGCCGAGAAGCCTTCAAGCTGTTCAGAACGCAAGGGATCGGTGGATCGGTCGTCTTCATCGGCTCGAAGAACGGCCTCGCCGCCAGCCCCAACGCCGCCGCCTATTGCACCGCCAAAGCCGCCGAACTCCACCTCGCCCGCTGCCTGGCGCTGGAAGGGGCCGAAGCCGGGATCCGCGTGAATGTCGTGAACCCAGACGCCGTGCTCCACGGCTCGCGCATCTGGGAAGGCGAATGGCTCGACCAGCGGGCTTCGACCTACGGCACCGACAAGGACGGCCTACAGGAGATGTATCGCAACCGGTCCATGCTGAAACGCGCGGTCCTGCCCGAAGACATCGCGGAGGCGGCCTATTTCTTCGCCGCCGACCTGTCGGCCAAATCGACGGGCAACATTCTCAACGTCGATGCCGGCAATGTCCAAGCTTTCACGCGCTAGGCGGCTGCCATGAGTTATGAGATCGCCAAAGCCGCCTTCGCCGACTGGGCCGTCGATACCAAAACCGCGCTCGACCGTCTGGCCACGATCCCGATCTCGATGCATTGCTGGCAAGGCGATGACGTCGTTGGCTTCGAAACGCGCAGCGGCACATCCGGCGGCGGTATCCAAGCCACGGGCAACCACCCCGGCCGCGCCCGCACCCCGGACGAACTCCGCGCCGATCTCGAATTCGCCTATGGGCAAATCCCCGGCAAACACCGGCTCAACCTCCACGCCATCTACCTCGATACCCATGAGACGCCCGACCGCGACGAAATCGAGTATCGGCATTTCGAACCGTGGGTGGACTGGGCAAAAGACCAAGGCATCGCGCTGGATTTCAATCCGACCTTCTTCGCCCATGAAAAGGCCGACGATAACCTTACGCTCAGCCACCCGGACCAAGGCATCCGCGACTTCTGGATCGAACATGGCCGACGCACCCGCGACATCGCCGCCCGCATGGGCGCTGAACTCGGATCCTCGGCGGTCAACAACATCTGGGTGCCCGACGGCTATAAGGACGTGCCCGTCGATCGCATGGCGGCCCGGGCCCGGCTCGAAGCATCGCTCGACCGGATGCTCGCCGACATCCAAGACCCGGCGCAGATGGTCGATGCCGTCGAAAGCAAGCTCTTCGGGATCGGGGTGGAAGCCTGCACAATCGGCAGCCACGAATTCTACCTGGGCTACGCGATCCGAAACCGCACGTTGCTCTGCCTCGATATGGGCCATTTTCACCCGACCGAAAGCGTCGCCGACAAACTCAGCTCGGTCGCCCTCTCCTTGGATGAAATCCTGCTCCACGTGTCCCGCCCCATGCGCTGGGACAGCGATCATGTGATCCTCTTGAACGACGACATCCAGGCGATGGCCAACGAACTGGTCTTCGCCGACCTGCTGAACCGCACTCGGATCGGCCTCGATTTCTTCGATGCCACGATCAGCCGGACCGCAGCTTGGGTGATCGGCACCCGCAACATGCAGAAATCCCTTCTGCGGGCGCTGCTGATGCCGCAGGCACGGCTCAAAGCAGCCGAAGAGTCCCTGGATTTTACCCAGCGCCTGATTCTGACCGAGGAGCTGAAGGACCTCCCCTTCGCTACCGTGTGGGAGGAGTTCTGCCGTCGGCACGATGTCCCCGTCGGGCTTGCCCTGTCCCAAGTGCTGGAAGGCTATCAGGCGAAAGTTGCCGCCCGCGGATAGCCCATCGCACGGGCACACCGACCGCAGGCGAGCAACGTTCCCCGCCACGGGTCTACCGTTTCCGACGCCGTCCCGCTAACCCGGTCCTATGCCCCATCTCCACATCCGCAAGGCCCGCCCCTTCGACGCGGGCGCTATGGCATCACTGCTCAACGACATCATCGCCATCGGCGGCACGACCGCCTTGCAGGGCCCGCTCTCCGGTGACGAACTGCGCGACTGGATGTCCGATGATCGCGCCACCTGGCATGTGGCCGAAATGGGCGGTGACATCGTCGGCTTCCAATGGATCGAACCGCAGGCGGGCCTCCCCCCAGACGCCGCCTCCATCGCCACCTTCACCAAGCCCGGTCATCAGGGTCTCGGCATCGGCTCGGCCCTCTTCGATGCCACGAAAAAAGCCGCGAAGGCCCAGGGTCTCCGCGCCATCCACGCA
Organism: Pseudomonadota bacterium; assembly: GCA_039181205.1. Lineage (GTDB taxonomy): Bacteria > Pseudomonadota > Alphaproteobacteria > Rhodobacterales > Rhodobacteraceae > Jannaschia. The sequence goes on from JBCDCS010000046.1 coordinate 3,537, forward strand.
ATCATCGCCGATTACAACGAAGGCGGACGCGCCTATTACCGCTCCCGGGGGTTCGAGAGGGTCGCAAACGCGGCCGAGGGGAAGGTCGTCAAAGTCTACCGGCTTTAGATCACCAGGTGCCGACGCGGGCCATCCAGGCCAAGCCGTCATGGCGGGCATATTCACCCCGCAGCCGGGACGGCGTGCGCAACTTGGCATGGGGCTCGGTGATCCGGCGGGACAGGGCGGCGCCGAGGAGGAAGTCAGCAAGGGTGGTCAACATGGGGGCCTCCGGGGGAAGAAGCATTTCGAACGTTCACGTCCTTAGTCTCGCGCGGGTCCCGCACGCCACTCTGGACGATTTTTCATATGTAACTTAGACTGACACCTATGATCGACTGGCGCGACCTTCCCTCCCTCGCCGCGCTCCGCGCCTTCGAAGCAGCCGCCCGCTGCGGCAGCCTCTCGGCCGCGGCGCGCGAACTCAACGTGACCCATGCCGCCATCGCCGGACATGTTCGGAACCTGGAAGCCTTCTTTTCCACCACGCTGTTGACAAGGGCCGGACAAGGCATGGAAACCACGCCCGACGGCGCCCTGCTTGCCCGGGGGCTGACCGACGGCTTCACCACCATCGCCGCCACCTGCCGCGATCTGTCGGGCCGCAATTCAGCCCGACCCCTGTCGGTCACGACGACACCGACCTTCGCTGAAAACTGGCTCATGCCACGCCTGGGCGCCTTCTGGGCACATCACCCGGATGTCAATGTCACCATCAACCCATCGCCCGAAATTTCGGACCTGAAGCGCGACGGCCACGACATCGCGATCCGCTATGGCGACGGCGACTGGCCGGGCCATGACGTGGAACCGCTCCTGTCGGGTGACTTCGTCGTCGCCGCCGGGCCCTCACTGGCCGACCGCCTGCCCGATACGCGCCGCGAGACCCTGCTGTCTCAGATCTGGATCATGGACCATCACCGTGCCGAGGAACGCTATCTGGCCGCCTATCTCGACACCGAGCCTGCCGAGATGCGCATCCGCACCCTGGCCACCAATGGTATGGTCCTGTCGGCCGCCCGGGCGGGGATGGGCCTGACCATGCAAACTCGCTCCCTGATCCAGCCCGACCTGGATTCGGGTCGCTTGATTGCCGTCAGCCCGCTGCGCCTAGACGGCATCGGATATTATCTTGTGACGCGCCCCGGCACGGCCTCGGACCCGGTGTCCAAGTTCCGCCGCTGGATCCGCCGCACTGTCTGAGACATCCAATCGGGCGCGCCCTGCGTAATACCCAGCAATTAGAACGGACGACCGGGGACACCGATGCAAATCGCCATATTATACGTCACGTCGATGGCCTTTTTCTTGGTCGTCGATGCCATCGTGCTCAACGCCTTCATGAAACAACTGTTCATGCGCCACGTGGCGAGCTTGATGCGGTCACCGTTCGATATGGCGCCGGCGGCGGTCTTCTACCTTTTCTATGTAGCCGGCGTGATCTGGCTCATATCGTGGCCCGCGCTACAGAATGAGAGCATCTTCCAGGCGGCTTTGGGCGGCACGCTGCTGGGGGCCCTGGCCTACGGGACCTATGAGTTCACCAACAAGGCGACGCTAAAGGGTTGGCAATGGTCCATGGTCGCCATCGACACCACCTGGGGCGCATTGCTGACCGGGTCTACGGCGGCATTCGGCGTCTGGGCGACGTTGCTCTTGGCGTAGGGCGCTGTCTCTCTATCGACCGCCCATGCGCTTCTTTCCCGGACCGGAATCAAGCCTGCAGGGCGCCGATTCGTAGCTGCACTGCGCCCCGTTGATGGACCTGCTCACACCCAACCCCTATCTCTCCAAGACCTTCTGCAGCCCCGTCAGGACCAACAAGCTCCCCATCCCCCAGATCAGCAATTCGAACGGGGCAAAGGGTGTCCCGCGCAGCCATTGCCGGACCAATCCACCCTGGGGCGGCAAGCCGAAGAATTCGTTCCGCCCCCAGAGCTGCAGCGGCCAATACCGGGACGTATAGAACAAGACGATCACCACGCAGATCATCAGCGCCAGTGTCAGCACCCGGCGGGTCATTCGATCACTTCCAGCGTGTCCGGGTCCATCCGCAGGACCAGCAAATCACCCCGTCGCTCCACATCACCTTCAACGAAAACGTATTGCCCGATCAGATCATAGGCCGCGCCCGGCAGAGGCGTGGCATCCGGCCCGGTGATTAGCAGGAAATCCGTACCTTCGACGGGCTGGCTGCTGACGAAAACCGGCGGCACTTCGCCCAGCAGGCAGAGGTTCGCACAGGCCTTATGGGCCAGACCCCGCCCCGGTCGCATAGCGCCGGCCAGGCATTTGCCGTCGCAGATCTCGCCCGCCAGACGCCAGCGGCCAAGTTGCTCGACCGGGATTTCGGGCGCCACGCCCTCGGCCTCCGATACGCCCTGCCGCCCGCCGCGGACCTGCAGCATGTCGATCGTCCCCCGCTCCAGCGCGACACCGGACACCACGGCCAAACGTCCCATCATCGGGGCCAGTTGCGCGTCGATCCCGGTCTTGCCCTGGCCCGACATGATCAGCGACCGGCCCGCCGGGATGCGCTCCGTGCCCTCGGTCACGTGCAGGATCGGATAGGGCGACATCTCGATCACGCCCGTCACCGTCTGCCGCCCATAGTCGAACCGGAATCCGGCAGGCTCCGGCGCGTCCTGCCCGTTCCCGATCAGGAAGCCCACGGCGCCGAAGAACCCCACGAACCCAAGCATGAACAGCACATAAAGCGCCCGCCACGCCTTGGGCATCGGCGCATAACCCACGAAGAAGGGGGATGTGCTCATGACCGGGCCTCCAGAAGATGGGCAATAGACAGCGGCTCCACCGGTGTCCCCGGCGGGTTCGCCTTCGGGTCCACCAGAACCCGCGCGCCATCCAGGCGCAGGTTATAGGTCGGCACCTTTTCGGTGAACGGCGCGGGCGATTGCCCGTTGGTGACGTCGTATTGAAACCCATGCCACGGACAGGTGACAAGGCAGTCGATCACCCGCCCTTCGCCCAGCGGCCCGTTCTGATGGGCGCAGGCATTGGCGATCGCATTCAACGCCTGCCCCTGCCGGAACACCGCCACCCGGTCCCCATCGGGCAGCAGAGCGATCCGCGCCCGGCCATCGGCAATCTCGACCGCATCGCAAACCGGCAACCAGTCCGCGACCGCAGGCACTGGCACGCTCCGATCGAGCAGCGCGGCCCAGGCATGCAGCCCAGCCACCACCGCCGCGCAGGCGATGAAGATCACCGTCACCACGTGGTTCTGCTGGTCCAGCAACACGCCCCAGGCAACATGGGCCACCACCGCGCCGTAGGCCACGTAGATCGCCATATGTAGCCGCTTCCAAACCGGCGGCGTCAGGAACTTCAGCCAAAAATCGTGGCTCGTCGCTGCCAGAACCAACAGGATCAACAGAGCCGTCACCCCGAAAATCTCGAACGGGAATCCGGCGATCTGGGCGTAACTGGTATTGGCGCTAAGCAGGCCTTCCATCCGGTCCGACGGCGAGAAGGCGAAATACCAGCCCAGGATATACCCCGCATGGGTCAGCGCCACGAGCGACGTCAGCACCCCGAAATGCCGCCGATTATACAGCAGCGGCAAAAACCGCGGATGGATCCGCGCCAGCGGCCCGATGCACAGGATCACCGTCAGCATGACGAAGGCGCAGGCGCCAAAAGCCCTTGCATTGTGGATCTGCGGGTTAATCGGGAAGTCGTGGCTCAACGTCTCGGGCGTCACATATAGAAACACCCACAGGAACAGCCCCGCGCCGACCACCAGCGCCGCGTCGTAGATCCACTTGTTCGGGTTCCACTGAACCGGGATGTACTTGACGCTCATGGCGCGACCAGGCGCACCGGCGCCACATCCTCCGGCCACTCCTGGCGCACCGACAAGCCGGCGACGATCACCAGGCCCAAAACCACCGGCAATATCAGCGCAATCCGCCCATGCACCCGTCGGTTTGGCCGGTACCGGGCCTGCGCCACGTCGCGGCCCCGCGCCAGCACCGACCAGCGCCACAAAACCAGAGGCCAGATCAGCAGAATCCCGGGGATCAGCAGCGGCCGGAACACATAGGCCCCCCGGGCATCCTCATCGACCTGGTCGATGCCCCAGAGCAGGAATAGCACAGCGACCAATGCGCCGATGCCCATCCAGACTTCCGTCCCGAATATGATCGCCGCAGCCGCATCCATCTCGGACCCCTTCCTGCCCGCCCGCGCACTTTGGGACAAGGTGTACGGGAAAAGATCACCTTTCGTTGACATATCTGTAGGATTCCGCCGCTTCGCTTGACCCGGCATCGACACGCTGCCCATGCGTAAGCAAGATTTGCTGCATTGCGGCAAGAGATTCGGGGGGCGCCAGATGGCCAAGGGCAGCGGACGGCAGAAACACCACAAAAAGGCGATCAACCTGGCGCTTCAGGGCGGCGGCTCCCACGGGGCGTTCACCTGGGGCGTGCTCGACCGGATGTTCGAAGAAGATGCGCTCTGGATCGAAGCGATCAGCGGCACCTCCGCCGGGGCCATGAATGCCGTCGTCGCCGCGCAGGGCATGTATGATGGCGGGGCCTTCGGCGCCCGCGCGGCGCTCGAAGCCTTCTGGCACCAGGTGTCCAGGGCCGGCCAGGCGAGCCCGGTCAAGCGCACGCCACTCGACATCCTGCTGGGCTCCTGGTCGCTCGACTACAGCCCGGGCTACGCAATAATGGACTTGGTCAGCCGCATGGCCTCGCCCTACGATCTCAATCCGTTCGGCGTGAATCCACTCCGCGACTTGGTCGAGAAGTTCGTCGATTTCGACAAGGTCGCGGGCGAAGAGGATATGGGCCTCTACATCTCGGCCACCAACGTGGAAACCGGCCGCGCCCGCATCTTCCATCGGCACGAAGTCAACCTGGACGTTGTCATGGCCTCGGCGTGCCTGCCCAGCCTCTTCAAGGCGGTCGAAATCGACGGCGTCCCCTATTGGGATGGCGGCTATATGGGCAACCCGGTTCTCTTCCCGTTCATCGACCACTCGCCGTCCGCAGACATCCTGATCGTCCAGATCAACCCGCTCAAGCGCCCCGGCACGCCAACCCGGGCACGCGATATTCAGAACCGGATCAATGAGATCACCTTCAATGCCTCGCTCCTGCGCGACCTGCGCGCCATCGATCTGGTGGACAACCTGATCGACAGCGGCGCCCTGTCGGACAAGGAATATCGCCGGATGTTCCTGCATATGATCGATGGTTGCGACGACATGCTGAAGCTGGACGCATCATCGAAAATGAATAGCGAATGGGCCTTCCTGACCCATCTGCGCGATATCGGCCGCCGCCATGCGGACCGCTGGCTCAAAGCCAATTTCGACGCCATCGAGGTAAAGTCGACCCTGATCCTGAGCGACCTGTTCGAGGATTTCGGCCGCCCCCGAGAAAGCAATGTGCTGCAACTCAACCCCGGAAAGGTGGGCTGAAATGAAGTATCTTGCCGGATCGCTGACCGCGCTCCTGATCGCAACGCCATTGCTGGCAAACATCCCCGAAGGCGTGAACACCCGCATCATGCTCGGGCTCGAAGGCCCGGCAAGCGCCAAGGGCATCTCCAATTCGGCTGTCGCTGAACTCTCCCTCGCGGCCCAGGGTATCGACAGCCTGGTCAACCGGAACCTCCGCACCCGCTTCTGGACGATGGAGCCCGGCGGCTACGTTCCGATCCACGACCACACCAACCGACCGGCCCAGGTCGTCGTGCTGACCGGCGGGGTCGTCGAATTCTCCTCGGCGACGGATGAGCGAATCGAACACCGCACCAACGGTCTGTCGCTGGAGGAGGGCGCGATCGCGCATTGGTGGCTGAATGAGGGCTCCGAGACCGTCCACCTGATCGCGTTCGACGTCTACGAAGTGAACGACGCGCCGGCCGAAGCCGCGCCAGTCCCCTCGCCGGTTTCCCTGTCGCTCCCCGACGCCTCGGGCGCGGACCTGAACCTTCTCGGCGTGGTCGATATCGGAAACCATTTCGGCGACGGCACCGGCGCTGGCCTGGTGCTCAGCTCCTATCAAGCCGAAATCGCGCCGGGCGGCGTCCTGCCGGACTTCACCGGTGCTGCGGAGCCACTCCAGACCTTCGTCTGGAAAGGCACTGTGACCGAGCACCGGGCCGACGGTGCGGCCGTTCTGGAGACCTTGGGCGGCAGCGACCTGTCCCTTGGTCAAACCGCCTGGTGGGAGAATACCGGCGACGTCCCGGCCGTCCTCTATTTCACCACTGTCGAGCCCGCGACCGAGGTGGACGGCGTGCCGCGCACGGGCCAGCTCGCCCACGGCAGCCACGGAGACTAATCCATGGCCGCAGCCGCAATGGCCGGATTGGGCGACGCCTTGGATGGTGTCCCCGCCGAAACCCGCCGCATGGTTCTGCGCCGCTCGGCGATGATCGCGGTCATCGCCTTCCTGACGCTGATCGATCTCTTCGGCTCGCAAGCCCTGCTGCCGACCTTGATGGAAACCTTCGACGTCTCCGCAGCCCGGATGGGCGTCGCCGTCAATGCGTCCACCATCGGCATGGCGGCCGCCAGCCTCATCGTCGCGGTCTTCGCCCGCAAGATCGACCGCAAGCGCGGCATCTGGGTCTGCCTCGCCGTGCTGGCGATCCCCACGACCCTGCTGGCCCACGCGCCCGATCTGACCACCTTCATGGCGCTCCGCATCGCTCAAGGCGTCTGCATGTCCGCCGCCTTCACCCTGACGCTCACCTACCTGTCCGAGGAATGCTCGCTCACCGCCGTGGGCGGCGCCATGGCCGCCTATATCACCGGTAACGTGGCCTCGAACCTGTTCGGCCGCCTTCTAGCCGCCGGGATCGCCCAGGATTTCGGCTTGGCCCACAGCTTCTATGCCTTCGCGGCCCTCAATCTGACCGGCGCGCTGATCGCTTTCCTCTACTTCGGCGCGAAGGACGGCCCCGATGCGCACAAATCCGAAGATGCCGGCTCGGTCGTCGCGGCCTGGGCTGACCATCTGTCGAACCTCCGCCTTGCCGCAATGTTCGGTATCGGCTTCATCTTGCTCTTCGTCTTCGTGGCGACCTTCACCTACGCGAATTCGATCCTCGCCGGGCCGCCCTTCAATCTGCCCCAAAGCCAGATCGGCCTGGTCTATTTCGTCTTCGTCCCCGCCATCTTGACCACGCCGCTGGCCGCCGCCGCCGTCCGCGCCTACGGCTCAGGGATCACATTTTCGTCAGGTCTCGCCGCCACGCTGATCGGCCTCGCCCTGCTCCTCGCCCCCTGGCTGCCCGCCTTTTTGCTGGGCCTGGCGCTCGTGGGCGCGGGCCTCTTCTTCGCGCAATCCGTCGCGACCAGCTATGTGGGTCGTGTCGCCAGCCACGATCACGCGGCCGCAAGCGGGCTTTACCTGGCGGCCTATTATCTCGGCGGGCTCAGCGGCGCCTTCCTCATCGGCCGCGTCTTCGAAACCCAAGGCTGGGCGGCCTCCGTCGGCGTCCTGGCTCTGCTCACCGCCCTGGCCGGGGTTCTGGCCTTAAAGATGCGCGGCCAAGCCTGACCGGACCGGTTGGATTATATAAATCCCCCTGCTATCTCCGGTTTACCCAACGTCGGAAGGTTCGGAACAGGACCCCATGGTTGGGCTGTCGATCCGGTCCGCACACGGGCCTGACGTCACCAGTGGAGGATAAAACCCAATGAAACTGACCGCGACTATTGCCGCGACCACCGCTCTTGTGGGCACTGCCGTTCTCGCCGATGGCCATCAGAACCGCGAAAACTGGCCAGAAAGCTTCACCGTCGCCACGGCCTCGCAAGGCGGCACTTATTTCGCCTACGGCTCCGGCTGGGCCAACCTCGTGGCCGAGGAACTGGGCCTGACCGGCGGCGGCCAGGTGTCGGGTGGCCCCGGCCAGAACATGTCCCTCGTCCATACCGGCGAGGTCGAGTTCGGCATGACCACCATGGGCCCCGCCGCCGAATCCGTCGCAGGGCTCAGCCCGATCGCGCCCGGCATCCCCATGACCAATGCCTGCGCCATGTTCCCGATGTACCAGACGCCGTTCTCGATCACGGCTTTATCGTCCTCGGGCATCACCTCGGTCGACACGATCCCTGCGGGCGCTCGCATCGGCTTCGGCCCCGCAGGCTCCACCTCGGACACCTACTTCCCGCGCATGATGGAAGAACTCGGCGTCGAGTTCGACCGCCGCAACGGCGGCTGGTCCGACTTGGGCGGCCAACTCCAGGACGGCCTCCTGGACGTCATCGCCTTCGCCGCGGGCGTGCCCGTCCCGGCCGTCAGCCAGCTTGAGGTGCAGACCGACATCAACATCGTCGAGTTCACCGCCGAAGAGCAGGAACAGATCTTGGGCGCCTTCCCGGTCGCCCCGTTCGAAATCGCGGCCGACACCTACACCACGCTGGAAGCCCCGGCCCGGTCGGTCTCCATGTGGAACTTCGCCATCGCAAACTGCGACTTGCCGGAGGATTTCGTCCATGCCGTGGTCGACGTCATCATGTCCGACAATGAGCGCATGGTGAACATTCACCGCGCCGCCCGCTCCACCCTGCCGGAGAACTGGGACAAGAACGGCGGCGTCATCGCCTGGCACCCGGGCGCGGCCCGCTGGTTCATGGAAAACGCCGGGGCCGACATCCCCGCCGACGAAATCCACGGCGGCTAGACCCCGGCAACCTGCGA
>JBCDCS010000047.1:0-12194 GCA_039181205.1 Pseudomonadota bacterium
ACCAAGATGACGCCGTCATCGACCAGCAGGCGTTCGAAATTGGGGAGCTGCTGGAAGAAGGTATGGCGCTGGTCTTGGGTGCAGAAGCCGAAGACATGCTCGACCACGGCGCGGTTGTACCAGGAGCGATCGTAGATCGCGATCTGGCCGGCGGTGGGCAGGGGGCGGACATAGCGCTGGAAGTACCATTCACCGGCTTCGGTCTCGGTCGGCTTCGACAGGGCGACGATCTTGGCGGAGCGCGGGTTGAGGTTCTGGCGCAGGCGGCGGATCGTCCCGCCTTTGCCCGCCGCATCCCGACCTTCGAATACGGCGACGACGCGGGCGCCCGTCTTGCGCGCCCAGGACTGCATCTTGACCAGTTCGATCTGCAGCGCGTCCAGTTGATCTTCGTAGCTGTGCTTGTCCATCCATTGGTCGTAGGGGAAGTCGTCGGTCAGAATGTCCTTCTTATGGCCCTCTTCGATGGCGTGACGGACCGCTTTGGGGGCTTCCTCTTCGTAGAAGCGGGTGATGGCGGCATCGAACGGCTTGATCATCGGGATCTCCTGCACTTGCCCCTTATCGCCTGTTGAGGGGGCGAGGGGCCAGCCCCTCGCGCTCCCCGGGATATTTCTGAAAGGAAGAAGAGAACCTTGGGGGCCCGGCTATATCTGCGCGGCGGCCCGGTCGATGGCGGCGATGGTGGTGGGTTCGTCGTCGTGGTGGGGCATGTGGCCGACACCTTCGAGCATGGTCAGATTGGTATGCGGCACCAGTGCCTTGAAGGGATGGGCATGGATATGGGCCGGGACGGTCGTATCTTCGGCGCCGTGGATCCACTCGATGGGCAGCGTGAGGGCCGCGTAGTGCTTCTGCATCTCAATGATCTGGGGTTTGAGGTTGTTCACCTGGCGGCCATTGGCGCGGAGCGATGCGCGGCGGAGCGTGAGAAGCGGGCCCAGATGATCGTCGTAGCCGGGCGGCGGCTGGTTCGGGCGAAAGGTGCGGTCGACCAAGTTGCGAATATGGGTTTCCGGCACGGTGGCCGTCAGCGCCGGGATAAGGAAAGCGCCGCCTGTGGCCGAGCCGGTGATCGTGTAGATCGGGTTCAGACCGCCGGGCCATTCCATGGCTGGGGCGCCCAGCAGGATGAGGGCGCTTGGACCACCTTCCAGCGCCCAGGCCAGCGCGATGGTGCCGCCGAAGCTGTGGCCGAGCACCAGGGGGGCGTCGGCGCCCAGATGGGCGGCGGCCGCCTTCATCAGGCGGGCCTGTTCGGTGGGCGTTTCGGCCCGGTCGGTGAAGGTAGCGGCATAGGCCGGATCGGTGCGGCCGGTATAGCCCAGGCCGGGACGGTCCAGGGCGATGACGCGGTACCGCCCGGCGAGTTTGTCCACGAGCGAGAAGGTGAAGTCGCGGGAATTGCCCGACGCGCCGTGCAGAAGGACCAAGTCCGGGCCGGTGCCGCGCACGACCGCATGGACTTGGACACCGTCCACATCCAGCAGATCGCCTTCCGGCGGGTGGCGGGCCTCGATCGCCCGTTCGCGTGCGATGGCGCGGGCGTTGATGAGAATCGCGCCGGTCATGGTGGCGGCGGCGGTGGCCAGGGCGGGATTGAGGAACATGGTGGCTCTGCTTCGGTGGTCGCCCCTGATCTAGGCGGTCGCCGCCAGCGCGCCAGGTCTGCGCGCCGCTTCGCGGAAGAACCGGCGGGAGACAAGCGTGGCGGCGAGGCCAAGGCCCAGGGCGTAGCCGATCCAGACGCCATTGGGACCAAGGCCCAAGGTCACGCCCAGGAGCCAGGCGGCGGGCAGGGCGACGATCCAGTAGGCGGCCAGGGTGATGGCTACGGGCACGCGGTTGTCGCTGAGACCCCGTGCGGCGCCCAGCATGGTGCCCTGGACGCCGTCGGCGATCTGCATGGCGGCCGCGATCAGGAAGAGCGAGGCGGCGAGCGCAATGACTTCCGGGTCGTCTGACAGGGCGTTGGAAAGCGGCACGCGCGCGAGGAGGAGCGCGATCATCACGAGCGTCATCCAGCCGACGATGAGGGTGAGTGCGGCGCGGCCGATGGGGAGGAGGCGGTCCGTTTCATCGGCGCCGACGGCCTGGCCGACGCGGATCGACGCGGCCATGGAGACGCCCAGCGGGACCATGTAGAGGACGCCGCCCACCGAGCCTACGATCTGATTGGCGGCCAGGGCCGCCGCGCCGAAGACGCCCATCATGAGGCTGGCGACCGCATAGGCGCCGCCTTCGCCGACGTAGCCGAGGGAGATCGTGGCGCCTTCGCGCCATTGGATGCGGCGTTCGTCCGGGCTCGATGGGACGGGACGTCGGCTGCGGGCGAGGGCGATCGTGCGGCGCCACAGGAGCCAGGCGAGGATGAGCGAGGCGGTTTGCGAGACCAGGCTGGCCAGTCCTGCGCCGAGCAGGCCGAAGCCATCCCACGACCCGATGCCGTAGATCAGGATCAGGTTCGCCGGGATGTTGAGGGCCACGGCTGCGAAGGCCAGGGCCACGCCGATCCAGGGGCGGCCAACGGCATCGAAAAGGGCCTTGAGCGCGTAGAACAGCGTGAATGGGACCAGAAGCGCGGCCATGGCCGTCCAGTAGCCGCCCAGGATGGCGACGACCTCGGGCGGTTGCCCGATGAACGGCAGGAGTGGACGGGCCGCGAGCATGAGGCCGGTGCCCGCGAGGCCGGCGAAGAGGGCCATCCGGAGCCCTGTTCGTGTGGCATCCGAAAGCGCGTCGGGGTCCTTTTTGCCTTCGGCTTCGGCCATGCGCACGCCGGTGGCGGAGACGAAGCCGTAGAGCGCGGAATAGAGGATGATCATGACGGACGCCGTGATCCCGGCGGCGGCCAGGGGAACGGTGCCCAGGGGCGAGATCATGATCGTGTCGATGGCGGCGATCAACGTCGCGGCGCCCAGCGACACCATGATCGGAAAGCTGAGCTTGGCCAGTTGGCGCAATTCGGTTGTGACGGCGGGTGACATGGCGGTTCCTTGGGCCCGATCGGAGATGCCGGACGCTGCGCGGTGAGCCTTGGTCGGGCCGCCGGTTTCGGCCTTCGTTGCACCCGGGTCAAGATGGTCCGTGACCGGGGTTTGGTTGCTGGCGAATGGGCGGCGGTCTCGGTGGGACGGATTTACACCGAACGGTGCCTGCGAGTTCGGCGAGAGCCGGTCATCTGCCTGCGGGCTGGGCATCGCGCTTCCCGGGGATGGCGCGGAAGGGCCGATCGGACGAAAGGTCGTGACAGGCGATGACTGCGTATGCAACGGTTCCGGAAGATCGGGAGCAATCGGGGGCTCGCAGATGAAGTTCAGAACATTCGCGGCTTTCGTGGGCCCGTCGCTGTTCATGATGGCGCTGTTCATCGCCTTCCCGCTGGTGGCGGTGCTGATCAATTCGTTCCAGGTCACCAATCCGATCTTCACCACCGAGACGGTGGAGACCTGCACGCCCGGGTTCCTGGAGCAGACCTGCACGACCGAAGTGAAGACCATCCCCGTTCTCGACGAAAACGGCCAGATGCAGACCGTGACGGAATGGGTTGGATTTGCGTCTTATGCCAATGTTTTAGGCGGCCAGCGGGCCATCGAGGCGGTGACGTCTTTCGACTTCGGCGGGCTGCTGCAGATCGATTTCTGGCGGGCCCTGCGCTTCACGTTGACTTTCACATTGATCACCCTGCCGCTGGTCCTGGGGCTGGGTCTGGCCATCGCCGTGGTGGTCAACAACGCGACCAAGGCGATCAAGGGTCCGGTGATCTTCGTGTCGCTCTTGCCCTTCATCGTCACACCGGTGATCGGCGCGCTCTCGATCCGCTGGCTGTTTTATGGCGACGGGATCGTGACGGTGTGGCTGGAGGCGCTGTTCGATACCGATCTCAGCATCGCAGCCAATGGCTGGGCCATCGAGTTCCTGATGATGTTCTACCGTGTCTGGCACGTGGCGCCGTTCGCCTTCGTGATTTTCTATGCGGGATTGCAGACGGTGAACCAGGACACATTGGAATCGGCGGTGATCGACGGAGCCTCACGCTGGGAGCGGCTGAAATACGTGGTGATCCCCCATCTGATGCCGCTGATCGTCTTCATAACGCTGATCCACTTAATGGATGCTTACCGGGCGTTCGAAGAGGTGATCGGCTTCTCGTCGGAGAGTTATCGGATCACGCTGCAATACCTGACCTTCGATTATCTGGAGCCAGATGATGCCGGAAATCGGGCGATCTCGTCCGCGTCGGCGTCGGCCATGTTGACCATGATCGGCGTGATCATCCTGCTGGCGGCGCCGCTAAAGCGCACCTGGCGCGAACATCGGGGGGGTTGAGCGATGGTGGATGCGACACCACGGGCCATGCGCCAACCGTTCGGGTTGAAGCTTGCCTCCAATGGGTTCCTGCTTTTCTGGTTGCTGCTGGCGGCGTTTCCGCTGGTCTGGATCGTGGCCATGTCGTTCAAATCGCCGGTCGATGCGTTTTCGCCCGACGCGGCCGAGGTGATCATCGGACCCCGCACCCTGGCCGATGGAAATGGATTAAGTACGGTCGATATCGTTCTGGGATTGCTGGTGATTTATCTGGCGATCAAGGCGGCGACCAAGTGGCTGATGCCGATGGCGGCGGGTGAGGGCCTGGTTCAGAGGATCTTTTCCTGGGCGGTCATCACCATTGGGTTCGCCGTGGTGGCCGTGTTCGGTTTGTTCGTGGTGGTGCCGACGGTCGCGGGTCCGTTGGAGGGCTGGCTTGGGCCGCTCGGCAATCCGGTGCTGGGTTTGACGACCGAGCATTACCAGGCGGTCTGGATCGAAAACCAGTTCTACCAGCAGTTTCGCAACTCGATGATCGTCACCTTCGGCGTGGTGACCGTGTCGCTGACCGTGGGGACGCTGGCGGGCTATGGCTTGGCGCGGTCGGGGTCATCCCTGGCTTTTTGGTTGCTGATTATCGCGTTGATTTTCAGAGCTTTGCCTCACTCGGTTCTGGTTGCCGGCTATCTGCCGGTCTTTATCAACTCGGCCCAGATCCTGGAGCCGATCCTGGGGGAGAATGCGCCGACTTTGTACGGGCAGCCCTTGGCGGTGATCGCGGTGCTGGTGGCGATCAATCAGCCGTTCACGATCTGGATGCTGCGGTCGTTTTTCCAGAACATCCCCATTGACCTGGACGAAAGCGCGCGCGTCGACGGATGCACCCATTTCCAGGCGTTCCGTTGGGTGATCATGCCGGTGATGTGGCCGGGGGTGATCACTACGGGTCTGTTCTCTTTCCTGTTGGCTTACAATGACTTCCTGGTGACGGCGCTGCTGCTGGACGCCTCCAACCAGACCATGGTTCCGGCCATTGCGGGCTACTTCAACCGCGAGACGACGACGACCGATCAGGTGGAAGCGGTGGCGGCGGCGGTGTCGATCCTGGCGCCGCTCTTCCTGCTGGTGATGGTCTTCCAGCGGCAGATCGTGTCGGGCCTGACGGCGGGTGCTGTGAAGGGGTGAGAACCGATCCGAGCCGCGGGCTCGGGGATCGCTCCAGTGGAGCGATCGAGGTTCGAACGGTCGAAGACCCAGCACTTCGGCGTAGCCGATGATCGCCCCGGTGGAGCGATCAAGTCGCGAACGGGCGGAGCCCAGGACGGTCGGAATATGGGGGCACCCGCCGTACACCCCCTGTACACCCCCCGTACATACGTGCGTTCGTACGGGTTTGGTGAGAGGTTCTTAACTAGTTGATGGGAAGCCTGCTCTCCCCCGCGCCTCCGGCGCCCCTCGAGGTATTTGGAGCCAGAGGAAGAGGGGCGCGTTAAGGTTAATGTGGGCTTACGATCAACGCTGGTTTTCGGGTGCGTAGAACAAAGAAGGGGGCGGGCTGGAACCCTGGCGGGTGGCGTTGGAGCGGGGTGCTTGAGGCATCAGCGGGCCGGCGTTTTGCCACGGACCGAAGACGGGCGTTGCCGTGGGCTGCATTTGCAGCCTAATTCCGGGCGATGCGGATTTTGTTTCTTGGCGATGTGATGGGGCGGAGTGGGCGTTCGGCGGTGGCCGCGCGCTTGCCGGGGCTGCGTGCGGCGTGGCGGCTGGATGCCGTCGTGGTGAACGGAGAGAATGCGTCGTCGGGGCGGGGGCTCAACGGGGCGCAGGCGAAGACGCTGTTCGAGGCGGGCGCCGATGTGATCACGCTTGGCGATCATGCCTTCGATCAGAAGGACATGATGCAGGTGATCGAGCAGGAGCCCCGGATCCTGCGGCCGATCAATTACGCGAAGCAGGCGCCCGGCAAGGGCTGGCGGGTCTTCGAGATCGGCGGCAAGCGGCTCCTGGTTGCGCAGGTTTTGGGGCAGGTCTTCATGTCGAGGCCCTATGACGATCCGTTTTCGGCCATCGAGCCGGTGCTGGCGGCCCATCCGCTCGGGCGGGCGGTGGATGCGTTGGTCGTGGACATGCATTGCGAGGCCACCAGCGAGAAGATGGCCATGGGGCATTATTGCGACGGGCGGGCGAGCGTGGTCGTGGGGACCCATACCCATGTACCCACGTCGGATGCGTGTCGTCTGCCTAAGGGCACGGCTTATCAGACCGATGCGGGCATGTGCGGGGATTACGACAGCGTCATCGGAATGGAGAAGACGGAGCCCATGCGGCGCTTCGTGACGGGCATGACGCGGGGGCGGTTCGAACCGGCGGGGGGCGAGGCGACGCTGTGCGGTCTGTTCGTCGAGACGGGGGCCGATGGCCTGGCCGTGGATGTGCAACAGGTCCGCCTGGGCGGGCGGCTGAGCCAGGCGGGGCCGGCGTGAGGACGCCGCCGCTTTATTGGGGCTGCCTGCTGCTGTTCGGCGCGGGCTGGGGGCTGTTGCAGCCGCTCAACAAGGTGGCGGTAGAGGCCGGATTCCAGCCCTGGGCGATCGTGGCCTGGCAGGGGGCGGTGACGCTGACCCTGGCGGGCGGCATTTGTGCGTGGCGGCGGGTGGGTTTGCCCAAGGGCGCGGCGCAATGGGCCGTTGCAGTGCAGGTCGCGGTGCTGGGCACGCTGATCCCCCATTGGGCGACGTATACCGCCGTGAGCGTGTTGCCCGCGGGATTGATGGCCTTCCTGATGGCGACCATCCCGATCATGGCCTTGCCGCTGGGCGTGGCCATGGGGCGGGAGCAGGCGACAATCCGGCGGATGGCGGGCCTAGGGCTCGGGCTGGCGGCGGTGGCGGTCATCGCCTCGGCCAGGGATGGATTGGAGCCGGGGGCGGGCTGGGCCGTGGCCATCGCGCTGGTGGCGCCGTTTTGCTATGCATTGAATTCGACCCTGCTGGCCAAGCGGGGGATGGCGGGGCTCGACCCGCTGCGGGCGTTTGCCGGGGCGGCGTGTTTGTTCTGGCCGGTTTCGGTCCTGGTGGCGGTCGCCACGGGGCAGGCGGCTTGGCTGTTCGCGCCCGGTCAAGTGGCCGGGTCCTGGGCGGTTCTGGGGATCGCGGCGGGTCATACGCTGCTTTACGCTGGGTTTCTGTGGTTGGTGACCAATGCGGGGTCGGTCTTCGCAAGCCAGACGGCCTATCTGGTGACGGGATTCGGGGTCTTCTGGTCGGTGCTGCTTCTGGGCGAGCGGTATCCGGTTGCTGTTCTGATGGCGGGAGTGATGATGCTGGTGGGAATGGCGATGGTGCGTCCGGTGGAGCGGCGCGCGTGAGACGGGCGTTCCCATCTTTGGGGCGGGACAATCGAGCCCGGCCGGGTGCCGTATGATTGCGACCGATTTTTCCCAGCCGGTGCAGGCCTGGATCACCATCGGGACGCTGGTGGTGATGCTGATCCTGTTCGCGCGGGAGACGTTTCCCACCGAGGTCGTCGCCATGGCGGGGGCGGCGTTCCTGCTGACCATCGGGATCCTGCCCTACGAGGTCGGCGTCGAGGTGCTGTCGAACCCCGCGCCTTGGACGATTGCGGCGATGTTTCTGATCATGGGGGCCTTGGTACGAACTGGGGCCTTGGATTGGTTCACGCGCTATGCGGAAGGCCAGGTGGGGACGCGGCCCCGGCTGGCCATCGCGCTTTTGCTGGGCTTCGTGTTGGTGGCATCGGCCTTCGTGGCGAATACGCCGGTGGTCGTGGTGATGATTCCGGTCTTCATTCAGCTGGCCAACACCATGGGGCTGGCGCCGTCGAAGTTGTTGATCCCGCTGAGTTACGCGTCGATCCTGGGAGGGACGATCACGTTGATCGGGACATCGACGAACCTGCTGGTCGATGGCGTGGCGCGCGCCCAGGGTTTGGAACCGTTCACCATTTTCGAGGTCTCGCCGCTGGCCATTCCGGTGGCCCTGGCGGGGATGACGTATCTTTATCTGGTGGGGCGCCATCTGCTGCCGGAGCGGGCCTCCATGGCGCAGATGCTGGGGCGGGGCGGGTCGAAGCGGGCGAAGTTCTTTGCCGAAGCCGTGATCCCACCGGATTCGAACTTGATCGGCCGGCAGGCGACGGATGTGCAGTTGTTCCAGCGCGAGGGCGTGCGACTGGTCGATGTGGTGCGCGGCGATGCCTCGCTGCGGCGGGACCTGTCGGCGGTGGAGCTGCAGGTCGGGGATCGGGTGATCTTGCGCACCGAGATCGCGGAATTGCTGAGCCTGCAGCGGAACAAGGACTTGAAGCGCCTGGACCAGGTCGGCGCGGTGGAGACGACCACGGTGGAGGTGCTGATCACGCCGGATGCGTTGATGGTCGGGCGGCGGCTGGGGAATATGCGGCTGCGGCGGCGGTACGGGGTCTATCCGCTGGCGCTGCACCGGCGGGATCGGAACCTGCAGGGGCAGCTCGACAATGCGGTGATCCGGGTGGGGGATACCCTGCTGCTGGAAGGATCGTCGGAAGATATCGGGCGGCTGGCGCGGGACATGAATCTCGTCGAGGTGAGCCAGCCCCGGGAGCAGGCCTTCCGGCGGGAAAGGGCCTGGGTCCCGGTGCTGGCGGTGGCCGGGATCGTGGCGCTGTCGACGGCGGATTTCGCGCCGATCCTGGCGCTGGCCCTGATGGGGGCGGTGATCGTGCTGTTGGCGCGGGCGGTGGATGCGGATGAGGCCTTCGGCTTCGTGGATGGGCGGCTGCTCGCCATGATCTTCGCCATGCTCGCGGTGGGCGCGGCGCTGGAGGAATCCGGCGCGGTGGAGATCATCGTAATGGCCATCGCCCCGTTTCTGGGCGGGTTGCCCGGGCCGCTTCTGGTGCTGGTCGTGTTCCTGATCACAACGATCCTGACCGAGACGGTGAGCAATAATGCGGTCGCCTTGGTGGTCACACCGGTGGCCATCGCGCTGGGCCAGGCGCTGGGCGTGGATCCCCGGCCGCTGGTCGTGGCGGTCATGGTGGGGGCGAGTTGTGCTTTTTCGACACCCATCGGGTATCAGACGAACATGCTCGTCTACGGTCCGGGCGGCTATCGGTTTACGGACTTTGCCAAAGTGGGTATCGGCATGAACGTCGTCGTGGCGGCCATGTCATCGGTGCTGATTCCGCTGATCTGGCCGCTCTGACGTGCGTTGAGCCAAGAAGAAAGAGCCGATCGATGCGTGCCGCCCTGTTCCTGACTTTACCCGTTCTTGCCGCCTGCCAGCCCATTGGCGGCGTGGAGTTGACCGAAGACATCGCCGCCGGGCCGCTGCGCGTGGTCGCGGCGGAGGCGCGAGCCAGCCGCGTGACCTTCCAGGTGTCCGATGGCAGCCGCTGCGTGGGCGAGCGCCCCGAAGGCGTGCAATCGGGGTGGTCCGGGGTGACGGACGGGGAATGCGGCTATGCGCTGCCCTATACGGTGGCGTTCCGGCAGGGTGGTCCGGCGCAACGGTTCACGATCGAAGACCCGCGCGGAACGTTGACCCAAGAGGGTGCGCCAGGGCCGCGGGCGGAGATTTTCGTGACGGATGTGGATGGGCAGCGGCGGCTGTTCGTAACGCCGCTGGGGCCGAATACGCGCCTGGTGCCGGCGCCGCAGAGCTAAAGCAGGTTACTCGCCGGCCATTTGCATCCGGTCGGAGCGTCCGACGGCCTTTGGCTGCAGCCCGCGGGGCACCTCGTGACCGTCTTCGGCCAATTGGACGAGGGCGGCCTTCAGCCGTCGCCGAACGCTGGGGCTGTCTTCGCGGTTGAGCATGGCCGCGGCCCAGGTCGCCGTGAGCAGCGGGCGGTTCAGACCTTCGAGCTTGCGCAGTACGTGGCCGAGCCAGACCGGGTCGGACCGGCGGGCGCGCCAGATCCGGGCGAAGCGGAGCGGGGTCAGGGTGCCATCCCCGGCACTGGTGACCAATTGGTCGAGGACGTGCATGGATTGCAGCTGCAGCCAGAGATCGGGGCCGCCATGGGGGGCGGGCAGGCGGGTGACATGGGCACCGCGGAAGAGCGAGGCATGCATGGCATCCAGTTGCTGGTAGGGGTCGGTGACCACGTAGACCCGCGCCGCCGCGTCGATCATGTCGGCGGCGTTGCCGTAGCGCGGACCGAAGGCCAGGGAGCGGGCCGAGCCGAAGCGGGTTTCCCAAGGTGCGATATCGCGGTCGAGCGTCGCGTAGGGCTGGGCCAGGAAGACCACGGATCCCGGGGCGGCGACGCTGAACGCCGCGGCGCCATAGCCGCCCATGCCGCCGCCGGCGAAGATGACGGTGTCGTATTCGTCGAAGACGCCATCATCGGTCATTTCATCGAAGTAGTCGAAGAGCGCTTGGTCGCGAAACCAGGTCTTGCCCATGCCCGCGATGGTCAGCGTCGCGACGTTGCGCGTCTGGGCGAGGCTCGCGCTCCATGGGCGGCCGCCGCGACGGGCGCGGATCGCGGCGAGGCTTTCGAAGGTGACGAGCAGGGTGCCTTCACCGGGCCGGAAGATCGAGAGATGCACATCGCTAAGGTCTTCGACGCGGCCATTGGCGCCCACATGATCGACGAGGGCGCGGCGGTGGGTTTCCGGCGTAAGATCAGTGGGCTGGGCCATGGGAAGGCTCCTCGGGGACAGGCCTTTCATCTTAACGCGGTTCTGACAGCGATTCGGGCAAAAAAATGCAAAACGGGTCCGCGAATTGCCGAAATTGTCTCCAGATCGGGGTCGATCAGCCGAAAAGTGCGCGATTTGAGGCAATTCAGGGGACAAACTGAGGAGGAGTCGTCGACTCTGGCAGGCGGGGTCGGCGGTTGCGCGCGCGTGCCAGTTGAGGCGGTCTCGGAGCAGCGGCAGGCTGTCTCGGGCGTCGCCCTATAGGCGGCGCTGCGGCGCGCCGGTCAGATGGGCAAGACGGGCGAAGACATCGACGCCCATCTGGGCCAGTAGGCCGATTGTGTCGTTGGGCAGCCAGTTTTCGGCGATGAGGCCGTTTTCATCGAAGCGGTAGAAATCCATCACCCGCATGGTCAGGGGGCGCCCGGAGGGCGGGATACCCATGTAGTCGCCGCCGGTATGTGTCATCGCCACATCGCCGCCGGTTACCGCGAAAGGTCCATCCGCCACACGCACGAAATGGCCGGCACCGCGTCGGTCGGGGAAGGCGCGCAGGAAGGGGATTTGGTGATGGGCACGAAACCCGTCGAGGCCCCGGCAGGCGCCGATATTGCCAGCGGCGTAATACATGAAGTCCGGGGCCCAATGGTGCATGGGCATGGACTCGATGGTCTTGCCGTCGAAGGCGTGCAGCGCGTGGTGCATGGACAGAACCCGATCCAGGCTGTCGCTGGGCGCGCTTGGGGTGAGGCGGAGCCCTTGGCCACCCTTTGGCCCGGGCCAATGACCGGTCGCACCCAGCGCCGGGGCCATGGGCCAGACGCCCGCCTGGATCATCAGGCCGGCGATGTCCCAGACCAGCCAGGAGCGGTGCACGCGGCCGTCGACGATATGATGCGCTTCGCCATAGGTCAGCGTGACGACGCCCCCGGTCGGCGGGATGCCCAGGAACGGCGCGTCGAACGTGCCCATATAGGCGCCGCAGCAGGCGACCAGGGGCGAGACGTGCGCGCCGGTCCAACGGTCATCGGGATGGTTGTCGCCCGCCAGGAAAATGTCATCCCGGCGTTCCAGATCGGGGAGGGCTTGGCGGAGATGCGCATAGGCGCCTTGCAGGCCCGCCGCATCGACCGTTCCCAAGGGGGCCGATATCTCGGCGGTCGCATCCGGTGCCACCACATCCGCGCCGCGGGCCAGGCCCAAAAGGGTATCAAAGGCGCTGCCGCGAAAGGCGGCG
>JBCDCS010000048.1:0-12097 GCA_039181205.1 Pseudomonadota bacterium
GGCGGGGGAAAAGTGGGTCGTCATAAGGTCGTGTCCGGTCTGTCAGGCGCGGTTGACACCTACGCCCGGAACACGTCACTGACAACTGAAAGACGACCGGAGGACTTGGCCGATGAAACCGCTGCTGCGATCCCTGGCGGGGGAGACTTTGCCCGTGCCGCCGATCTGGATGATGCGCCAAGCAGGGCGGTACTTGCCGGAATACCGGGCGACGCGGGCGGAAGCGGGGGACTTTCTGAGCCTTTGCTACAATTCGGATCTGGCGACCGAAGTCACGTTGCAACCGATCCGCCGCTACGGCTTCGACGCGGCCATCCTCTTCGCCGATATCCTGCTGGTTCCTGACGCACTGGGCGCGGATCTGTGGTTCGTGACCGGCGAGGGGCCGCGGTTGTCGACGATCACATCCGCCGAGGACATGAAGAGGATCAAAGGGAAGGACGATATCCACGACCATCTGGCGCCGGTCTATCAGACGGTGCGCAACCTGGCCGCTTCCTTGCCGGACGAAGTCGCGCTGATCGGATTTGCAGGCGCGCCCTGGACCGTGGCCACCTATATGATCGCCGGGCGCGGAACGCCCGATCAGGGGCCGGCCCATGCGCTGATCCGGGAAGATACCGCGACATTCGACGCGCTGATGGAGCGGCTGACGGACGCCACCATTGAATATCTGGATATGCAGGTGCAGGCGGGCGCCGAGACGGTGAAATTGTTCGACAGTTGGGCCGGATCGCTGAAGGGCGAGGCGTTCGAACGCTATGCCGTCGCGCCCGCCAAGCGGATCATCGGAGAGTTGAAGGCGCGGCATCCGGGCCTGCCGGTGATCGCCTTCCCGCGCGAGGCAGGGGACGGATACATCGGGTTCCATTCGAAAACCGGGGCCGATTGCGTGGCGCTGGACAATTCCGTCGCCGCGGAATGGGCCACGGAGCATGTGCAGGTAGATGGCTGCGTGCAAGGCAATCTGGCCTCGTCCCACATGGTAACCGGGGGCCAGGCTCTGGTGTCGGAGGTGCGGCGCATTCGCGAGGCGTTTTCGAGGGGACCGCATATCTTCAATCTGGGCCATGGGATCACGCCGGATGCGGACCCGGACAATGTGGCGCTGATGATCGAGACGCTGCGGGAAACCGTGACCGCCTGAGAAACCCGACGCCGCTAGTCTGCGTAAGAAGCGTCTGACACAGCCGATACGAGGGAGGCCGGCCGCAGTAGGCTGTAGAGCACCCTTGGCACGCTTCGCCATGATGGCACTTAGGGGCGCGCAGCCACTAGATGGATATCGGTTGGCGGACCCTGTTTCCGCGTCAGGTCACACCTGAGCATTCCGGCGCTTCAAATCGTTCGATTGACACCCGGCACAATCTGTTGAAACGTTTCAATCTGAAGCAGGCAGCCGCTGCACTGGTCCGCTCGCTTCCCCACCAAAGCATGACAAGAACGGCTTGCCGGTACGATAACTCAGATGGAACGGGACCAGAAGAACCAGCGGCGGCGCGCGACGATGAAGGACGTCGCCCGATTGGCGGGCGTGTCGATCGGCACCGTCTCCCATGTGTTGAATTCCAGCAAGGGGGCAACGGCTTCGACGGTCCAGGCGGTGAATGCCGCGGTGGCCGAGCTGGATTACCGGCCCAACAGCCTTGCCCGGTCGCTGATCGCGCGGCGACCTGGGAAGGCGTCGGACACCCGGCCCCGTTACCCGAGGCTGGTAACCGTGGGCTATCTGTCGATTGACTACATGGTGTCCATCGACCGGGTCCCGCCGGCCGGATCGCGGGTCACCTCGAACGGTATCGAGAAGATGCTGGGCGGGCCTGCCGCGAATGTGGCCGCTTTTGCCGCCGGGTTGGGCGCGCCGCTGGACGTTCACGTGGAAATCGTCAGCCATGTGGGGGACGATGCCGACAGCGACTGGGCCTTGGAGGAACTGGCCCAACGGGGCATCGATGCCAGCGGGACCGTGCAGCAGCGGGGCCGGCGGCTGTCGCGCTGCATCGTGCTGGTCGATGGGGAGGGGCAGCGCACGATCCTGAACGAACCGCTCCAGGTGCCGGTGGACCTCGTCTCCCGGCATCTTGGACAAGAGGACGATGTGGGCGGTGCGTCGTGCGTGCATTTCGATGGCTTTCACCTGGAGACCGCGGCGAAGGCCCATAGGGCGCTGCGCGAGGCGGGCCACAGCCTGTCTTTTCATTCCGCCGGGCTGCCCCAGGACCGCGCCACGCTGGCGCATCTGGACGACTTGATGGGGATGTTCGACCTGATGCTGCTGAGCCAGGACGCCTTTGCCGAGATGGCGAAAGACGACAGTGGCTTGCAGGCGCGACCGGAGAGCATCTTAGATCGATCCGACGATCCAGTCTGTAGGGCCGTTATCCTGACCCGCGGGTCCGCCGGCGCATTGCTTCTGAGGCCAGGGATGCCCCCTTTCGAAGTCCCGGCGCCCGAGACGGATGTGGTCGATGCGACCGGAGCCGGGGACGCCTTGGCCGGGATATTCCTTGGGTCCTGGTTGTCCCGGGGCGATCCCGAAGCCGCGCTGATCCACGCGGTTCATGGCGCGAGTCTGTCGCTGGGGGCTTTGGGGGCGCAGGGATTGCTGCCGCGGGCGGGCGACATCGACTCCACACTCGCGGCGGAGATGTTGGAGAGCCAGACGTGAGCGCATCGCGGGGTCCGGTTCTTCTGTGTGTCGGCGATATCGACATGGACCTTGTCGTGCGGGTCGCGCGACCGCCCGGCCCCGATGAAAAAGTGGACGGCCGCCATGTCGCCCGAACCCCAGGTGGGATGGCGGCCAATGTCGCTGTCGGTGCGAGCCGGTTGGGGACACCTGTGCGCCTGGTCGGCGCAGTGGGCGACGATGCGATGGGGCGGGAGGCGTTGGATGCGCTCCGCGCCGAGGGGATCAACCTGGACCATGTCGTCAAACGCGCCGGAACGGCGACGTTCTTTTGCGTGATCATGGTGGACGATCGCGGCGAGAAATCCTTGGTCAAGGTTCTGAGCGACGCCTACTTGCCGCGACCCGACGACATCACGGCATCGGTCTTCGAGGGTGTGGCCCATGTTCATCTGACCTTCACCGAGCCCGCGCTGGCGGATCGCGTGGTGGCCCTGGCCAAGGCGGCGGGTGCCACGCTGTCGCTGGACCTGGAAGCGGCGGACTTGCCGGACGACCGGACCGCCTTGGCGGGTCTGATCGGGTCGATGGACTTGCTCTTCATCAGCCGACAAAGTCGGGTCGAAGTGGAGCGCCTGATGGGCGAGCTGCCGCTGCGTGACGGCAGGACTTTGGTGACGACGCTCGGTGAGGATGGCGCGCGCCTTGAGAAGGGCAGCGAGGTGCTGGCCGTGCCGGGGCATCAGGTCGGCGTGCTGGATACATCGGGCGCGGGCGACGCCTTCGCGGCGGCGTTTCTGCATGCCCGATTAGGCGGCGCGCCAGACGGAGATGCGTTGCGGTTCGCCAACGCGGCAGCGGCGCTGTCGACGTCCCAGTTCGGCGCGCAGGCAGGACTTCCGACGCGGGCCGAGACGCTGCGGCTTCTTGAGGCTGGGACACGGGAGACGCGACGTGCCTGATCGCCGCTTCGACATCCTGGGGATTCTGGACGCCAAAGGATTGCCCGCACCGAGCGACGACACCATGGCGGGTCTGTTGGACATCGTCGATGAGGGTCAGTTGGGGGCGTCGAACCACGTGACCCTGGCGCTGTCGCTGACCGCCCGGATCGCCGCCGGGAAAACCGAGACGTCGCGCGACGAGGCGCTGGTGGTGGGGGAGTTCATCGCCGGGACTCGGGGGGTGGCGGCGCCGATCGTGGCCAATGCTTTGGGTTGGCAGATGGCGGGCGTCGCCGACCTGTCCGGGGCGGAGGCGGCGGAGCTTCTGGCGGATCGGGCAGTCCGGTGGGGCGCGGAGGCGAAAGCCCGGCGCAGGGACTTGGTCGAGCGGGCGGTGCAGGTGTTGGCCGCGTGCCGCATCCCGCTGATCTTCGATTATTCCAGCACGGTCGCCGACATCGTGCTGGCCATGGCTCCCCGTCTCGAACGAGTGCTGATCCCTGAAAGTCGGGCGATTGATGGGGGGCGGCGCTATCTTGCGGCGCTGTCGGGCCAGGGGTTCGAGATCGGCTTCCTGCCGGATGGGGCGATCGACTGGGCAGTGGGGCAGTCTGATGCGGTGCTGCTGGGCGCGGAAAGCGTGAGCCTTGATGGGGGCGTTCTGAACACGATCGGGTCGATTTCGGCCGCGCGCGCCGGGACGGCCCATGGTGTTCCGGTCTATGGCGCGGCCGATCTGTTCAAGGTGGGCAGCAAAACGGCCCGAGACGTTCCGCCGCCCGGTGTTCGCAGTTACGATTTCCTGCTGCGGGACGGAGAGACGGCCGGAACCGACGCACCGGAATTGGAGATGGTTCCGCCTGAACTCGTGACCCACCTTCTGACGGAAGTCGGCCCGGTTGCGCCAGCCGACCTCGCGGCCGCGTTGGAGCAGCGCGGTGCTTGAGGAGGGGTTCCATGGGTCCAGCTGAGAGCCATGCCTTGATGCAACGTGAATTGGACGAGCAGCCCGTCCTGATGCCGGAGATTGCCGAGCGGCTGACGGCGGCGGCTGCCGACATGCGGCCCAACCCCGGTCGTCCCGTTTGGGCGGGTGGCTGCGGCGACAGCCTCTTTGCGGCGCAGGCGCTGGGGTTCTATGCGCGGCGGGCGGGCTACGATCTGAGGCCAGCCAGCGCGGCGGAGATGCTGTGGGACGCCCCGATTGCAGAAGGCGATACCGTCATCGGCATCTCGATTTCCGGATCGACGAAGCGAACGGTTGAAGCCTTGGAGATGGCGTCCCAGCGCGGGGCCCGGACGATTGCGATCACGCTGAACGCCGAGAGCGCGCTGGGAGAAGCAGCCGATGACAGGCTCATTCTGCCCTACACGCCGATCAGCCGGGCGATCCCGCATGGGCTCGATTACCACGTGACGCTTGTGGCGCTGGCCGCGCTGTTCGCCGATGTCCCAGCGGGACAAGTCGGAGCGGTCTTTTCCGAGGCAACGGCGCCGGCGCTGGAGACCGCGCGGGACGTGGTTGGCGGGCTGACCCCCGAGGCCAGGTTTTCCTTCCTGGGTGGCGGATCTGCCCTGGGCTCCGCCAATTTCGGCGCGGCGAAGCTGCACGAGGCGGGCGGCCTGGATGCCTGGTCCTTCGAAGCGGAGAACTTCGCCCATGGTGGTCTGTTTGTGCCGCGGCCGGGGGATCTTGCGGTGCTCTGTGGCAGTTCGGGGCCCGCCGATGCCCGGACGGCGGCGTTGGCGCCGGAGCTGGGGCGGCTGGGGCTTCACGTGATCCGAGCCGGTCTGGATCGGTGGACATCACCGCTGGACGCGGCGTTGGCCGCGGGCCTGCAGGCTCAGGCGCTGTGCCTTGCCGTGGCCGAGGCCCGGGACCTGGACGTGACCGACCCGGGCCAAGGGTCGGAGGCGGCGGCGGTTCAGAAGACGCTGT
Organism: Pseudomonadota bacterium; assembly: GCA_039181205.1. Taxonomy (GTDB): domain Bacteria; phylum Pseudomonadota; class Alphaproteobacteria; order Rhodobacterales; family Rhodobacteraceae; genus Jannaschia. Next base: position 5,513 of record JBCDCS010000048.1, read on the forward strand.
TTGACTGGCGCGCCCTATGATCAGCCGCCTGAGCGCGCCAGGCGGGCGCGCAGCTTGTCGGCGACGGCGTTGTCGATGACGACACTGCCGATCAGAAGGATGCCGATGGCCGCCAGCTGCCACGCCTGGGAAATGTTGGCCAGTTGGAACGCCACCTGAAGCGTGGTCACGATCAGCACGGCCAGCACGGTTCCCGATATCCGGCCGATCCCGCCGAAGATGTGGGTGCCGCCAAGGACGGCAATGGTCACAGACAGGAGTTCCATTCCATCCCCCGCATCGGGGCGGGCGGCCTGGAACCAGGATAGCGTCATGATCGCCGCGACACCGGCGATGACACCGCTCAGGCAATAGAGCCCGAAGCGCAGGCGCCAGACTTTGACACCCGACAGGAACGCCGCCCGTTCGTCATTGCCGGCGGCATAGATATGCGTGCCGATGCGGGTATGGGCGAGCAGAACATGAAGCGCGATCGCCATGGGCACGAAGATGACCCACATATGGACCGGGATGCCCAGGAACCGGCCCTGGGCCAGCACGGCGAACCAATCCGGCAGGCCGCCGATGGGCGATCCGCCCGTCAGGGCCAGGGCGAGCCCGGAATAGGCGAAGAAGGTTGCCAGCGTACCCATCAGGGAAGGAACCTGAAAGACGCAGACGAGGGTCGCGTTGACCGCACCAAGCAGACCGCCCAGCAGAAGGCCGATCAGACAGGCGAGCAGAAGCGGGACCCCCATGCCGAAGAGGGCGGCGATGGCGAGCCCGACGAGAGACATCATCGCACCGATGGACAGGTCGATGCCGGGGCCGCCCGACAACATGATCAGGGTCTGGGCAAGCCCCAGGACCCCGAGCACGGGCACGTATTGCAGCAGAAACCCCACGGTGGAGGCCTGCAGGAAATGGGGGGACAGCAATGCGCCCGCAAGGCCCGCCGCGGCGAGGAGACCCAGGAGAAACCAGAGGCGTTGTGTGAGTGGGTCCCTCATCGCGTTCGCTTGCCTTCCAGGGCGTCCAGCACCAGCACCACGATCAACAGGCCACCGATCACCACAGTTTCCCAGAGCGATGAGACGCCGATCAGGACCAGACCGTTCTGGGTGATCTTGATGAACAGAACCCCCATCAAGGCGCCGATCAAGCTGCCGACGCCGCCCCTGATATTGGCGCCCCCGAGGATGGTGGCGGCAATGGCCTCGAGCGCGATGTTGGTGCCGATATTGACTTCGACGTTCCGCAGTCGCGCCACATAGAGCACGGCGGCCAGGCCCGCGAGGAGGCCGATGAGCGCGTAGGCCTGAATCTTCGTCTTCTCGATGGGGATGCCGACGAGCCGGGCCGACGCCTCATCGCAGCCGATGGCCACGACCCGTTGGCCCCAGGGGGTCCGGCGGAGAAGGAGCCAAGAGAAGAGATAGGTGACCCCGATGACGTAGATGCCCGCCGGAAGGCCCGCGAATTCCCCCAGGATCAGGAAGGACAAAGTGCTGGGCAAGCCGCTGATCCAGACGCCGCCGATCACCAGGAACAGAACGGCGATGTAGATATACATGGTGCCCAGAGTGGCCACGATGGGCGGCACGCGGGTTCTGGCGATGATGGCGCCATTCATCGCGCCCAGGATTGCGCCGGCCGCGAGGCCCAAGGGCACGACGACCCAATCCGGCATGCCGTACTGGTAGGCGCGTCCGATCAGCACGGCGGAGACGGCCAAGATACCGCCCACACTGACATCGATCCCGCCCAGGATGATGATGATCGTCATACCGGCGCAGATCACGGCCAGATCGACCGAATTGCGCAGGATGGTCGTGAGATTGCGTTCGGTCAGAAAGAACTCGGATTGGAACGCGAAAATCGTGCAGAGGACGATCAGCGCGCCGAGCAAAAGAACCTCCCGGCCGAGGCGAAACGGCCGGGGGGCGGTGGGTGCGAGGATGTCGGTCACGCCGGTTCTAGAAGTCGAACTCGTCGACGTTTTCTTCCGTGAAGACGGAGGGCGGACCAAGCAGCAGGATGTCACTTTCGGCGATGTAGCGGACCGGGGCGTCGAGGCCCGGCACCGTCAGATCGCCGGTGATTTCGCCACCATCGACCAGGTAATCGGCGACCCAGACCGTTAGGTAGCCGAGATCGGCCGGGTTCCAGAGCACCGAGAACGGCATGGCGCCGGACTTGATGTAGCTGCGGGCCGTGTTGGGCGAACAATACCCGGCGCTGAGCACATCGCCGATCACGCCTGCGGCCTCGACCGCCTGGGCGATGCCGGGACAGGTGGTCGACGCCATCCCCAGGACCGCCTTGAGGTCCGGGTTGCGGGTCATGGCGTCGGTGGCGAACTGGTAGGCGCGCTGGGCCGTGCCATCGGTGTGATCGACGGAGACGATTTCGATTTCGGGATAGGCCGTCTCGGCCCGTTCCTGTATGGCGGCGATCCAGTTTTGCATGGACTGGATCGTGGGCGAGTCCGAGACGATAGCGATCTTGCCGCTGTCGCCGACGCGAGCGACGGCCTCATCGAGCAGGGTGTATCCAAGATCCTGGTCCAGGGCCTGCGCGACGAAGTATTGGCGATCGCTGCCGGGGGCGTCGGCATCGGAGGTCAGCACGATGATCCCCGCCTCGCGCGCCCGGGTGATGGCGGGCTTGAGGGTTTCTTCGTCCAGCGGGGAGATCGAGATGACGTCGAAGCCCTGGTTCACGAAGCTTTCGAAAATCCGCAACTGGTCGGCGGCGTTGGTGCTGGTCGGGCCCTCCTGGACGTATTCGACGCCGAGCTCGGCCGCGGCACGTTCGGCGCCTTCGCGCATGGCGACGTAATAGGGGATCCCCGCGATCTGCGGAATGAACGCGATTTGGGTCGTGTCGTCCTGCGCGAAGGCCGGGCCGGAGACCGACAGGCCCAGGAGCGCGGAGCCCACAAGCATTCCTTTGTAAGACATTGTCATACCTCCATTCGTTGGGTGTTGGCTGGCGTTGGGTTGGGGGATGTGTCCTGGCCGACGAGGGCGGCACCGGTGATGTATCCGACGACTTCCTCCGGGGTGGTCTCGGCGGTTTCGAGCATCGCGATGCGGCGACCGCGGCGGAGCACGGTGATCCGGTCGGAGACCTCCATCACGTCTTGGACGTTGTGAGAGATCAGGACGACGGATTTGCCCTGCCGCCGCAGGGTCTTGATAAACTCCAGAACTTTGCGGACTTCGGCGACGGCGAGCGCGGCGGTCGGTTCGTCCATGACGATGATGTCGGCGTCGATGTTCAGCGCCCGGGCGATGGCCACGCCCTGCCTTTGCCCGCCCGACAGATATTCGGTCCAGGCGTGGATGTCGGGGACGGAGACATCGAGTTCGTCCAGCAGTTCCCGGCTGCGCTGGTGCATGGCGCGGCGGTCGAGGAACTTGATACCGGCAATCGTCTTCGTCAGTTCCCGGCCCAGGAAGATGTTGTCGGCGATGGTCATCTTTCCGGCCAGCGCGAGTTCCTGGAAGATCGTGGCCACACCGCGGGCCCAGGCGTCTTGCGGGGAGGCGAAGCTGACGGCCTCGCCATCGATTTCGATGGTTCCCTGGTCCGGGGGATGGGCGCCGGCCAACGCTTTGATCAGTGTGGATTTGCCCGCGCCGTTGTCGCCGACAAGGGCCATCACCTCGCCCGCGCGAAGCTCGAAATCCACTCTATCGAGGGCAACGACGCCGCCGAAGCGCTTCACGACCCCCTTCATGTGAAGCTTGAGTTTATCCACCAATAGCCCCCGGTGCCGTCTAATTGAAACGTTTCAATATCGAGTGTCGTAACAAGATCAGACAGGTGTCAACCCGATTCTCCGGCAGACCCAGCCGTTCGACGCGATCTGACCGCGGGCCGAGCGAATTTTAGGCAGATGCCGGTCCCGTCCCCATTTTGGGCGCGCCTTTGAATGTCTTCGTCCTGGGATTGGCCCGCGCGCTTGGCGCTGGACGCGGCCAGATTTCCGGGCAGAGTGCCGGCTATGAGGACCTTCGATTTCATCGTCATCGGCGGCGGCATGATGGGGGCGCCCTGCGCGCGGTATCTGGCGGAGGCGGGCCATTCGGTGGCTCTGGTGGCGGCGCCTGAGGCTGCGGATCCCGCGCACCATGACGGACCCTTCGCCAGCCATTGGGATGCGGCGCGGATCACCCGGCGGGTGGCGCATGACCCGGATTGGTCGCTGGCGTCGCGGCGGTCGATTGCCCGGTACCGGGAGATCGAGGCGCGGTCCGGGCAGACGGTGTTTCACGAGGTGGGCGCGCTGATGGCGGGGCCTGCGACTGGCGATCTGGCCGGGTTCACGGAGGGGTTCCTGGCGGTGGCCGGGGGGCTGGAGGATGCGCCGGAGGTGATGGACGCGGACGCCGTTCTAGCGCGGCTCGGGATCGCGGTGCCGGGCGGGTCGCGCGCCAGTTATGAGGCGACCGGTGGCGGATGGATGGACCCGCGGGCCATGCGCGCGGCACAGACGGCTTTGGCGGAAGCGGCGGGTGCCACGGTGTTCGGGCAGGCGGCCGTGGGCCGGGACGGTCAGGACGTGACGCTGGCCGACGGGACGGGTCTGTCGGGCGGACATCTGATCGTCGCGACGGGCCCCCATGCGGTGTCGGATGGGCTGTTGCCCCAGCGACCGAAACTGAAGGTCTGGGGCCGGACCATTGCCTTTGCGCGGCTGAGCGAGGCCGAGGGTGCCAGGCTGAAGGACATGCCGTCGATGATCTGGGTGCCGGAGGGTTGGGCCTATGAGCTCTATATGCTGCCGCCGGTGCGGTATCCGGATGGACGGCTCTACCTGAAGATCGGCGGCGAGGTGGCGTCACCGACGGTGGAGACGGCCGAAGATATGCAGGCCTGGTTCGCAAGCGGCGGCGACCGGGAGGTGGGGGAGCGGCTGCTGGCCGAGATGCGGCAGGTTCTGCCGGGGCTGACCGTCGAGGCGGAGCATGTGGGGCCCTGCGCAGTGGTCTGGAGCGAGACTGGCTACCCCTATATCGACGCGGCCGGGCCCGGGATCACCGCGCTCTGCGGCGGGAACGGCGCGGCGGCGAAATGCGGCGACGAACTGGGCCGGCTGGGCGCGCTGGTGGCGACCAGCGCGGGGCTCGCAGAGGAAGGCTACCAGCAGGATTTTCGGGCGGTCTGGGCCTGAGCCGTTCGGTGGTTTCGAATCGGTCTTCCAACTATGACGCAGCGTCACATCGTTAGCGCTGCCACTGCGAGAGCCGCATCGATGCCTTGGGCGATGTGCTGATTTGCGGCCGCTGGCTTTATCCCAAAAGACGGGGTGTTCGACGCGTCAGACAGTCGGACTGTTGCAATTCTCTTAACAGTCAACGGCCTGAAATCAGACCGCAAAAGAAAGCGGCGAGCTCCGAGATTTACAAAAGCCCAAAACGACTGTGCAGAAATTTACAAGATTTATGCTTGTTCTCAGTTGGATACTAAGCCCAACGATCAAGATACCGTAGTGTGTTGACTACGGAGGATGATGGTCGGCGGCTGCGCAAGAGGCCGTCTCTACCCCTCCGCGGATATCGGCAGGAGGATGACCATGGACACGGACCACAGCTTCGACGGCGCGACTGACGGCCCAGGACAAGGTCTACTCCCTCAGCCACATGTAGATGCCAATAGTTACCGGTCAAGATATGCCGCTTCGATTGCCGATCCGGAGACGTTTTGGGGCGAGGAAGGCAAGCGGCTGGACTGGATCAAGCCCTACACGAAGGTGAAGAACACCGATTTCACGCTGGGTCAGGTGTCGATCAAATGGTTCGAAGATGGGACGCTGAACGTCTCCGCCAATTGCATCGATCGGCATCTGGCGACCCGCGCCGATCAGACGGCGATCATCTGGGAGCCGGACGATCCATCGACCCCGGCAAAGCACATCACGTACAAGGAATTGCACGCCGAAGTGTGCCGGATGGCCAACATCCTGGAAGAGCTCGGCGTGCGGCGGGGGGACCGGGTGGTCCTCTACCTGCCGATGATCCCCGAAGCGGCCTATGCGATGCTGGCTTGCGCCCGGATCGGGGCGATCCATTCCATCGTGTTCGCGGGTTTTTCGCCCGACGCCTTGGCGGCGCGGATCAATGGCTGCGATGCGAAACTGGTGATCACGGCCGACTACGCCCCGCGGGGCGGGCGCGAGACGCCGCTCAAGTCGAACGCCGACGCGGCGATGCTGCATGTGATGCATCCCTGCAAGATGTTGGTTGTGAAGCGGACCGGGGGTCAGACGACCTGGGTCGCGGATCGGGATTTCGACTACAACGAGATGCGGTTGGAGGCGGATGACCACCAGGTGCCAGCCGAGATGAATGCCGAGGATCCGTTGTTCATCCTGTATACGTCGGGGTCGACGGGGCAGCCGAAGGGGGTTGTTCATACGACAGGTGGGTATCTGGTCTATGCGGCGATGACCCACGAATTGGTCTTCGACTACCACGAGGGGGACATCTTCTGGTGCACCGCCGATGTCGGCTGGGTGACCGGGCACAGCTACATCGTCTACGGCCCGCTCGCGAACGGGGCGACGACGGTGATGTTCGAGGGCGTGCCGACCTTCCC
>JBCDCS010000049.1:0-12005 GCA_039181205.1 Pseudomonadota bacterium
AACTCGGAATTCCGGCACGAACTCGAAGCCGATATCGAACCCTTCAAAGGCATCCTGCTCGGTCTCTTCTTCATCACCGTCGGCGCCGGGATCAATTTCGGCACGTTCCTGTCGGCCCCGCTGACCATGTTGGGCCTTGTGATTGGCCTGATTCTGCTCAAGTGCGCGGTCCTCTTCATACTGGCACTCGTCTTTCGGATCCGGGGCAGCGACCGATTGCTCTTCACCCTCAGCCTCGCCCAGGCCGGTGAATTCGGCTTCGTCCTAGTTTCCGTCGCCGTCACCGAAGGCGTCTTCGGGCAAGAATTGTCGTCCATCGTTCTGCTGGTCATCGCGTTGTCGATGTTGGCGACGCCGCTTCTCTTCATCCTCTACGAATACCTGGCCACCAGATCTCGCCACGCCGGCGATGCGATCCCGGATGACGAGATCGATGAAGAGGGCACCGATGTCATCATCGCGGGCGTCGGCCGCTTCGGCCAAGTCGTCCACCGCATGCTGCAAAGCGCGGGCGTGAAAACGGTCGTCCTGGATCGCGACCTTGAGACCATCCAGCTTCTCCGCAATTTCGGCGTGAAGACCTATATGGGCGACCCGACCCGGCGAGAATTGCTGGAAGCGGCCGGGCTGCGCGACGCCAAAGTCCTCGTCGTCGCGCTCGATGACAGGGCCGACGCACTGCGGCTGACCAAAATGGCCAAGGCGGCCAACCCCGATATCCACGTCATCGCCCGCGCCTACGATCGCATCCATGTCTACGAACTCTACCGCGCAGGCGCCAATGACATCGTGCGGGAGATGTTCGACAGTTCCCTGCGCGCCGGCCGCTATGTCCTGGAACAGATGGGCTGGTCCGAAACCGAAGCCTTCGAGGCACGAGAAGCCTATTATCGACACGACCGGGAGATGCTGCTGGACCTGGCCAAGCTTTGGGAGCCGGGCGTACCGATAACCCAGAACGCGGCCTACACGGCCCGCGCCCGCGACTACAACAAAGACCTGGAAAGTGCCCTCCTCAACCGCTTCGGCGAAGACGAGGCCGCCGCCGAAGAAGTCCGCAAACCAGCGGAGTGATCCGCCGCCCGGCCGGTCATCGCTCACGGGTTTGTGACGGATGGCAACCTGTGCTAGAATGTCGCAGTCCAGCCGGGGAGGCGGCGATGCCGGAGCGGAACGTGACCATCTTGGTGGGAACCACGAAGGGCGCGTTCCGCGTTCTCGGCACGTCCGATCGAAAAGACTGGACCATCGACGGCCCCCATTGCGATGGCTGGCCCATCAACCACATGATCGGCGATCCGGAGACCGGCACCATCTGGGCCGGCGGCGGTGGCGATTGGGAAGGCGCCGGTGTCTGGCGCTCGGCCGATGGCGGTGCGACGTGGGACGTCACCCGGCTCTGCCGTGGCGAGCGTGATGACTGGGCCGAGAAGGACCCGAACTTCGCCTCGATGATCGGCTGGACTGGGGCGAACCATCCCTTCGATGAAGAATTCGACCAGATTTGGTCTCTGAGCCTGTCCCACGGCGCGCTCTATGCGGGCACCAAGCCGGCCGGGCTTCTGCGGAGCACCAATGGCGGCGCCACGTGGGAAAAGATCGAGGCCCTGACCAACCATCCTTCCGCCAAGGATTGGAACCCCGGAGGCGCCGGCCTGGTGCTGCACACCATTGTCTCCGACCCGGCCGATGCCGATAAGCTCTGGATCGGTATCTCAGCCGCAGGTGTCTTCGCCACCGAAGATGGTGGGGAAAGCTGGCATCGCCGCAACCGCCTGTCCAATGCCGAAGCCTGCGGCCATCACGACCACCCCGCCGCCCCCCGCGACGGGGAAACCGGGCACTGCGTCCACAACATGGTGCGCGCCGCGGGGGAAACGGATTTACTCTATCAGCAGAACCACCACGGCGTATGGCGATCCACCAATGGCGGGCGCAGCTGGGACGACATCACCGAAGGCCTGCCCTCCACCTTCGGCTTCCCCATTCGCGTCCATCCCCGCGATCCGCAGACGCTCTGGACGCTACCGCTCAATGGCGACAGCGTCGGCCGCTTTCCTCCCGATGCGGCAGCGGCCGTCTGGCGATCACGCGATTCCGGTCAGACCTGGCAGCCCCTCCGCAATGGTCTGCCCCAGAAAGCCTGCTTCTTCACCGTCCTGCGACAGGCCATGGCCGGAGACACGGCGGACCCCGCCGGGATCTATTTCGGCACCAACAGCGGCTCGATTTTCGCCAGCACAGATGAGGGCGACAATTGGGACGAGATCGCGCGGCACCTGCCGACCATCCTCTCGGTCGAAGTGCTGGAGACCGCCTGAAGAGGACCAACGGTCGAAGATCTCAATCGCCAGCCAAGGCCCACCTGGGATTGAAGATACGACCCAAGTGGACGAGAAGATTTTCCATGCTCGAACATGAACCGAAGATTACGGGAGCCAAGGCCGTTCTCTATCTGGGCCAGTCGATCCTGACGATCTTACGGGACGACGATCCAAGCATCCCCTTCCCGAACCGTTGGGACCTTCCCGGCGGAGGCGTCGGTCAAGGCGAGAGCGCTGTAGAGGCCGTGATTCGTGAGATTGAGGAAGAACTCGGACTGCACTACTCGGAAAATGACTTCGTGTGGGATCGAATCTATGCCCTCAGAAACGGGCGTTTTTCCCGGCTCTTCGCAGCCCCCATCAGTCGGGAGCAAGTCGACATCATCTCGTTCGGTGATGAGGGCCAGACTTGGCGTCTAATGGATCAGACGGAGTTCATCACTCGAACCGACACAGTCCCTCAGTTTCAGGGCCATGTCTCTGAGTTCTTTTCGACGGAGATAGGTGATCCCCCAAGAGAAGAGCCGACTGCCTAAGTTGTGGAGAATAGCTTAGGCCAGTTTTTCTTACAAACCCTTCGCCTGATAGCTCGCCGCGATCCGGTCGATGGACACGAGGAAACCCGCCGTCCGCAAATCCGCCACGTCGTTCCGCCGATGCCACACCTCCCGCATGGCGCCATAGGCGCCGCGCATGGTGTCATCGAGACCCGAGCGCACCAGCTCTAACTCACCCGCCCCACGCAGGTAGTCGCGCTTGAAATTGTCCGACAGCGTCCAGGGCACTTCCTTGTTGCGCGACAGCCGCTCCAACTCGTCCACCAGCACTTGGTGGCGCGCCTCCTCCGCCCGGCGCTGCATCCGACCGAAGCGGATATGGCTCAAGTTCTTCACCCATTCGAAATAGCTGACCGTCACGCCCCCGGCATTGGCGTAGAGATCAGGGATGATCACGCAGCCTTTGCGAACCAGTATATCGTTGGCTTCCGCAGTGATCGGCCCGTTCGCCGCCTCGATGATCAACGGTGCCTGAACACGCTCGGCATTGCCCGTATGGATGACCCCCTCCAACGCCGCCGGGATCAGGATATCGCATTCCGCTTCCAGCAACTTGGTCCCGTCCGGGTCATACATTGCGCCGGGAAAGCCCTTCACGCCGCCATGCTCCTGGATGTGCAGATGGACCAAGTCGACCTCCAGACCGTCGGCTTTGAAGATCGCGCCATCGCGCTCAATGATGCCGATGACCTTGGCGCCGTCCTCACGCTCCAGAAAACTGGCGGCATGGAAGCCCACATTGCCCAATCCCTGGACGATGATCCGCTTGCCTTCCAGCGTGCCGGACAGGCCGGCCGCTGCCTTATCCTCGTCATGGCGGAAGAATTCCCGCAGGGCGTATTGCACGCCCCGCCCAGTCGCCTCGACCCGTCCGGCGATGCCGCCGGCATTGAGCGGCTTACCGGTGACGCACGCGCGTCCATTGATGTCGGTCGTGTTCATCCGCTGGTACTGATCCTGGATCCAGGCCATTTCGCGTTCGCCGGTGCCCATGTCGGGGGCGGGGACGTTCTGGGCGGGGTTGATCATGTCCCGCTTGGTCAATTCGTAGGCGAAGCGGCGGGTGATCTGCTCCATCTCGTGCGGCTCCCATGCTCGGGGGTCGATGCACAACCCGCCCTTGGAACCACCGAACGGCGTCTCTACCAGCGCGCATTTATAGGTCATCAGGGCCGCCAGAGCCTCGACTTCATCCTGGTGCACGGCCAACGAATAGCGGATGCCACCTTTCACTGGCTCCATGTGCTCGGAATGCACGCTGCGATAGCCGGTGAAGGTGTGGATCCCCCCGCGCAAACGAACGCCGAAACGCACGGTATAGGTCGCGTTGCAGACCCTGATCTTGTCGGCCAAACCCGGCGACAGGTCCATGAGCGCAACCGCGCGATCGTACATCGCGTTCACCGACGCGCTAAATCCCGTCTGACCCATCTTCCATTCCTCCCGGCTGGATCTCTCCAGGACCAGGGATCGCTACTCCACGCGAACTTGGCAACAGCGATAAACGCTTCGCAAGAATCGTTCGCGTGCAGGGAACATGGCCATGATTTCACCCCATTTGAGCCTGAACATAGCCGTTCGAACGCGCAAGGAAGGACGGTGCGATCCATTAGAAGGTCGATTTTTTTATGGTTTACGGTCTGCCCCCGGTGAATTCCATGCTGAAAATTATAGAGAATCATAACCAGAAGCGTTGGCTTCTCAAGAACTTCCAAGCCGAAGAAGATGGTGCAATGACCATTTTCGGTTTGTTCATTTTCGTGATGATGGTCATGGGCGCGGGCATCGCCATCGACCTGATGCGCGCCGAATCGGATCGCGCTGAACTGCAGGCGACGGTGGACCGGGCAGTCCTTGCTGCAGCAGCGCTGGACGAAAGTGACGAGGCCCGGGCAATCGCTCGCAACTACCTGCGTGCCGCCGGCATGGACGAAGATCTGATCGACGTCGCCATGATCGAGAACGAGGACGGGTCCAAATCCGTGAGCTTTTCCGCACGGTCAGACACCGAAAGCATCTTCATCGACATGTTCGGACAAGACCGGCTGACCCAAACCGTTCGAGCTAGCGCGAACCAGGAATACTCTGAACTGGAAGTTGCCCTGGTGCTCGACATCTCCGGCTCTATGGGTGGCAATAAGATCGCCAGCCTGAAGAGAGAAGCGACCAAATTCGTCAACGACCTGCTTCTCGGCCGCGAGGATCTGACAACCGTGTCGATCGTACCGTACCACGGCCTGGTCAATCTCGGCAGCACGACGTCCCGGTTCTTACCGATGAGCATGGATCATGACCTGTCGAACTGCATCACCTTCGACCCGGCCACGTTCTCTGAAACGTCACTGCCGGATACTGGCTTTATCCAGCGCATGCCGCACTTTGACCGGGAAACCGGAAACAGCGACCGGGCCGGTCTCGTCCAGCGCCCCCATTGCCGCTCCAATGAGCGGGGCGCTGTGATCGCTTGGTCTAACAATGTCGAAGAACTGACCACTGCGATCAACGGCTTGAGTGCAAGCGGTTGGACAGCCACCGACCTTGGCGCCAAGCTCGGTGCCATGCTGCTGGACCCATCTATGCAACCCTACTTGGAAAACATGATTGATGCTGGTGAAGTGGATGACGCATTCCGCGGCCGGCCCGCGGCCTGGGACAAGCCAAACCTAGATAAAGTTCTGATCATCATGACGGACGGTGACAACACCCGTCAGTACAATCTCGATCCCGACAAGCGCAGCGGTCCATCGGGCGTATTCGTCTATCGCGAAGACATGGTGCTCATCCCCGACGATGTCGATGACGTCGATGAAGACGGCAACCTGATCAATACTTGCGATCAGAACTTGGCAGCCGAAGACGCGAATGAAGATGGTGTCGGTGATATGATCCTCTTGGAGCACGACAATTGCGACGGTCTCGCCGGTCGCTGGTTCGATGGCTGGCAGGTCGATGCCGACGCGATCCCTGTCGTGGACGGCGAGCCCTCAGCTTTCACACCCTGGTGGGATCACCGCCGCCTGGACGACGTGATGGAAAACATCAATACGACGGGTAATGATCAAACGGACGACAATGTTCGCTTCTCGGTTTATTCACGCGATCCCAATCAGTCGGGCTTCTACATTCCGCATCTGGAGCAGTACCAGTCTTCGCCCTACGGCGGGTCGCAGGCCTATGAGTTGAGCTATCAGGAGCTTTTTGCCCTCTATTCGCTCAACTACTTGGCAAACACCAAGTTTCGGCACGCCGATTGGACCACCCGACAGCACTACCGTCGGGCCGATCAGTGGACACATGACGCTACCATTATCGACGGCTCGCGGCCCCTGGCAGATAACTCGCTAATCGACCTCTGCGAGGCCGCCACGCAAGACGAGCGAATCAACGTGTTCACCATTGCCTTCGCGGTGAGCGAGGGCAGCCGGGCCGAACGCGTGATGGGCGAATGTGCGGCCACGGGCGATCCGGCCAACTTCATCCACGCGGATGATCAAGAAGAAGGCCTAGCGATCGCCTTCTCTGACATCCTGGCGGCGATTGAGAACCTGCGGCTGACTCAATGACCGTTTTGTCTCGCCTCACCCTGAGACTGGGCAGGGCACTTCGAAACCTGTCGGCACGAACGATGGACCGCTTCGACGCGGCCATCGGCTTTCCCGATGACGACCGCCGCGAATGCGGCGGCGCCACCGTGGAGTTCGTAATCGTCCTGCCGGTCTTCATCCTGATCTTCCTGACCTCTTTCGAAGCGTCCATGCTCCTGACCCGTCAAGTCATGTTGGAACGGGGCATCGACCTGGCCGTCCGGGATATTCGTCTCAACAGCGCTAGCACGATCGGGGCCGACACGATGCGGAACAAGATCTGCCAGGAAGCCCATATCCTGCCGGACTGCCTCGATAACCTGATGGTCGAGCTCCGCGTCGTCGATCCTCTGACCTGGAATGCGCCAACGGTCCAGCCGCCCTGCGCCGACTTAACCCGGACGATCCTACCGCCGACCCAGTTCGAAACCGACCGGGCCAATAAGATCGTCGTCGTCCGGGCATGCTTTGCCGTCAATCCCATCTTGCCGGCAGCCCCCTTGGGCAGCCGCCTGGTCGATGACTTCGACGGCGCCTATCGCATGGTCGCATCGTCCGTCTTTGTCGTGGAACCCCCGAAAAACAGCGCCACGCCATGATCCGCACACCAAACACCCTCCGGCATTTCCTGCGCAACGAAACCGCTGCCGTTTCGGTCGAAGCCGCGATCATGATGCCCGTCCTGATGATCTTCTGCCTGGTCATCTACACCTATTTCGATTCTTATCGGAAAGGGCTGGGGCTGACCAAGGCAAGCTACGCGCTGAGCGATGTCATTTCTCGTCAGGACCTCATCACACCGGAATTCATCGACGGCCTGCACGATATCTTCGATTTCATCGCGGCAGCCGATGGCGACAGCTTCATCCGCGTGACCCAGCTTCGCCACCAAGGCGGCGAGGTTCAGGTCATTTGGTCTTACGCCACGGGGGCCAATGACGTGGAAGCCCTAACCCAGGCGACCTTGCAAGCTTATCTGGACCACATTCCCACGATGCGCCCCGCCGAACATATGGTCGCTCTGGAAGCCTCGGCAGTCTACGCACCCGCATTCAACATCGGTCTGCCCGTTCGCCGGTCCTATTCCATGATCGCCTCTCGGCAGCGCGGTGGAACGAAAGCCATCTGGGATACAAACGGCGATGGCCTTGACGATACGCCAGCGAACTGGCCGTGATCCAAGCGATCGGCGCATGATCCTGCCCGGCTGACATCGTCGCCAACCAACCATCCCATGTCGCCACCAAGGCATTGCAGCGCCTGCCGGTCTCGCTAGGCTGACCCCGACTAAGCCGGGGACAGCCGATGCGCTTCAGCGCTTTCCAAATTCTCACCCAGGGCCTCACCGGCAACCGACGCTGGCGGCCCCATTGGCGATCTCCGGACCCCAAAGACGCCTATGACGTGGTCATTATCGGCGGCGGCGGACATGGGCTGGCCACAGCCTTTTACCTGGCCAAGGAACATGGGATCACCAATGTGGCCGTTCTCGAAAAGGGCTATCTGGGTGGCGGCAATGTGGGCCGCAACACCACGATCGTGCGCGCCAATTACGGGATGCCGGGCAATTCGGAGTTCTATTCCCATTCCCTGAAACTCTGGGAGGGGATGGAGCAAGAGCTCAACTACAACACGATGATGTCCCAGCGCGGCGTCTTTAATCTGTACCATTCCGACGGCCAGCGCGACGCCTATGCGCGGCGCGGCAACACCATGGTGACCCAGGGCGACGACGCCCATTTGCTCGACCGGGATCAGGTGCGTCGAATGCTTCCCTGGCTCGACCATGACAATGCGCGCTTCCCCGTCCTTGGCGCCCTCTACCACCCGCGCGGCGGCACAGCGCGACACGATGCGGTGGCCTGGGGCTATGCCCGCGGTGCCGACCAGCGCGGCGTCGATCTGATCCAGAACTGTAAAGTCACTGGCATCGATATCTCAGGCGGCCGGGTGACTGGCGTCCAGACCACGCGCGGCGGGATAAAGGCCAAGAAAGTCGCTATGGTCGTCGCCGGCCGCTCCTCCCAAGTCGCCGCCATGGCCGGCCTCCGCCTGCCCATCGAAAGCCATGTGCTGCAGGCTTTCGTGACCGAAGGACTGAAGCCCTGCATCGACAATGTCGTCACCTTCGGCATGGGACATTTCTATATCAGCCAGTCCGACAAGGGCGGGTTGGTCTTCGGCGGCGACCTGGATTTCTACGCGTCCTACGCTGCGCGCGGAAACCTCCCCATGGCCGAACACATCATGGAGGCGGGCCTTGCCATGTGCCCGATGATCGGCCAGGCCAAGGTCCTGCGCAGTTGGGGTGGGATCATGGACATGACGCCCGACGGCTCGCCCATCATCGACAAGGCGCCGGTCGAGGGGCTCTATGTTAATGCAGGCTGGTGCTATGGCGGCTTCAAAGCCGTTCCCGGGTCCGGCTTCTCCCTGGCGCACTTGATCGCCACCGACAACCACCACACGCCCGCCAGCCGCTTCCGCCTGGACCGCTTCGCCCGCGGCGACCTCATCGACGAAGAGGCGACGGGCAGCCAGCACAACCTGCATTGAGGACGATGATGATCCCAGCGACGAGGGCTCTCAACAACCGAAGAGCGCCGAGCCCATGCGCCTGACCTGCCCGCTCTGCGGTGACCGCGACCGCCGCGAATTCTACTATATGGGCCACGAAACCTATCTGAACCGCCCCGCTGCGGACGCTCCGCCCGAAGCCTGGGACGCCTATCTCCATCTTCGCGACAACCCGGCGGGCCCCACGCGCGATCTCTGGCAGCACGAGGCGGGCTGCGGCGCCTGGCTCTTGGTAGAGCGCGACACGGTCACACATCAAATCCACTCCGTCCGCCTGGCGAGCGACGCAGTCGAAGAGGTCCAGCGGACCGATGAGGCCGCGCAATGAGGCTCGACGGATACGGCCAGATCGACCGCTCAAAGCCCCTCAACTTCACCTTCGACGGCCAGACCATCCCGGCCTTCCAAGGCGACACCGTGGCCTCTGCCCTGCTGGCTAATGGCATCCGTCTCATGGGCCGCAGCTTCAAATACCACCGCCCCCGCGGCCCACTCACTGCCGACAGCGCGGAACCCAACGCACTCATCACCACCCACACTGGCGCCCGTGCCATCCCGAACACGCGCGCCACCGTGCAAGAAGTCTTCGACGGCCTCACCACGCGCAGCCAGAACGCCTGGCCGTCGCTCAAATTCGACGCCCTGCAGATCAACGACCTCCTGGCTCCGTTTCTGGGCGCGGGCTTCTATTACAAGACGTTCATGTGGCCGAAAGCCGCCTGGGAAAAACTCTACGAACCCCTGATCCGCCGCGCCGCGGGCCTGGGCGCGCTCTCCCGGGATCCGGACCCTTGGCCACAAGAAAAGGCTTTCGCCCATTGCGACGTCCTGGTGATCGGCGGTGGACCGGCGGGCCTGATGGCGGCGCTGACCGCGGCCAAGTCCGGCGCCTCGGTCATCCTCTGCGACGAACAGGACCGCCTCGGCGGCCGCCTCCTCTCTGAAGCCGAGACCATCGATGGCCAGCCCGGTCCCGCCTGGGCCGCTGCCATGGCCGCGCAACTCCGCCATGCGGGCGCCCGCATCCTCACCCGCACCACCGTCACCGGCGCCTATGACCAGGGCACCTATGCCGCCCTCGAACGGGTCTCACACCACGTGGCGGACCCGCACCCAGACCTGCCCCGCGACTGCTTCTGGCGCATCGCCGCCAAGCGCACGATCCTGGCCGCCGGCGCCCTGGAACGCCCCATCGCGTTTCCCATGAATGATCGCCCTGGCGTGATGCTCGCCTCGGCCACCCGATCCTACCTGCATCGCTGGGGCGTCGCCCCCGGCCAGCGCATCGCCATCTTCACGACCACCGATGACGGCCACCGCACCGCCGCCGATCTCCGCGAAGCGGGCGTCGACATCGCCGCGATCATCGACCCCCGCGACGGCACACCCGACGGCACGATCCAAGGCCATGTCACCCGCGCGCATGGTCGCCTCGGCCTGACCGGCCTCACCATCCGTACCAAGGATGGCACCGAGCGGATCGAGTGCGACGCCCTCGCTGTCTCCGGCGGTTGGACCCCATCGATCCATCTGACCAGCCACACCGGCGCCCGCCCGATCTGGAACGAAGAGCTCTCCGCCTTCCTCCCCGCCGAAAACGCCGTGCCCGGCATGAATGTCGCGGGTGCCGCAGGCGGCCACGTCACCACCGCCGCCGCCCTGCGATCCGGCATCGACGCGTCCAGGATCCAACTCGAAACCCTAGGCCACACCCTGACCCCGGTCACCCTGCCCGACGCCAACGACACGCCAACCACGCACCAACCGCTTTGGTCCGTCGAAGCCCCCCAGACCGCCCGCCATCGCGCCTGGCTCGACTTCCAGAACGACGTCACCACCAAGGACGTCATCCAATCGGCCAAGGAGAACTACGCCTCGGTCGAACACATGAAGCGCTACACGACCCAGGGCATGGCCACCGACCAGGGCAAGAATTCCAACCTCACCGCTCTGGCCATCCTGGCCGAGGCCACCGGCCGCAGCATCCCGGAAACCGGCACGACCACCTTCCGCCCGCCCTTCAGCCCCGTTCCCATCTCGGCCATGGGCGCCGGCGCCCAAGGCGCAGGCTTCGCGCCCGAACGCCTGACCACCTCGCACCGGGCCAGCACCCAACGCGGCGCACCAATGATCGAGACCGGCCTATGGTATCGCCCCGGCTGGTTCCCCCGCGATGGCGAAGACTGGCTGGCCGCCTGCACCCGCGAAGCGACCATGGTGCGAGAAACTGTCGGCATCGCCGACGTCTCCACCTTGGGCAAGATCGACATCCAAGGTCCCGGCGCCGCCGCGCTGCTCGACTTCGTCTACGCCAACACGTTCTCGACCCTGAAACCCGGCCGCGTCCGCTACGGGATCATGCTGCGCGAAGACGGCCACGTCATGGATGACGGCACCACGGCCCGCCTGGGCCCCGAACACTTCGTCATGACGACAACGACCGCTGCTGCGGGCCCGGTCATGCGCCACTTGGAATTCGCCACCCAATGCCTGCGGCCCGACCTGGATGTGGCGATCATCTCGGCCACCGAACAATGGGCGCAATTCGCCGTGGCAGGCCCCGACTCCCGCCGCGTCATCGCCTCCCTCGTCGCGGAGCCCATCACGGACGAGAGCTTCCCCTTCATGGCCTGCGGTGACGTCACCGTTCACGACACGCCCGGGCGCCTCTTCCGCATCTCTTTCTCTGGCGAACATGCCTATGAGATCGCCGTGCCCGCCCGATATGGCGACGCGCTCTACCGCGAATTGGTGGCCCGGGCCGAGGTCTTGGGCGGCGGCGCTTACGGCATGGAGGCGCTCAACGTGCTGCGCATCGAAAAGGGCTTCATCACCCATGCCGAAATCACCGGCCGCGTCACCGCATTCGACATCGGCATGGACCGGATGATCAGCCCGAAGAAGGATTGTATCGGCAAAGCCGCCAGCCGCCGCCCCGCACTTCTGGAAAACCGCGAAGAACT
>JBCDCS010000050.1:0-11997 GCA_039181205.1 Pseudomonadota bacterium
ACAGCCGAGAACTCGCGGTGACCCAGAGCCTCGGCTGCTGTGTTGCGGCCATTCGCGGTGCGACAGATCATGTCGATGAGCTCATCGCCTGCCTCATCAATCGTCATTTCGCGGCGCAGGATGCCCGAGACGTCCACGTCCACATGCTCGCCCATGGTGCGAACGGTGCGGGGGTTTGCGGTGATCTTGATCACCGGGACGATGGGGTTTCCGACGACGTTGCCCTGGCCCGTGGGGAAGGTGTGGATCACGGCACCCCCCGCGGCCATGAGCGTGACGCATTCGGCGGCGGCGGAGGACGAGTCCATGAAGTAGAGACCGTCACCCGACTTCGGCATCTCCGCTGGCTCCAGAATGTCGATGTATTTCGACGTCCGCCCTATTTTTTCCAGGTTGCCCAGGGCTTTCTCTTCGATGGTTGTCAGACCGCCTTCGATATTGCCCTTGGTGGGCTGGCTGTCGGACAGGTCATCGGTTTGGTGGGCGAAGATGACCTCGTCTTGGTAAGCCTTCCACATGGCATACCAGCGCTCGCCGACCTCTGGCGTGGCGGCGCGTTCTTTGCAGATATGCTCGGCGCCGGTGATCTCTGACGTTTCGCCGAAGAAGCCGGTGATCCCTTCGGGCAGCAGTTTGTCATACATGTTGCCGACCGTTGGGCAGGAGCCGAGACCCGTGGTCGTGTCGCTTTCACCGCATTTCGTGGACACCCAAAGCTCCTTGACCGAACACTCCTCGCGTTGGATCTCCGTGGCCTTGTGCACGAAGTCTTTCGCGGCCCAGCTCGCGGCGCGGATCGTCTCAAAGTCGCCGTTCTGCTCGATGGAGAACTCGGCGACTTCCTTGCCGGTCTCGCGGATGCCGTCGGCGATGCGCTTGGTCCAGCCGGGCTCGATCCCGATGACAACGACCGAGTGCACGTTTGGATTGGACCCGGTGCCGATCATGGTGCGGAAATGCAGCTCCAGATCCTCGCCGAACTGCAAGCGACCGTAGGCGTGGGGGATCGCCAGCGTCCCTTTGACGTTGTTGGCCACTGCCTCGCACGCGGCGTTCGAGATGTCGTCCACGGGCAGGATCAGCACGTGGTTCCGCACGCCCACGCGGCCGTTTTCACGCCGGTAGCCGTGGAAGGTCATGTTGGAATATTTCGACATGGGATCAGTCCTTTGTTCCGCTACCGCTTCGCTGCTTGAGCGGGGTTACCAGCGCTTTGTTTTGCAATTGTGGGTGTGGACATGTCCGCCCTGGGGAATGTCGGCGATGATCTTACCGATATCTTCGCCATATTTCGTGGCGGTGTCGCCCTCTTTCAGGTCCTTGAGCGCGATCTTGTGCCCGATGGGGACGTCGGCGCCGGCAGTCAGGCGGAAGGTCGAATTGTCGTGGGTGATGCAGCAGAGCATGTCGGTGCCCGCGGTCAGGCCTTCGACCACGACGACACCCACATTGTCTGCGGCTTCATGAACCAGGAGATGCGGGATTTCATTGGGGATGGGGTTGGCCATGGGCGTCTCCGTTCATGCGGGTTTGAGAATGATCTTGGGGGCCGCCACGCGACCGGCGCGGATGTCGTCGAAGGCGCGGGCACCGTCGCGGAGCGGGCGGGTTTCGGTCCAGTCGAGCGCGCCCAGGCGGCCGTCGACCATGGCGGCGCAGGTATCGCGGAAGTCTTGGGCGGTGTAGGTGTAGGTTCCGATGAAAGTGATCTCCTGCAGGGTCATCCGGCGGATGTCGAGGCCAGCCATGCCGCCGCCGAGGCCCACATGCAAGAGCACGCCGCCCGGTCGCGTGGCGGCACTGGCCGTGGCGCGGGTGGCGTCGTAGCCGACGCAATCGACGGTGATGTCGAAGACGCGGTCTTTGATCGCCTCAGGGTCTAGAATTTCGAGGTCCCCAAGTCGATCCAGATAGGTGCGGCGCAGGGCGTTCGGTTCCACCAAAGTCACGGCGTCGATCCCTTGGGCGATCAAGCTGATGGCAGCCGCGACGCCGATGGCACCGCCGCCGATGACCAGGGCCGTTTCCGCCATGTCATGGGACAGCGCTTCGATGCCGAGGCGCACGGCGTGCCAGCCGACTGCGACGGGCTCGGCGAGCGCGGCCCTTTCCAGCGTGATGCCGTCAGGGACGGTGACCAGGTTGCGGTCTGGCATCGCTACGTATTGAGCAAAGGCACCTTCGCGCGGCGGCATGGAGATGATCTGCCGGGTGGCGCAGAGATTGTCCCGACCCGCGCGGCAGGCCCGGCAGGTCTGACAGGTGACCAGCGGGTTGATCGTGACCCGATCGCCATGGCGCGGGCCGCCTTGGACGGTGCCAGCCCCCTCGTGGCCCAGGATCAGCGGGGCCGGGCGGCGGTCGTCGTGACCGAGATAGGCATGCATGTCAGAGCCGCAGATGCCCACGCTATCGATGCGGACCAGGTGGTGGTCATCCGCCGGGATGGGTTCCGGCGCGTCGCGGTAGTCCAAAGCTTCGGGTGCGGTGTAGACGAGGGCTTTCATTTGGCGGTGCCCCCCCCATCGACCATCAGGACCTGACCGGTCACGTAGCCGCTGGCGTTGGAGCGGAAGAAGGGGAGGGGGCCGTCAATATCCTCGCGCTCGCCATTGCGGCCGATGCAGGTCCGGGCGTCCGCCCGGCTGAGCGCCAGGGCCGCGCGCTGCGCGAGGCCGGAACCGGCCCCGGGGACGCAGGCCACATGGCGGGTCAGATCGGGCTGCCAGGACGGCGCCACGGCTCAGTCTTCCGCCGTCAGGTCGAAGGTCTCGTCGGGGAAAAACTTGGACAGGCGGATGTCGGCGGTGCGGGCATGGCCTTCCATCCCTTCGAGCCGGGATATCCGCGCCGTGGCTTCGGCGATGGGCTTGGCGCCGTCGCGGGTCGAGCGCTGCCAGGTCACGATCTTCATGTATTTGTGCACCGACAGTCCGCCCGTATAGGTCGCCGCCCGAGAGGTCGGCAGGACATGATTGGTGCCCGACGCTTTGTCACCGAAGGCCACGGTCGTCTCTTCGCCCAAGAACAGAGAACCGTAACAGGACAAGCGGTCGAGCCACCAATCCAAATCCTTGGCCTGCACAGTGAGGTGTTCGGGCGCGTATTCGTCGGAGGTCGCGGCCATCTCTTCCCGGTCGGCGCAGAGGATAACTTCGGCATAGTCGCGCCAGGCCTTGGTGGCGTTGTCGCGGTTCACCTCAGGCAGTGCGTCGATCAGCGTAGGCACCAGCTTCATAACCTCTTCCGCCAGGGGACGGTTGTCGGTGACGAGCCAGACGGGGGAGTTGTAGCCGTGTTCGGCTTGGCCCACGAGGTCGGTGGCGACGACCATGGGATCGGCGCTTTGGTCGGCCAGGATCAGGCTGTCCGTGGGGCCCGCGATCATGTCGATGCCGACGCGCCCGAAGAGGATGCGCTTGGCCTCAGCCACGAATTGATTGCCCGGGCCGACCAGGATGTTGGCCTTAGGCAGGCCGAAGAGACCGAATGTCATGGCGGCCACGCCCTGCACGCCACCCATGGCCATGATCTTGTCCACGCCGCAGACATGGGCGGCATAGATGATGGCAGGCGCGATGCCGATCCCGGGGCGGGGTGGGCTGCAGGCCACAATGTGTTTGCAGCCCGCGACTTTGGCCGTGGTGACCGTCATGATCGCCGAGGCGATATGGCTATAGCGGCCACCGGGGATGTAGCAGCCTGCCGCATCGACCGGGATCGTCTTCTGGCCTGCGATCATGCCGGGCACGATCTCTACCTCGACGTTTTGCAGCGTCGCCTTTTGCGCTTCGGCGAAGCGGCGGACATTGTCGTGGCTGAAGCGGATATCGGCTTTGATCTTCTCCGGAACCTGCGCGATGGCAGTCTGGATTTCGTCGTCCGTCAGAAGGATGCTACCGTCGTAGTTGTCGAATTTAAGGGCGTACTCGAGGGCCTTCTCGTCGCCACCGGTTTCGATCTCATCGAGGATGCCTTTGACGAGCTCGTGGACGTCCGAGGCTCCGCTAGACGGAGTGAGAGTGGCTTGCTTCAGATACTCGCGGGTCATTTCTGGCCACGTCCTGTCGCCAGGTTTTTGCAGAAGGAAGCGCGGGAAGTGCCGGGGTGTCGGCGCGCCGAGAACATGGTGATCGAGTATGTCATATCAATTTTCTCCCCCTTGCGTTGGTGGTTTGTAAGCGCTTACATTTGGAGATGCAAGAGCGGTTCGGCTGGGGTTGAGTTGGAGAGTGTTTTCAGGGGGCCCGTTATCCTGGCCGGTCCCCAATTGACGATCCAGACTGATCTTTTTCGCCTGTTCGATCATAAGGAAGGGCTGTAGACGGTGACCTCGCCCGAGCGAAATCCGGTGCCGACGCTCGCCGACGTGGCGAGGCTTGCCCGAGTCTCAACGGCGACCGTGTCTCGGTGCCTGAACTCGCCCGATCAGGTGGTTGATAAGACCCGCGCCCGCGTGCTGCAGGCCGTGTCGGAGCTCGGCTATACACCGAATTTCGGGGCCCGCGCCTTGGCCGCCAAGCAGACGGATACGGTGGGCGCGGTCATCCCAACGATGGAGAACGCGGTTTTCGCCCGAGGCATTCAGGCGTTTCAGGAGGAATTGGGGCGCCATGGCAAGACGCTCCTGATTGCGTCATCCGCGTATCAAGCGGCGTTGGAGGAGGAACAGGTGCGCGCCCTCGTGGCCCGGGGCGCGGACGCCTTGCTCCTGATCGGGTATGAGCGCGACCAGTGGCTGTATGAATTCCTGCAACGGCAATCCGTGCCGACGCTGGTGGCGTGGTCTCATGATGCTGGGAGGGAGCAGCCGGCCATCGGCTTCGACAATAAGACGTCCATGGCGGAACTCGCCCGACTGGTGATCCGACAGGGCCATCGGAAGATCGCTTGCATTTCCGCTCCCACCGTTTCGAATGACCGCGCCCGGGGTCGGGTCGAAGGTATCCGGTTGGCCATGTCGGAGGCTGGGATGCGGGCCGATGATCTGGCGCTGGTGGAAACGCCCTATGGCATCGAAAACGGTGAAGCGGCCTTTCGGACCATTATGGCGGAAGCCCCTGGCACAACAGTGGTGATGTGCGGGAATGACGTGCTGGCCATGGGCGCCCTGCGCGCGGCGCATGCTATGGGTCTGCGCGTGCCAGACGATGTCTCGGTCACCGGCTTCGACGATATCGAACTGGCGATGTTGGCCGAACCGGCCCTGACCACGGTCCATGTGCCCCATCGGGAAATGGGCCGACGGGCGGCTGGCCTGCTGATCCAGATGCTTCGGGACCCAGAGGCGGTGGAGAGCGTCCAACTGACCACGGACATCAAACTGAGGCGGTCCCTCGGCCCTGCGGACGGATAGAAGCGGATCGGTTTGACGCTGACGCATCGAAGCCAGTCCGACATGGCTTGTACTACGGATTCCGGCCAGAGCGGGATCGTCGGGCGAGCCCCTAAGCGCCGCGGCACGGAACAGGGTGTGGGCTGGATCGTAAGGACCGGATGGGATGACTTCGGCCGCGATGCGGTCGCCGAGCAGGTCAAGAAAAACCTCGGCGCCGGGCACGGATAGTGGGGGCTCCACGAACGCCAACGCCAGATTAAGACGGGTCCGATGCCCCCAGGCGCCCGATGTCACGGTGCCTGCGACCTGGCCATCATACAGCACGGAAGCGCCGCCATGGGCCGGGCGATCTTTGCAGTCGACGGCAAGCGACACCTGGCGTCTGGTTGGCCCGCCAACATGGCGCTGTTCCAGTGCGGGCTTGCCGATGAAGTCGCCTTTGTCGAGCCTTGCGAAGCGATCGAGACCGGTCTCGAACGGGTCGAATTCGGTGAGGATATCCGCCTTCCAGTGCAGATATCCTTTTTCGAGACGCATGGATTCGACCGCCCGGCTGCCGAAGAGTCGAAGGCCATGGGCTTCGCCGGCGGCGCGGAGGGCGAGGTAGGCAGCGTGGACCTGGGCATTGGGGACGTGGATTTCGTAGACCAATTCGCCCGAGAAACTGACCGACAGCACGGTGGCAGGGGGGATGCCCACAAAGCACTCGCAAGCCGAAAGCCATGGAAAGGCGCTAGCGGACCAATCGCTGCGCGCCGCGGCCGATAGGACGGCGCGCGCCTTCGGACCGGCAAGAACCAGGATCGTCATGTCGTTGGTGAGGGAGCGGATGGTCACGTCCTCGCCGGACCTCTGGTGAGCCGTGAGCCAATCCATGTCGTTATATTCGGACGCCGCGGCCGAGCCGTACCAGACGCGGGCCGGTCCACGGTCACCGGCTGGGAGATTGGCGACGGTCGCCTCACTCTTGAGCATCCCGTGATGGTTCAAGAGATAGCCGATCCCGACCTTGCCATCCCTTTTCGGGACCCGGCGGCAGATCAACCGGTCGAGGAAGGCGTGACGATCGGCCCCCGTGATGTCGAACCGATTGAAGCCGTTGACTTCGGTTAGCCCGACGCTGTCCCGCACGGCGGAGACCTCGTGCGCCACGATGTCTTCGACCTCCATGAAGCGGAAACCTTGAGTTTAGCGAAAACCCGCACTCGGCCTGAAGTAGTCTGCGCGCTCCCAACCGTTGACCACGCCGAATTCGCCGCCTTCGGCGGCGAGGACCGGGGTCAGTGGTGTCGTTCTGACCGGGCGGCCAGCGGCGCGATTTTCATGGGGAAAATGGAGGCGGAACTCGTTCTGGTGGTCTTCGACGGCTTTCAGTGCAGTCAGTTCGGCATTTCCACGACCGGTGAACCCGCGCGGATCGAGCGCTCACGTGTCATGACAGGCTTCCTCCTCCATGATCTGCTGCGCCAAGAGCCAACCGTGCCCGCCGCCCTCACCCAGGCCGGCGCGCAGACCGATGATGCAGTAGGCGTTGCGCTTGCCAGGGATCGGTCACACCAGCGGCGCCCCGTCGATCGTACAGGTGATGGGGCCATTGACGATCGTGTGGATGCCACCCTCCTCGGGCATGCGGGCGAAGGTCCCCTCCAACATGTCGGACGACGCGGTCGATGGGTCGATCGTGCAACGTTCGCTGCAGTCGCGCCAATGCAAAAGGGGCGTCAGGGTTGCGAGGTCCAGACGAACGGGCGGCCTGCAAGCCCTTTTTATGCTAAACGCTGTTGGGCCCTGTCTGTTACGCAGACCGGACCAGAAGATGGGTTCTCACCCGGTCGGTCCATCATGCTTGCCAGTCCTCATGTGTTACCAGAGCGGCAGATTCGGCGGTGGCTTGCGGCGTTCCGAAACCGAGCGCCATCGGGCAGGTCGCTCCGGGCAGCACGGCAACATCGTAAAGTTCGCCGATCGCACCGTCGATGCGGAACCAGTGTTCCACATTGCCGCTGCCCAGCCCGATCACCTGCACGCCGCACCAGGGCTCGCTATCGGCTTCGGTCAGACGCGCGTCGAGAGCCAGCCCTTCGAAGCGCTTATGGCGTGGCTTGGAGAGGCCAACGATCGCTTGGTTGCCATGCAACGCGAGGCCGCGGACAAAGCCGGGACAGAAGACGATGGGGGCGAAGGCCCGATCGGGCGTGGCGTTGAGATCCAGACGGCCAAGCTCTCCGGTTCCGGAATTCAGAAGGTAGAGTTGGCCGTCATGCAGCCGCGGGCTGTGCGGCATGGACAGACCGGTTGCGACTATCTCGCCGCTCGCCACATCGACCGCAACGCCGCCATCCGCGCGCCGGTCGCGCCAGCCATCCACCGTGTTCGAGCGCGAGCAGGAGGTCACAAAGGCCGGACCGTCCGGACCCATCGCCATGCCATTTAGGTGGCAACGATCCTCACGCGCCAGCGCGGTGACGAAAGGCGGCATCCAGAGCGGGCGAAATGCATGCCGCTCCGAAATCGTGGCCAGGCAGTTCCAGGCGGTGTTCACGAAGACCGGGTCGCCCGAGGGCAGTTCGCCCAAATCGTGCAGGTCGAGTGCGCCGACCATCCACGACAGCCGAGGCACGTAGCACGCATCGTAGAGCCCGTTGATCCGCTGGTCCGGTTCCAGGACGTTACGAAAGCGGTGGATCTGATAGGCCCCGGCCATCAGCATCGTCCCTGGCCGCGGCACCGCCAGACCCATGGCGCGCTGGAAGAGCTTCTCATGCACCATCAGTCCGCCCTGCGGATTGGCGCCCAGCAGATAGAGCTTGCCCGACTGATACGACGTCACCGCCAGCGCGATCCCCTCCCGCGCAAGCCAGCCCGCCAGATCAGGTGACATGCTGTAGGTCACCGTCGAGGCGGTCGCCTCGGCTGTATTCCGGTCATCTTCCATCGCGTTCTCCGCAGGGCACGAGGGGATCGCGCCAAGCTCTCTGCCTGTCGTGGGATGTGAGATGGCGTCAACCCTTAATTAACCATTATCGGTTTTTGGGGATGACAGCCGTTTCAATAAATGTTCAGCGCAATCTAATAGTTACAATTCGAGCAGTTAACAAAAAATGACAAAAATCTGTCCCCCTAAATCTGCCGCTGGTCGCAACCTACTTCTAACTGCTTCAGCCACCGCATTAGGGGTGATGGGGTACGGACGCGGCGCCTACGCGCAATGCGTCGCGACATCGCCATCAAGCGGGACATACACCTGTTCCGGCGCTTTGACATCAACGCAGGGTTTCAGCTCGGTCGACCTCGTCATCACGACCACGCCCGGATTTTCCGTTGATACGACCGGCACGGGTGGGGACGCGTTCAGCCTTGACGCGACGAACTCGCTCACCTTCGACGACCAGAACGCGTCAACCATCTCAGGCGCGACTGTCGGGATTGACGCTACGAACACCGGCACCGGCGCGCTTTCGATTACGGCGACAGGCGATGTGACTGGAATTGCAGGCGCGGGCATCAGCGCTGAACAGCAGGACAGTTTTGCCACGGGTGATGTGACGATCTCTGCCACCAACGTCACCGGGGGGAGCAATGGGATCACGACGACTAACAGCGGCTACGGCGGACTGTCGATCTCGGCCGATAACGTGGCAGGGGGTGGCTTCGGCATCGAAGCCACGGATTATGGTAATGGCACGCTTTCGATAATCACCACAGGCACTGTAAGCGGTCAGGCTAACGACGGAATCTTCGCTTACAAGTCTCTCGCAACATCCGGCGATGTGACGATTTCGGCCGGCAGCGTTTCCGGCGGTGACGACGGTGTATATGCCTCCAATCGAGGGACCGGTGGCCTGTCTGTCACCACGACGGGGGACGTTACCGCCACGAACAACGATGGCGTGCGGGTCTATCAGGGCCTTTATGGAACGGGCGACGTCGTCATCTCGACGGCGAACGTCACGGGCGGCTTCGGCGGGATCGACGCGGACAATCTGGGCACTGGATCGCTTACGATCACAGCCACCGGCGACGTCGTGGGCACAGCAGAAATCGGCATCTTGGCAAAACAAGAGAATGGTACCTCGACGGGCGATTTGACCATTTCGGCCGGCAACGTGACCGGCGGGGGCTACGGCCTCTATGTGGAGAACCGGACCCAGGGAGCGATCGCAATTACGACGACCGGCGCGGTGACCGGGGGCAATTACGACGGCATCGAGTTGGTCCAGTTCAGCAATACGTCGGGTAGCGTTTCTCTCAACGTCGTGGACGTATCGGGCGGTCGGAATGGTATCGACGCCACAAATTCCGGCGCCGGCGCCACGAGTATCATATCAACGGGAAGCGTCTCGGGAGCGACTGAGGATGGTATTAACCTCCTGCAGTCAAACTCAGCCGCGACCGGCGATGTGACATTGAACGTCGTAAACGTGAACGGAAACGAAGATGGCATAGAGGTTATCAATTCGGGCGGAGCCCTGACGATCACGTCGACGGGCACGGTTATCGGGGTCACAGACGACGGCATCCAAGCGACCCAGACGACGGCAACGGAGGATAATTTAACGATTTCCGTCGATACCGTCTCGGCCGGTCGGCGGGGCATCAGTGCTTATACCGGCGCTGCTGGTGGTGACATATCGATTACTGCAACGGGCGACGTGACGAGCACGAACGGCGACGGAATAAACGCTTATGCAAGCATTTATTCTGACAGTAATATTGTCCTGAATGTCAATAATGTGAGCGGCGGCGATTCTGGAATTCGGGCTACCAACTATACCAATGACCTGAACGGTACAGTGGGGGATTTCGGCGGAATTTCCATTACCGCGACGGGCGATGTGACGGGAACCGGTTCGGCATTTCCTGATTCAGGGATCTACACATATCAATCATCCTACACGACAGGTGATCTGGTTCTGGATGTCGGTAATGTGTCTGGGGGCTATACCGGTATATCTTCATCGAATTCCGGTTCGGGCAACATTTCGATTACGTCGAATGGCGCGATAAATGGCGCAGACAGCACTGGCGTTTTTGCAAGAGCCGGTAATACCAATAGCCAGAACGTCGCAATCGACGTGGTCGATGCGTCCGGCAATGGTGCCAACGGCGATGGCATATTTGTGTCTCGTTACAATGCCGCCACAACAACAATAGATGTAAGCGGCGACGTCAGCGGAGACAGGCATGGTGTCTATCTGACGATTGAAGCAAACAGTGGAGCCGGGAATAGCGTGAACATCGTCACGATCGAGGAAGGCGCGAGCGTGACCGGGAATACCACGGCGATCACCGATCTCGTCATCGGTGGCGATGCGATGGAGACAACTGTGGTTACGTCGGGTGACATCGTCGGCGATGTTGTCCTGGCGGACGGTGATGACGCTTTCGAGTTCCGGACCACGGCCAGCGTGGCGGGCGTGGTGTTTGGTGGTGCGGACGACGACGCGTTCTTATTCGCCGGCAACAGCCGAGTGCCCGGCATCGACGCCACCTTCGATCTGAGCGGCGTCGACTTCAACAACGATGGGACCCTCCCGTCGACTGCGCCGGGGATTACTGGCGTGACCGGGTTCGAGAGTTTCTCGAAAGTCGACTCGTCGTTCTACGAATTCACCGGCGCAAACATCGAGGCCGGCTTGCTCGACTTCGACGAAGGCGGTCTAGTCGTCACAGGCACGTTCGGCGGGCTCGTCATGGATGCCGCGCCGGGAACCTTTCTGGGCGGCACCGGGACGATCGGCGAATTGGTTGCCGAGGGGACGATCGAGCCGGGCGCGTTCGGTGGAGGGATCGGTACGTTAACCGTTCTCGGAGACGCAACACTAGGGGCTGGCGTCAGCTTCAACGTGGAGGTCGCGGATGACGGTTCCACGTCGGACAGATTGGCCGTCACGGGCGCCGCGACGGTCGATTTCATCACTGTGAACGCGTCGCTTGTCGGGGTGCCGTCAAACCTTCCAGACTCGGGCAGCTTTACCGTTATCTCGGCGGATGGCGGCGTAACGGGCCAGTTCGGCGCACTGAACGACAACATTCCTGACATCGTGCTGACGGCCGAATATCTCCCGAATGAGATCAATCTGGTCTACACCGTCGCGAACAACCCTGACGATATGAGCGAAAAGGCGATCTCGTCGGCCGCGCTGCGCGGCGCGATCGAGGCAAACAGGCTTTTTGCCGTCGCCCTGCGCGCCCAAAGTGAGAATTGTGGCTGGGACCTGGGCACGGATACCTTCGCCCCTGACGCGCCGCGGCGGCTGGACGACGACACAATCGCCTGCACGTTTGGCGGCGTGTTTGGCGGTGACTTGGATGTCGAGGATGACGGTCCCTTGGTCGGCTTCGACACCGAGACGATCGGCTTCTATATCGGCGGTGCAGCGACCTTTGTTGGAGAGACCAGCACCCTGCGGACCGGCCTCGCCCTGGGTTATTCCTGGACGGACTCAAATGTCCGGGATAGCGACGGCGATGGCGAGACATTCCATGTCGGAATATTCGCCGAGTACGAACGTGGTCCGCTGCGCGCCGAGGGATCGCTGACCTATGGCGACATCGACTTCGATCTTTCGCGCAGTCTCGGCTCGGGTGTGACCGCGACCGGTGATGCAGACGGCGATGCGATCGCTCTGTCGACAGAGATCAGCTATGATATCGCG
>JBCDCS010000051.1:0-11989 GCA_039181205.1 Pseudomonadota bacterium
GACCGGGCCGCGGCGGGTTGTGGCGGAAGTGTTGGAGGCGGCGCAGGATCACCCGGATGTGGAGACGATCCATGCGCGGGCGGTGGAGACGGATGCGTCGATTTCGATTGCCACCGTCTACCGGACGGTGAAGCTTTTCGAGGAATCGGGCCTCTTGGAGCGGCGGGAATTCGGCGATGGACGTGCGCGGTACGAGGATGCCGAGCGGGACCACCACGATCACCTGATCGATGTGAACACCGGCGAGGTGATCGAGTTCGTCGATCCCGAAATCGAGGCTCTGCAGGAAAAGATCGCCGAGCGCCTGGGCTACGACCTGCGCGGCCACCGGCTGGAGCTTTTCGGGGTCAAACGCCGGTGAGCGATACCCTGCGCGGCGCCGGCCTGATGGTCGTCGCCATGGCCTGTTTCGCGGTGGAAGACGCGCTGATCAAATCGCTCACCGGCGCCATCCCGCCCGCACAGATCATTTGGATGCTCGGTCTGGGCGGGGCCCTGGCCTTCGCCGTCTGGCTGCAGGTGACGGGCCGGGGGATCTGGTCGCCGGATTATCTGAGCCCCGCGGTCTTGCGCCGGTCAGGCTTCGAGGTGTTCGGCACGCTGTGCTTCGTTTCGGCGCTGGCGCTGATCCCGCTGGCGACGGCGTCCGCCGTGATCCAGGCCACGCCGCTGGTCGTCGCCATGGGCGCCGCCCTGTTCCTGGGCGCGACGGTCGGCTGGCGCCGTTGGGCGGCGATCTTCGTGGGCTTCGGCGGCGTGCTGATGATCCTGCGGCCTGGCGGTGACAGCTTTGATCCGGCCGTCTTGCTGGCGGTGGGTGGCATGTTGGGCTTGGCCGCCCGCGATCTGGCGACCCGCACCCTGCCGGCCCAGATCACCGGTACGCATTTGTCGCTCCACGCCTTTTCGGCGCTTGTGCCCGCGGGGATCGGTCTTCAGATCGTCCTGGGTGCGCCTTTCGTCCGGCCAACCACAGCCGATGTTCTCACCCTGACGATCTGCGTGGCCGTCGGCATGGCGGCGTATCTGACGATCGTCGCCGCCACGCGATTGGGCGACATCTCCGTCGTGTCGTCCTTCCGCTATTCCCGGATGCTCTTCGCCCTGCTCATCGGCGTCCTCATCTTCGGCGAGCGCCCGGATGTCGCGACCTTGGTCGGCGTCACCATCGTCATCGCCTCCGGTCTTTACACGTTGATCCGCGAAGCCCGATTGGCGCGCACCGCTTCCCAAGCCTGACGGGCCGGGTTAGACGAAACCCTATTCGACCGGAGAGGGCCTTCCATGTTCACGATCACCGACATCCATGCGCGCGAAATCCTGGACAGCCGGGGCAACCCGACCGTGGAAGTGGATGTCTTCCTGGAAGATGGCACCATGGGGCGGGCCGCCGTCCCGTCGGGCGCATCCACCGGGGCCTATGAGGCGGTGGAAAAACGCGATGGCGACAAGGCGCGGTACAAGGGCAAAGGCGTCCGGGAAGCCGTCATCGCGGTGAACGGAGAAATCGCGGACGCGATCGCCGGCTTCGACGCGACCGAGCAAGAGGCCATCGACGCCGCCATGATCGAATTGGACGGCACCGCCAACAAGGGCCGCCTGGGCGCCAACGCGATCCTCGGGGTGTCGCTGGCCGTGGCCAAGGCGGCCGCCGAGGCCAGTGCCTTGCCGCTTTTCCGCTATGTGGGCGGCACCTCCGCCCGGGTGCTGCCCGTCCCGATGATGAACATCGTCAATGGCGGGGAACACGCGGACAACCCCATCGACATCCAGGAATTCATGATCATGCCGGTGGCTGCCGAAAGCATCGCCGACGCGGTGCGCATGGGCTCCGAAGTGTTCCATACGCTCAAGGGGGAGCTATCGTCGGCCGGCCTCTCGACGGGGATCGGCGACGAAGGGGGTTTTGCGCCCAACCTGTCCAGCACCCGCGATGCGCTGGATTTCATCCTCAAGGCCATCGAGAAGGCGGGCTACAAACCCGGCGACGACCTAATGCTGGCGTTGGATTGCGCGGCGACGGAGTACTTCAAGGACGGCGCCTACCACCTTGCCGGAGAAGGAAAAACGCTCTCGTCGAACGAGAATGTCGAGTATTTGGCCGGTCTGGTGCGCGACTACCCCATCCTCAGCATCGAAGACGGCATGTCCGAAGACGATTGGGACGGCTGGATCGCTCTGACCGAAGCCCTGGGCGACCGCGTGCAACTGGTGGGCGATGATCTGTTCGTCACCAACCCCGAACGGCTGGCCGACGGCATCGAGAGAGGCGCGGCCAATTCCCTGCTGGTGAAGGTCAATCAGATCGGCACGTTGTCGGAAACGTTGGAGGCCGTCAGCATGGCCCACCGGGCCCGCATGACCTGCGTCATGTCCCATCGGTCGGGCGAAACCGAAGACGCGACCATTGCCGACCTCGCCGTGGCCACCAACTGCGGACAGATCAAGACCGGTTCCCTGGCCCGCTCGGATCGGCTTGCCAAATACAATCAGCTCATCCGGATAGAGGAAATGCTGGGAGAGACGGCGACCTATGCGGGTCGAAGCATTTTGCGCGCTTGAGCCGTGCGCCATTCGGGCTTTGATTACCGGTACATCCCGCGACGTCAGGCCGCTCACGCCGCCACCATCGGCTGGACAGACATCACGATTTCGTGCGGTATTGTCGCAAAATCCGGGGCAGCGATTTGAAGATTCTCCACATTTGTTCGGCCCATTTGCCGGATTTCGACGCGGGCCGCGGCGGCCCCGTCTACTACCGGCAAACAGCAGAGGCCCTCGCAAAGCTCGGGCACGAGGTGCATGTCCGCGTCTTGAATGGCAAAGTATCCAAGCGCAGGACCTGCGCGTCGGACCCGTGGATGTCATTTGAAGTACTACAGCCCTACACGGAGCGCAGTCGCGGTGACCGGTGGGGAGCGATGCTCGATGGTCCGCGCCGCGCCGACATTATTGCGCCGGGATATCTCCAATACGGTCCCCATCTCATCCAGTTGGTCGAGCAAGAAGACTTCGATGTGGTCGTCTGCGACTGGATCGGTTCCCTGGTCGCCGTACCACGAAATCTGGCAGTCCCGATCCTCTATATTCAACACGATTTCGCGCACGAAATCGAACGGGTGAAGCGAAACCACCAGCGCCGCAAACTGGACCCGCGCTCGCTGCTCAGCCTGTCGCGGCTGCAAGATATCGAACTCGGCCAAATCCAGCGCGCCAAGTCGGTGATCTGCGCGTCCAATTCCGAAGCTGCCCGGGTCGAAGAACTCACCGGTATCCCGACATTCTATGTGCCGATCTACGGCGGCCCGATCCCAGCCCCCAAAGCCCCCGTCTCGACATCGCCACGCGTCTTTGTGTTTGGGTTTCACAACACGGCCATGTCTTCCAGCCTGACCAACGTCAAAGAGCTCTTCAACGCTCTGAAACGCTGGGGCCAACCGAGCCTGCATCATGTGGGCACCTTGAATGACAAAGGGTTGGCAGCCTGGAAAGACGTCCAGGATGAGCACAAGATCACCTTCCATGGCTATGTCGCCGATCTGACAACCGTGTTCCGACCGGGCGATATTATGATCGCGCCGTACAGCGAAGGCACCGGTTTCCGGACGAAGTTTGTTACCGCGTCGGCCCACGGCCTGATCTGCGCCGGGCTCGACCGATCGTTCGACTGCGCGCCGGAGTTTCAGGATGGTGAAACATGTGTGACGGCACCCGACCTTCCACGTTTGGCGGAGCGGATCTTCGACCTCTTGCGGGACCGGGACGAGCGGCAACGGCTATCGACCCGGGCACGCGCGCTTTATGAGCAGGAGTTCAACATCGAGCGTCACCTGCCATCCTATCGCGCCGCTCTGGACCGGACAGTGGTCGATACTGCAGCTCTGGCTTCTTGACGTTACGGAAGCGCTTCAAACGACACGAAAAATACAGCACCGTTCTTTCGTTGGGAGCGCGACATCCCGGTCCGTTGTCGCAGCGCAAAGTGCCCGATAACCTCAAATTCGAGGGGATATGGGATGTTAGAGCAGTCGGGCGATACCCGTTCCAAATTGCGAACGAAAGTGCGAAGCATCGCGCTTGTGGAGGAATTGGCGGCCCCCGCCAGACCGGCGAAACATCTGATGATCTTCGCCGGTATGGTGCTAATGATCGTCCTCGGCGCGCCGCTTGCGATTTTGTTCTTCTGCCCCGCCTATCTCATCTGGGACTATGCGTTTGTTTACCATATCCGCGCCCTGAACCGGCGCCTGGCCGATGTGACCCGCGGGCAATTCGTCCTCATTCTCATCCATCATGGGGCCAATGTGGCCGGTTTCGCCACCATGTCGCTCATTATCGCGCAACTGGATTGGATGCCCGCCGCCGCAATCGCCCACGTGATGCTGGTGGCCCAAGCCTTCCACAACTTGGCCTTCGACGCACGCTCCCGCGAAGCCTTCCTGGTCAGCGCCGTGATCCTGACGGGATATGCCCAGGCGATCCTTTATGTCGCCGTAACCCAGGATCTGAGCCTATCGCTGCTCACGGCACTGCATGTCGCGGTGCTGGCGTTATCGGCATTCGGCACGGTCGCAGGCCTGCAGGCGAACACCATGCAGCTCAAGCTCGAAGACCTTACCGCCCGGCTCGCCTCCGCCCAAAAGGGCGAAACGGTCGGCCGCCTGACCAGCGGCATCGCCCATGACTTCCGCAACCTGCTGACGGTCATGCGGGGCAATCTCGACCTGCTCCGCGAAGTCCCCGAAGCGGAACATGCCCCTCTGCTGAACGAAATCGGCGCGGCCACGGAACGCGGCGAACGCCTGACATCCCGCCTGCTCAACACCGCGCGCCAGGACCGGCCCGACCCCGAAACCATCGATCTCGACAGCTTCCTGAGCCGGTTCATCGCCTTCGCCGAACGTGTCATCCCGGCTTATGTCGCGCTACGGCTGGGCAACGTGGAACGCAATCTGACGATCCGTGCCAGCGCGGCCGAATTGGAAGCCGCCCTTCTCAACCTTGTTCTGAATGCCCGCGACGCCATGACCGGCAGTGGGTCCATAATCATCGACGCCGCCAAAGAACAAGGTGCCGATGACACGGCCCGCGTTATCCTGTCTGTCCATGACAACGGCCCTGGCATGCCACCGCACCTGATCGACCGCATTTCCGAACCGTTTGTGACCACCAAGGCGCCTGACCGCGGCACCGGCCTGGGCCTGGCCATGGTGCAAGCGTTCGCCGCGGATATCGGCGGCTCGCTTAGGATCGAAAGCGCACCCGGCGACGGCACGACGATCCAGCTGAACATCCCGCTCTGACCGCTTGCCCCAGAACCGGGGCGCCCGTAGCGTCGCGCCATGACCACCGCCTTGCCTCGCACAGACCGCCCCGTTCTGGGCATGGTCCTGATGCTCGGCTTCTGTGTGACCGCGCCGCTTTCGGACGCGCTTTCGAAGCTCCTGGCAGGCGACTTTCCCGTTCTGCAATTGGTCGCAGTTCGTTTCCTCGTTCAAGCGGCCGTGCTGGTGCCGCTCGTGATCGCAGTCGGTCAGTCCTGGCGGATGTCCTCGCTGGGTTGGCAACTCACGGCCCTGCGCACGGGCCTGCAGATCCTGGGCATCTATCTCATGGTCACCGGCCTGACTTACCTGCCCCTGGCCGATGCCATCGCCATCGCCTTCGTCATGCCTTTCGTGGTGCTGCTGCTGGGGCATTTCCTGCTGGGCGAAACTGTCGGCCCGCGCCGGCTGATCGCCTGCGCCGTCGGCTTCTGCGGCACGCTCATGGTCATGCAGCCGTCTTTCGCGGCCGTCGGCTGGCCCGTTCTTTACCCGCTGGGCGTGGCGTTCGTCTTCGCCGCCTTCATGCTGGTCACCCGCCGCCTGTCCCGCGAAGCCGATCCCATCGCCATGCAGGCCAGCTCCGGCATGATGGCCGTCCTGGTCTTCATTTGCGCCTATGGCCTGCTCCCGCGCGATGGGCTGCTCTCGCTCGCCCCGGTGGACGGCTTTCTGCCGATCCTGCTGCTCATGGGCCTTTTGGGCACCTGTGGCCATCTGCTGATGACCTGGTCCCTGCGCCATGCCGAAGCCTCGACCCTGGCACCCATGCAGTATCTGGAAATTCCCGTGGCGACCCTGATCGGCCTCGCCATGTTCGGCGATTGGCCGAACCCCCTGGCCCAGGCGGGCATCGCCGTGACCATCGCCACGGGTCTCTACATCCTCTGGCGCGAGCGGGTGGCCCCATGACGGCCGACGAGATCGTCCAGGCGCTCGGTCTTCAGCCCCATCCCGAAGGTGGCTGGTATCGTCAGACTTTCGTTTCCGATGCAGCACCGGGCATGCGACCGGCCGGGACGGCCATTCATTTCCTGCTGAAATCGGGAGAGCGCAGCCATTGGCACCGCGTCGATGCCGACGAATTGTGGTTCTGGCACGCCGGCGCGCCGCTGGTTCTGTCCGTCTCAGAGACTGACCGGGGCCCGGCGCGAGAGACCACGCTGGGGGAAGACCTCACCTTCCAAGGCATCGTCCCAGCCCACCACTGGCAAGCCGCCCGCACGACTGGCGACTGGTCCTTGGTGAGTTGTACGGTTTCGCCAGGGTTTCAGTTCGAGGGATTCGAATTGGCGCCGCCGGGGTTTGCGATTCCCACCTCCGGGGGATGATGGGGTGGAACCCCATCCTACGCTTCCAGCTCGGCATCCCAGTAAAGGAAGTCCATCCAACTGTCGTGCAGGTAATTCGGCGGGAATTTCCGGCCGAGATTCATCAACTCGCCCGTCATCGGCCGCCGTGGCGGCTTGCGCAGCGTGAACCCCACCTGCTTCAACGACCGCGACCCCTTCCGCAGGTTGCATCGACCGCAGGCCGCCACCACGTTTTCCCACGATGTAATCCCGCCCTTGGCGCGGGGCACCACGTGGTCGAAAGTCAAATCGCCCTTCGATCCGCAATACTGGCAGCGGAACTCATCGCGCAGGAACAGGTTGAACCGCGTGAACGCCACCCGTTTCTGGGGCTTCACGTAATCCTTCAGCACCACAACCGACGGGATGCGGATTTCCGTGGACGGCGAGCGCACGACCTCTTCGTATTCGCTGACGATGGTCACCCGGTCCAGGAAGGCCGCCTTGACCGCGTCCTGCCACGGCCAGAGCGACAGCGGATAATAGGACAGAGGCCGGTAATCGGCGTTGAGCACCAACGCCGGGAAGTGCCTCAGGCCCGCCGGGTCCCGGGTGAAGGCCGTCCGGAAATCCGGATCGAGATCGTCGTGATGATGACCGACAGCGTCCATTACGCCCGCATCCCCTGCTCGTGGGGGCGGCGCGCCCGATCATCGGGCGCGTGGCCCCGTCAGAGCGGACTATATATGGCGTCCGCCCCCTGGCAAGGCGCTATTGGCAGAGTCGAGTGAAGGTTTCTTGACACTTGTCCACAGGGCCACCCGGCGCCTCGCCACTCCGTGCGCGCCTGGTTCCCTTGGCATCGTCTCACGCCAGCTTCAGCGCCGTCCCGTTCAGGCAATGCAGTTGCACGCCGTTCACTGGGATGTGGTGCCCGATATGGCACCCGCAGCGGCGGCAATGCACCTCGGCCATGGCAGTCTGCTGGGTCAGCATGCCCGCCTGCCCATATTCCGGCACCGGGCCGTCCAAGCCAAACATCACCGCATTGGGGATGGCGTGGTGGAAGAACACCCAACCCTTGTCGAGCGGCTGGAACCATTGGCCTTCGTAGATCGGCAAGTCACAACCACGGCAGAGATATTGCCCATCATGGGCCTCGCGCCAGAGGTCGGTGGTCTTCGGTACCTCGGTCTTGCCGCCGCGGAGGATGCGATAGGCTTCCTCATCGCCCTCCAACAGATCGCGCCATTCCACTTCGGTGCGCTGGATTTCGTAGGGAAAGTCCGACGTCTCGGGCACGTAGACGGCGATGGTCTGGCCACCCAGGTCGACTGTCTCCTGGGCGCGGATCGCGGTCCCCACCGCCACCGTTGCCGCCGAAGCGAGCAGTGCCCGCCGTGTCAATGTCGTTCCAGCCATTCCAAAACTCCCGTCGTGCGTTCCCTGGCGACCCAGCTGGGTTCCGTTTCCCCAGAGAGATGGCATCTGCCCCGCTCTTGGACAAGCAACACCGAGTCACGCCTGCTTTATTCGGACGTTAGCCCCCGCGGGCCCGTGTGAAATCGGTCAACGAGCGGTGGGGAGGTAACCCAGTGTTGTTATGCGGCCGGCATACCTCGGAAGACTATATGGAGGGCCGGTTTGCGGAGATTGTGTTGAAAAACCCCAGCAAGCTGCAGATTGACGACCGGTTGCAGGAAGATGTTCCGGTTGGGCGATGTTTTGCGCTGACCTCTCTGGCAAAATTGGTAGCTGCGAGGACATCGTTCTCCGATTTAGAGCACCGCCACCAAGATAGAGGATTTCTCAACAGAATCCGGACGAAGTGAACCTTCGCCGCGATTGCACCACAGTCAGTTTTTAAGAAAATGACCTTTGTTAAATAAATGAATTTTTTGCATATAGTGCCAGATAAATTCCTAGTTGGGCGCAGCTGTTGAAGAGAGGGGCAGAGCCCCTTCCTAGGCCGCTAGTGGTCAATTTCGATCGTTCGGGCCGTCACATGTCCGTTGATCCAACCACCGCGGTTGTAGTTGCCAGGGCCGGAGCCTGTCTCCGCATACATGGAGATATAGATGGTCTGCGGCATTGGGATAACGTACTGTTCGCCATCGATGGTCGTCGTAACGTTCGCGTAGACATAGCGATCCTCAAGGAAGCGAGCTTCGATGCGACCACCGCCGCTGCGCGAAGCTTCTGTAAACTTGATGCTGTCGGGCAGGAATACGCGGTCTTCGCCAGCATGCAGATCGATCACTTTGTGGGCTGTACGACCGCTTGTACCCACCGCCTGGACACGCAGCGAGTCAACGAAGATCGGACCGAATGACTGGGCGCTTCGTTCGGATGCCAAAGCTGCGCCGCTTGCAGTGAACGCCGCAACAATTGCGACAGCTTTCAATAGATAGTTCATTTGGAACCTCCATTTCTTGAACTCGTAAATGAGCAATAAAGTAGAGAACCGTAGCCGGTCATCACCCATCCTGGTGAAAGGTGTCGGTGGCGTCACTGCTGAAGAAAGTTTCCACCGAAACTCATCATTAGTCGCACGAGCTGGGTCCGGTTTGCGCACCCTGTCTTTGAGAGGATCATCTTAACCTGAGAGTTCAC
The DNA here is from genome assembly GCA_039181205.1 of Pseudomonadota bacterium. Classification (GTDB taxonomy): domain Bacteria; phylum Pseudomonadota; class Alphaproteobacteria; order Rhodobacterales; family Rhodobacteraceae; genus Jannaschia. The sequence goes on from JBCDCS010000051.1 coordinate 9,230, forward strand.
AGTTTCTGTAGAACGCTCACGCCGTTCGGCGATTTGTGCGTTGGTTAGGCCATCCGCGATGGCGTCGATGATCTCAGATTCAGCATCGGTGAGTTCGTAGGCGTGGCTAAAAGGGCCCGTTTGACAGCGGGCTGGAAGGCTGGTGTCGTAGCTGTACATCACAAAACCTTCGAGGGGCTTTGACCCGATCTCCTCTGCCTTGTCGAGAGGTATCAATTCGATACACAAGTACGCGTCGTCGCGGGTCGAGATCGCTTCCTTGCGCGGTCGTGCTCCGAAATGGCCGTGATTCAAGGCATGCGCCCTCAGGTTCTGAAATCGCCGTTCGTCTTCGGAGCTGGAGAAACGCAACCGACCCTCCGCCGAGATCGAGAACACACGACAGGCATCGCGCTGCCGCTCAAATTCATTGTTTGCGATTACCACATGGCCGCGCGCGTCCAGTACGCAGACACCAACCTTCAAGTGATCAATGGCCTCGATTAGCCCACGTCGCGTGGCTGCAAGCTGCTTTACGGGCCTCCCAAGATCAAACGCCTTTGCTACGTGAGGTAGGATGGTCGAAATGAACACTCGTTCGTCCGTGGTCATCCTACCGCGATCACTGCCAAACTGAATCGAGAAACGCGAGATAGCGGTGTTGTCTTTGTTCAGGAGTCCCGCTGCTCGATGAAGGATTCCGAGTTTTTGCAGCTTGAGAACGTTAGGTCGCTGCTGTAACTCCGTTAGATTAGCGGCAATAACGTCGTCCTCGATCAGGTCAATTCGATCCAACACAAGCGAGTGGGACTCGAAAACGTTTTGATCTTCGATCTCATACTGGCGGCACTTCAGGAGATAGGTCGCAATCATCGCGGGATCGTAGTAGCTTGATGCTAGTGAGAACCCTAAATTTCGATCGCCAGCGATCTCCTGCCATTCGAATACTATGCATCCAAGCGCATCGACTCCGTCTGCGATCTCCTGAAGTACCTGAGGCCAAAGGCTATCGGCGGCGGCTGCATCGTAGACCCGCAATATGGTATCATGAATGCGATCTCGCATCTTTAGTTTATAGCTGCTGGACGGTGTTCGTTCCACCCGGCGATGCTCCGAGGGTATTCCGCCCAAAGGGCGTATGTACGCCACTGAAAACGTCCGAGTAACCCTGGGCAGCGGACATATTTCTCTTGCCGGAGGAGCAGACAAAACTGTTCGTAATAAGCTGTCGTTTTGTCACAGAAGTAAGGGTGATTGAAATAGTTGAAGACTCTTGGAGCGCAAACTCAAAAAAATCTCTTGATTATTAAATGTTACTGGCCGCAGCCGATTAAGCCGACGTTCGTTTGGAATTCAACATTTGACAGTATGGGCTCGGAGCCGACCTCCGCTCGCAGTCGAGCCAAAATCACCGCGGACCGCCTCACTCCACCCCCAACACGTCCCGCATGAAGGCCAGCGCCACTTGCAGGCCGTCGGGGGCGATCCCGTGGGGCGTGCCTTTCATCACATGGGCATAGACCTGTTCGAACCCGGCGCTCTCCAACGCCTCGGCGGCCACGGGGAGCGATTGGATGGGTACCACGTCGTCCTGGTCGCCATGGACCAGCAAGACCGGGAAGCGCGAGACGACCTCGTCGGCCAAATCCTCCGGCTTCAAGAGCCGTCCCGAGAAGCCGACGATGCCCGCCACCGCATCGGCGCGGCGGGGGCCCACATGGAGCGCCATCATCGTGCCCTGGCTGAACCCGAAGAGCACGACGTCCGACCAGGCCAGGCCCTCCCCGGCGATGACCTGATCCAGCCACGCGTTCAGATCGTCCACGGCCCGGATCATCCCGGCCTCGGCCACTTCCTCGGACGAGCCATCGATCCACGGGATCGGGAACCATTGGAACCCGCCCGGCATGCCCGGCAATTCCTCGGGCGCGTCGGGCGCCAGGAAGGCCGTGTCCGGCATGTGCGGCATAAGCGGATCAGCCAGCCCCATCAGGTCGGCCGCATTCGCCCCATAGCCGTGCAGGAAGATCACCAGACGCTTCGGCGCCTCCGGCCCCCGTCGGTCGTGTCTCAAGGTCAACGGATGCCCTCCCGGCGCTTGGCCTGGGCGTAGTAGGCCCAGAACAGCCGTGCCGCAACCGATCGCCAGGGGGACCAGGCTTCGGCCATTTCGCGAAGGGCTTTTTCCTTGGGCCGCTCCGGCAGATCGTAGACCAGCTTCGCGCCTTCTTGCAGGGCCAGATCGGCGGGGGCGAAGACGTCGGCGTGGCCGAGCGAGAACATAGCGTAGATCTCCGCCGTCCAGCGCCCGATCCCTGGCACTTCGGTCAGAACAGCCACGACCTCATCGGTGGGCGCCGTGCGCAGGCCTTTCCAGTCGATCCGGGCGCGGGCCAGTTCGCGCGCATAACGCATCTTTTGGCGGGACAGCCCGCAGGCCCGCAATTCTTCGTCCGTCGCCCACATGATCTTGCGTGGGCCGACCAGCCCGGCTTTGACCAGCCGCCCCATGATCGCATCCGCCGCAGCGACGCTCACCTGCTGGCTGACGATGGCATCGAGCACCGCCCGGAACCCGTCCTTGCGCCGGCGGAGCGGCAGTTCCCCGACTTGGTCCAGCGCGGCAGACATGTGCGGACAGCTTGCGGCGAGCCAGTTTGCCCCCTCCGCCACATCTTCAGGCCCGTGGATCAGGCGCATGCTTCCGGAGGAAGGCGGCGGCGCGGTCGATGTCATGGGTTTCCTCTCCGCCGGGGTTGAGGGGGCGTTCGATCACATGCA
>JBCDCS010000052.1:0-11963 GCA_039181205.1 Pseudomonadota bacterium
CTCATCTGGACGACCGCCCAGCCACCGTCACCATAGGTCACGATCAGCCGGTCCCCGTCGCGGTCGCGTGCATCGACGGCCAGGGTCTCCTTGTGCAGGTCGAGCACATGGCCAAGCGGCAGTTCCGCAAGCAGATGGCCGCGCAAAGCGACGCGTTCTTCGGGCTGGGGCTGCCAGAAGGGGGTGCCCTTATAGGGGTCTTTCACCGCAACCTCGGGTTCAGCGCATCGCGCAGCCAGTCGCCCAGAAGGTTCACCGACAGGGCCAGCGCCAGCAGGGTCACGGCAGGGAAGAACAGGATCCACCACTCACCGGAGAACAGAAAATCCTGGCCGATGCGGATCAGCGTGCCCAGGCTCGGCTGGGTGGGCGGGGCGCCGACGCCCAGGAAGCTGAGCGTGGCTTCGGCGATGATCGCCAGGGCGAGCGATATCGTGGCGATCACCAGCACCGGCGACAGCACGTTTGGCAGAATATGCCGCAGCATGATCGAACCGGGCTTGCGCCCGATCAGGCGGGCGGCTTGGACGTATTCCTTGTTCTTCTCCACCAACGTCGCACCACGCACCACGCGGGCGAACTGCACCCAGTCGCTGAGACCGATGGCGATGATCAGCACCCAGATCGCCATCTGATCGCGGTGTTCGATGGGGATGATCCCGCGCGCGATCCCGAAGATCAGCAGGGCGACCAGGATCGACGGGAAGGTCAGTTGGATATCCGCGATCCGCATGATGAGGCTGTCGATCCAGCCGCCCACATAGCCGGCGATCAGGCCCAATGTGACGCCCAGAACCATGGCGAAGATCACCGCCATGAACCCCACGAACAGGGATATCCGCATGCCATAAAGGATGGTCGAAAACACATCCCGTCCCTGGTCGTCGGTGCCCATGATGAACGTCTCGCCCGTGAATGCGTTCGGAACGCCGGGCTGCGAGAAGCCGTTCATCAGGTTCAGCGAGGCCGGGTCGAACGGATTCGTCGTCGCCACAAGCGGCGCGAAGATGGCGGAGAGGATCAGCAGCAACGTCACGACAGTGGCGGTCATCGCCACGGGCGAGCGGCGGAAGGAATAGGCGATGTCACTGTCCCAGGCCGTCTTCCAGCGGGACGGCTGGGCGGGCTCCGGCAGGGCGGCCGGGCGCTCGGTATCGGGCCGGTCGGTCATCCGTGCCTCCCATCGATGCGAAGCCGCGGATCGACCCAGACATAGAGGATATCCACGATCAAATTAATCAGCACGAACATGACCGAAATCAGCATCAGATACGCGGCCATCACCGGGATATCGACGAACTGCACCGCATTGATGAACAGAAGCCCCACGCCCGGCCATTGGAACACCGTCTCGGTGATAATGGCGAAGGCGATGATGGCGCCCAATTGCAGACCGGTGACGGTGATGACCGGGATCATCGTGTTCTTCAGCGCATGCCGGAAATTGATCGCCTTGGCGGACAGGCCCCGCGCCCGGGCGAAGCGGATGTAGTCCTGGCGCAGCACCTCCAACATCTCGGATCGGACGAGCCGCATGATCAGGGTCATCTGGAACAGACCCAGCGTGATCGACGGCAGGATCAGGGATTTAAGCCCGCTTTCGGTCAGGAACCCCGTGGTCCACCAGCCCAGATCGACGACCTCGCCCCGGCCGAAGGTCGGCAACCATCGCAGTTGGACCCCAAAGACGTAGATCAGAAGGATGCCGATCAGGAAGGTCGGCAGCGAGACCCCGATCAGCGACGCCGACATGATCGTATTGGCCGCCCAACCATTCCGCCGGATCGCGGTGAAGACGCCCAACGCAATCCCCACCGTCAGCGCCAGAAACCCCGAGATAAAGGCAAGTTCCAGCGTGGCGGGGGCCCGCTCCAGGATGATCTCGGCCACCGGGCGCGACTGCCGATAGCTAATCCCGAAATCGCCCTGCACCGCGCGGCCCAGGAAGTTGGCGTATTGCACGATGAACGGATCGTTCAGGCCCAGCGCCTCGCGCAGCCGTTCCACATCCTGGACCGTGCGCTCCTGCCCAAGAAGCTGCTCGATCGGGTCGCCCACGAACCGGAACATGCCGAACGCCACTAACCCGACCGCCAGAAGGACGATCACGGATTGGAGGACACGACGGATGATATAGGCGAGCATTTCAGGTGTGTTCCCCCTCCGACGATCCCCGTCAAGTAGCGCGGAGATCAGCCTCCGTCACGTCCCGTGCCTTGGCGATCAGTGCTGCAGCCCGGTCGCGATCCGCTGCATCGATGAGCAGAAGCAGCACGAGACGGGCATTGAGCGCGTGGCTTTCCGCCTCTGTCAGGCCCTTATGCGCCGCCAGTAGCGCGGCGTAGAGGTCATCCTCGGTCATTCGGCCGCCACTGGCTCCATGCGCCCCCTCAAGCGATCAAGCGACGGCCCGATGTCGGCTTGGGTCAAACTCTCGGCGATATGCCCGTCGGGACGAAGCAGATGGGCGACGTCCCACCCAAGGCGCGCGCGCATATAGCCTTCCGTATCGATGAAAGTGCCCACCGACGGCGTGCCGTCGGCCTTGATCTTCAGAACCGGCAGATCCGGCGGCGCCGAGACATCGGCCGCCCCCAGGATCAGCAGGCAGGTCTGCTTCGGCACGATCTCCAGCAGCCAGCGGCGCCCGTCGACCATGTCAACGGGCGCATCGGGCAGCGCGGCCCCCACAAGCGGGCCCGCGCCCCATTGCAACCGCTGCCCATCATACCGGGCCGGCAAAGACAGCCGCCCGGAATTGATCAGTTTCCGGGCCGGCGCGTGGTCATGGGACAGGCGCAGCACCTCGGCCCGAAGCAACCGCTCGATCGGTGTCTTGGGCGTCATGAAGGTGGTCGCGCGCGACGAGTTCAGGATGTTCTCATCCGCCGCATGACCGCGTTCCTCATCGTAGGTCTCCAGCAGCGCGGGCGATGCGCCACCCAGCACCGCCGCCAGCTTCCAGCCCAGATTGTCCGCGTCCTGCACGCCGCCATTCCCACCCCGCGCGCCGAACGGCGACACGACATGCGCGCTGTCCCCGGCAAAGATCACCCGGTTGTGGACGAACCTTTCAAGCCGCGCGCAGCGAAACCGATAGACGGACAGCCAGTCCATCCGAAACGGCGTGTCACCCAACATCTTCTTCAGCCGCGGCAGAACCCGTTCTTCGGTCGCTTCCGCCTGCCGGTCGGCATCAGGAGACAGCTGCAGGTCGATCCGCCAGATATCGTCCGGCTGTTTGTGCAGAAGTGCGCTTTCACCGGGATGGAAAGTCGGCTCGAACCAGAAATGCCGTTCGGCCGCGTCCGAGGCATAGGGGTTCTCGGTCATCTCCACATCGGCAATCAGGAAATGTTCGTCGAAGGTCTGCCCCTCGAACGGCAGCCCCATCCGTTTGCGGATGGGCGAGGCCGAGCCATCGCAGGCGATCAGGTAGTCGGTTTCCAGGTCATACGCCCCATCGGGCGCCTCGATCTTCAGCGCGACGTGATCCCCATGATCGGCGTGATCGGTGACCGAGGACCGGAACCGAAGGTCGATCAGGTCGGGAAACGCCCCGGCCCGTTCGATCAGGTAATCCTCGACATAGTATTGCTGCAGGTTCACGAAGGCCGGGTATTTGTGCCCCGCCTCAGGAAGCAAATCGAAGGCGTAGACCTCCTCCTCCCCGTGGAACAATCGCCCCACGGTCCAGGTCACGCCCTTGGCCAGCATCCGGTCCCCGATGCCCAGCCGGTCAAAAATCTCCAGCGTCCGCTTCGCCCAGCAGATCGCCCGACTGCCGTTAGACACACGGTCCTTGGCATCGAACACGACCGTGCCGACACCGCGCTGCGCCAGATCGATGGCGAGCGCCAGACCCACCGGACCCGCGCCCACGATGGCGACAGGCACCCGGTCAGACGGGGCTGGGCCAGGCGGGGGAAGAGGCGCGAAGTCGTATGCCATGGCCTATCCCTGCAGCGCGGCCCACATCTCGGCATCGCGCTCGGCGGTCCAGATGCGGGGGTGGAGCACATCGCGCGCTTCGTCATAGGCGCGGGCGACGTTGAATGGCAGGCAATGCTCATAGATCGCGTAATCGGCGAATTTCGGGTCGCAAACGTCTCGGCAGGCCGCCATCGCGTCCTTCAGTGACCCGCCGCCAAGCGCAACCTTCGCGACCGACCGGTAGGTGGACGTCACGAAATCGGCAGTCGAGTCCAGGGCGCCATTCACCCGATCCGACCCGACCAGCGCCCCGCCGCGCCCCGGTGCGATGGCATCCAAATCCCAGCGCCGGATCGCCTCCAACGTACCGGGCCAATCATGGAAATGGCCATCACCGCAATAGCAGGCGGATTGGTCCTCCACGATGTCCCCGGTGAACATCACGTTGGCGTCGGGCACATAAACCACGGCATCACCCGCCGTGTGGGCCCGTCCCACCTGCATGATATCGACCCGCCGCTGGCCCAGATAGACACTCATGCGTCCATGGAAGGTGGTCGTCGGCCAGGTCAGTCCGGGGATCTCTTCGTGCCCCTGGAACAGCCGGGGGAAGCGCGCGAACTCGCTGTCCCAGTCTTCCTGCCCCCGCTCGACCACCATGGCGCGCGCCGGCTCCGACATGATGACGGTGGGCGCGGCATAGGCCGATGCCCCCAGCACCCGCACCGCATGATAATGGGTCAGCACCAGATGCGTGATCGGCTTGTCGGTCACCGATCGCACCTTTTCGATCACCAGTCGCGCCAGGCGCGGCGTTGCCTGCGCCTCGACGATCATCACGCTGTCATCGCCGATGATCACCCCAGAATTCGGATCGCCCTCGGCGGTGAAGGCCCACAACCCATCTCCGATCTCATCGAAGGTGATGGTCTTTTCCGCCATGTCGCCTTGGGATGCGAACGCTTTGGTCATCCGGGCTTCCCCCTTTTCGTCGATCCTGACGGATGTCGTGCGACACCGCCATACCCCCAGAACGAAAGCGTCTCACTCTTCCGGCCGGCGTCCCCGTGACAAATCGCGGTAAAAGTCGCGGCTCTTCTCCCGCGCGCGCCAGTATTCGCGCAACGCCTTGGGCGCGGTTACAACGGCAAAAGCGAACAGGGCCAACAGGACCCATCCGAACCAGCCCAGCGACGCGAAGAATGCAGACATCAGTGTCCTCTTGAGCTCGACGGGGCCTTTGGACCGCAGCCCCCTAAGCGCGTCCCTCGGGCGTGCCGTCAAACATCTTCGGCAGGTCCGACCAGCAATCCACGTAATCGTCCTGCAACGGCGCCTCATTGGCCGCGAACGGCGTGAGGTGCTGGGGGAACCGCGTCTCGAACATGAAGGACATGGTGTCTTCCAACTTGTGCGGCTTCAACTCCGCCGCCGTGGCCTTCACGAAGGCCTCCCGGTCGGGCCCATGGGGCAGCATCATATTGTGCAGCGACACGCCACCGGGCACGAAGCCCTGGGGCTTGGCATCGTATTCGCCATAGATGTTGCCCATCAGCTCGGACATGACGTTGCGGTGATACCAGGGCGGGCGGAACGTATCCTCGGCGACCATCCACCGGTCACGGAACAGCACGAAGTCGATATTCGCCGTCCCCGGCACGCCCGAGGGTGCGGTCAGCACCGTGAAGATCGACGGATCCGGGTGGTCGAACAGGATCGCGCCGACCGGGCAGTAGGCGTTCAGATCGTATTTGCAGGGCGCGTAATTCCCATGCCACGCCACGACATCCAGCGGTGAATGACCAATTTCGCAGGCATGGAAATGCCCGCCCCACTTGATCGTCATGATCGACGGCACTTCGCGATCCTCATAGGCCGCGACCGGCGTCTTGAAGTCCCGCCGGTTGGCCAGGCAATTCGCCCCGATGGGCCCGCGATCCGGCAGGGCAAAACGCTGCCCGTAATTCTCGCAGACGAAGCCACGGCAGGGGCCGTCCAGCACCTCGACCTGATGCACCAGCCCGCGCGGGATCACGGCGATCTCTTGCGGCGCCAAGTCGATCACACCCAATTCCGTCCGGAACCGCAGCCGCCCCTCCTGCGGGACGACCAGCATCTCGCCATCGGCGTTCTGGAAATAGGCGTCCACCATGCTCTCGGTGACCAGATAGACATGCGACGCCATCCCGGTCTGGGTCGATACGTCGCCGGCCGTGGTCATGGTGCGCATGCCCGTGACCCAGGTCAGCGCCTCGCCCGCATGGGGCACCGGGTCCCAACGGTACTGACCCAGGGAGATGACATCCGGGTCGACGAATGGCGCCGAGACCCAATGCGGGACGTCGATCTTTTGATACCGGCTGGAATGCTTAACCGACGGCCGGATGCGATAGCACCACGTCCGCTCATTCTGTCCCTGGGGCGCCGTGAAGGCCGAGCCCGACAATTGCTCGCCATAGAGCCCGTAGGCACAGCGCTGGGGCGAATTCATTCCCTGCGGCAGCGCGCCGGGCAGCGCCTCGGTCTCGAAATCGTTGCCGAAGCCCGGCATGTAGAGCAATTCGCCCGCGGCGGCCTCGGTAAGCGTCTGGGGATCGGTCCGTCTGTTCATGGCATTCCTCCCTGATCGGAGGGGAATATATCACGCCGGGGCCCAGGCGCCATCAATTGCCGGGAAGCTCTCGATGCGGTATATATGTGCGGTATTTAACGGAGCCTCCCATGCCCACCCGCAAGACCAGCCTGACCATGGATGCCGATCTTCTGGACGAAGCGAAGGAATACGGAATCAACATCTCGGCCGCCGCCAGTTCAGGGTTGGAGAAGGTCGTCAAAGCAGAACGGCAACGGCGGTGGCAGACCGAAAACCAGGCCTGGGTCGATGAGTACAATGCGCTTGTCGAAAAACACGGACTTCCGCTCGCGAAGCATCGGGCCTTCCGGCCCGAGGACTAGGCGATGGCGCAGTGGCACGTCCATCTCGTCGATGACAGAGATTACGTCCTCGACATCCAAAGCGACTTTCTGTCCGGCATTTCGACCCGGCTCGTGGTCCCGCTTCTGCCACCGGACTTGATCCCGAAAGGCTACCCCAAGCTAACGCCGCTCGTCGTGGTCGGAGACGTCATGCTCCACGCCTCCGTCGTCCAGATGACCGCCCTGCCACGCGCCGCCCTCGGCCCCGTCATCGCCAATGCAGAAAGCGCGCGGGACGATGTCACGCGCGCTCTCGATATGGTCTTGGCCGGCGTCTGACTACTCGGGCATGTTGATCCAGCGGACGTTCAGGAAGTTGTCCGGCCGCTGAACCACCTCGACACCGTCCTTCACGCCCCAGATCAGCGGCTGTACGTAGAGCGGTACATAAGCCGCGTCATCCAGCTGAATCTGCGCCACCTCATCCAGCATGACCTGACGCGCAGTATCGTCGATCTCCGACTGGATCAGCGGCAGCAACTCATCCACCCGGGCGTTCGAATAGCCGCCGAAATTCCACGACCCGAGACGCGCTTCTTCGTTCGGCGTGGCCATCAGGAAACGGATGGGGTGCTCGGCATCGAAGGTGCCGGGCGACCAGCCGAGCAGGTACATGTCGTGATCGTCTTCCCGCAGCGTCGGCCAGTAATTGGCGACCGGCATGGTCTCCAGAAGCGGCTCCAGCCCGATCTGCGCCAGCATCGCATTGGCAGCCGTGCAAACCGCTTCGTCGTTCAGATACCGATCGTTCGGGCACTTCAGCGAAAAGCGGAACCCATCCGGATACCCGGCTTCGGCCAGCAATTCGCGCGCCCGATCCGGGTCGTAGGCCGGACGCTCCAAGCCTTCGGTGAAGCCCCGCATCCCCGCACCGACGAGCTGTGCCACCGGCTCGGCCGAGCCACGCATCACCGTCTGCAGGATCGCGGGCACGTTGATCGCATGGGCCACGGCTTGGCGCACGCGCACATCGGAAAACGGGTTGCCCTCGCCCCCGGCGATCAACCCGTCGGCATCATGGGGGAAGCCCAGCATGATCACCCGCGCTTCGATCCCGCGGATCACATCGACCCCGTCGGTCTCGGCCACGCGGTTGGCATCCTGTACCGGCACCGGTTCGATCAGATCGAGCTCGCCGGACAGCAGCGCCGCAACGGCCGTGGCCGAATTCTGGACCGGCGTGAAGGTCGCGCGCGTGACGTTTCCGCGATCCGTTCCCCACCAATTCTCGTTGGCCTCGAGCACCGTGCGCAGCCCCGGCTGCCGCTCGACCACGCGATAGGGGCCCGTCCCATTGGTGTTTAGGGTCGCATAGTTCCCCTGCTCCACATTGGGCCGCTCGGCGCCATTCTCGGCGGCCCAACCACTGTCCATCATCTTCCAGTTGGCGATGCTGTCCACGAAGATCGGGTTCGGCGCGTTGGTGTAGATCTCCACCGTGAAATCGTCCGGCGCTTCAACGCGGGATACGGGGGCGAACCAGGAATTGGTGTCCGATTCCTCGGATGACGCCCGCTCGTAGCTGAAGATCACATCCTCGGCCGTGAACGCCTGACCGTCATGGAACGTCACGCCTTCGCGCAGGGTGAAGCGCCAGCCCTCGCCGTCGCCGATGGGCTCCCAAGACGTGGCCAAGGCGGGTTCGATCGACATGTCGCGGCCCCGGCGGACAAGACCTTCATACACATTGCCGAGCAGGCTGAACACGGGCGCCGAATTTCCGGCATTGGGGTCCAGCGTGTTCGGGTCGGTGGTGGAGGCATAGCGCAACTCGGCCGCGCCCGCAGGCAGGGCCGCAGCCACGATGGCGGCGGTTAGGATTGGTCTCATCGGTGATTTCCCCCTGAAAATCTCTATCGGATCGCTGTCCGACCCACATCCGATCTAGGTCCGACGTTTGGTCCGACGTCAATCGGTGTCTTTCGTGAAGCCCCATGCCGTCCCCGGCCATCGCAGAACACCATGACTGTTGACAACATTTGAACGACTGTTCATATATCATTTATGTTGAACCAAGACCTGCAGCGGGACCACACGACCGTCCTGGCCGAAACCTTCGGCCTGCTCGCAGATCCGACGCGTCTGTCGATCGTGATCGCCTGCATGGATCAGGAACGATCCGTGGGGGAAATCGCTGCGCATCTTGGCTCCTCGGCTTCGCTCATCAGCCATCACCTCCGGTTGCTCCGCTCGGCCCGGATCCTGAAATCCGAACGGCGCGGCAAGCAGGTGTTTTATGCGATGGCGGATGCCTGCGTGCACAAAGTCCTGAAAATCATGATCGAGCACCTGTTCGTGCACGGCCATGAAGATACCAACGAAACCTGACGGGAGATATTCGATGCCAACGGTAACCCAACAGAAATGCGCCTGCGATACATGCGTCTGCATTGTCGAAATCAATGACGCCGTAAAGAAAGACGACCGGAATTATTGCAGCGCCGCCTGTGCGGAAGGCCATCCGGACGGGTCTGGCTGCGGCCATTCGGGCTGCGCCTGCGACAGCTAGAAATGTCGTGTCTGGTGGCGCCCATGATCAGGCTCGGACATGGGCGTCTATCGGCTTCAGGCGCAAATGAACGCCTCGAATAGCGGCTGCGTTTCTGGATGCCTTGGCCCCCACACGTAACGCGCCCGCAAAAGAAAAGGGACCTTGAGGCCCCTTTCCATTTGATACCCCGACTCGATCAGCTCCGGTTCACGCTGAAATGCTTGAACTTCGGATCGTCTTCGGGCGACACCTCTGTGCCCACCGATTGGGTCATTCCCCAGTTCAGCACCTGGTGGTGCAGCGGCAGGTAGAGCTGTTCATCCTGCACCACGCCCCAGATCTCCTGGATCGTCGCGTTTCGGGCGTCGAGGTCGGTCTCTGAGGCCAGGCTCACGATCTTCGCATCCAGATCGGCGTTCGAGAAACCGGTCGGGTTCCAGGACCCACGCTCGCCGTCCTTGGTGTGGACCAGGAAATTGAAGATGTACTCGGAATCGTAGGTCGGCACGCCCCAGCCCAGCAGATAGAAATCCGTGGTCGCGTTCTGGATCAGCGGGAAGTGCAGCGCCTTCGACTGGGCATTCAGGTTCACCGTGATCCCGATCTGACCCATCATCCCGGCCACCGCTTGGCAGATCGCCTCGTCATTGACGTAGCGGTCATTGGGGCAGTCGAGCTGGATTGTGAAGCCGTCCGCATAGCCCGCTTCGGTCAGCAGCGCCTTCGCGGCAGCCACGTCAGCCTCGGGCACCGTGTCCAGCGCCTCGGTCCAGCCGTTGACGAAGGGCGGCGCGATGACGCCGGTGGGCTGCGACTGATCGCGCATCACGATCTGGCGGATGGCATCTCGGTTTATCGCCGTATTCATCGCACGGCGCACCCGCACATCGGCCAAGGGGTTCGCGCCATCGACGTTATCCCGCTCCAGATCGTCCGCGCCCACATTCACGCCCAGAAAGATCGTCCGGTTCTGCGGCGCGGTCTTGACCACCAAACCCTCGGTCTCGGCCACGCGGCCCAGATCCTGAACCGGGACGTCCTGGATAAAGTCCACCTCGCCGGACAGAAGCGCGGCCACCCGGGTCGCGGCGTTCTGGATCGGCGTGTATTCGATCCGGCTGTAGCCGATGGGGAATTGCCCCACGCCCCAATAATCCGGGTTGGCCTCCAGCACGGTGCGCACATCGGGCTCACGGCTGACGACGGTGTAGGGGCCGGTGCCGTTGGCATTCGTGGCCGCGAAGTTCACGTCGCCATTGGCGATGTCCTGCACGGCGACGGTGTTGTTCGCTTCGGCCCAGCCCGAATCCATCATGAAGAGGTTGGTGAAATTGGCGGGCAGGATCGGGTTCGGCCCATCGGTGACGAACTCGACCGTCGTGTCATCCACCGCGCGAACCTCAACGATGGAGGTCAGAAGCTCCTTCATCGCGCTCGTCTCGGACTTGGCGCGCTCGAAGCTGAAGACCACGTCCTCGGCCGTGAAGGCGGCGCCGTCATGGAAGGTCACGCCCTCGCGCAGGTTGAACACCCAAACATTCGGATCGTCGGCACTGGGCGCCCAATCGGTGGCCAGCGCGGGCTCGAACGCGCCGGTCTGATCGCGGATGATCAGCGGCTCGTAAACCTGGTGGGCCAAGGTATGGGTCGGACCCTCATTCTGGGCATGGGGGTCCAGCGTCAGGCTGTCGCCCGCGCGGGCCCAGCGGAGCGTTTCGGCATTGGCCATCCCCGCCGCCATAGCGGCAATGGTGACCAGGGCTGTGGTGCGTAGCATCGTTCTCTCCCGTTGGATGTCAGCCCCTTGGCGGGGCTTTTACAAGGCCAGAGGGGATCACTCTTCGCCCGTGAGGGCAAGGGCACCGTAAAGCGGGCGGCTCAACAGGCCCGTCGGGCCGTCTACCCGATCAAGGGGTCTGTCGACCGGCCTGCTCGCGAAGCCGGGCCGCCAATGTCTCCGCATCCCATCCGTCCAGAACGGCGTCTTTGAGAAGGGCTTTCTGTGTCTTGGGGGCCAGCCCGTCCACCGGCGGGTCGCGGTCCAGATTGGTCGGAAAAGAATACCCCTCGGCCGTTGCCGCCAGCGTGGCATCCAACTCCGCCTCAATGATGTCTCCGCCCGACCACGCGGCAGCGAGCGGCGAGAAGACGGCGTTGCACATGGCGATCCGGTCGACCGATTCCATGGCCCGCCCGAAGGCCGACGACACCTGCAGAAGGTTGACCATGCGCTGGATGTCCGCGCTGCGGTTTTCACCGGCGGCATGGAACAGGGCCGGATTGAAGAAGAGCGCATCCCCCTTCTCCAGCGGCATCTGTACGTGGTGATCTTCGAAGAACGCTCGGAAATCGTCCCGGCGCCAGGCCGCATAGCCCGGGCGATAAAGCTGCGAAAACGGCAGCAGTTTCGTCGGGCCGCTTTCGATGGGCATGTGGCAATGCGCGATGCCCCCTTGCAGCGTCATCAGTGGCGACAAGTCGTGGACATGGGCCGGGTAGGCGCCGCTGATTTCGGCCGTCTGAAAGCCAAGGTGATAATCCCGATGGGCCTGCTGTGCCTGCC
>JBCDCS010000053.1:0-11817 GCA_039181205.1 Pseudomonadota bacterium
ACGTTGCAACGACCACTCCTGGTCAAGGGTGAGCCGGGGACGGGCAAGACCGAGCTGGCGCGCCAGGTGGCGGAAGCTCTGGGCGTACCAATGATCGAATGGGCCGTGAAGTCCACGACGCGGGCCCAACAGGGACTTTACGAGTACGACGCCGTATCCCGGCTTCGGGACAGCCAATTGGGGGATGCGCGGGTCCAAGACGTCGGCAATTACATCAAGAAAGGCAAGCTTTGGCAGGCCTTTACGGCTGATCAACGGGTGGTTTTACTGATCGACGAAATCGACAAAGCGGATATCGAGTTCCCGAACGACCTGCTGCAGGAACTCGACCGGATGGAGTTCCATGTCTACGAGACCGGCGAAACCGTCGTGGCCCGCCACCGACCCATCGTCATCATAACGTCCAACAACGAAAAGGAACTGCCGGACGCGTTCCTGCGCCGGTGCTTTTTCCACTATATCCGGTTCCCCGACGAAGAGACGCTGCGCAAAATCGTCGAGGTCCACCATCCAGGCATCAAACAGAGCCTTTTGTCCGCGGCCCTGACACAGTTTTATTCCATTCGAGAGCAACAGGGCCTGAAGAAAAAACCGTCCACCTCCGAAGTTCTGGATTGGCTGAAGCTGCTTTTGGCCGAGGACTTGTCGGCAGACGATCTAAAGGCAGACCCGACGACGGCGCTTCCGAAACTGCACGGAGCGCTTCTGAAGAACGAACAGGACGTGGCGCTGTTCGAACGGCTAGCGTTCATGGCCCGGGGGGGGCGTTAACTCGGAGCCAGGGGCCGTATTGGCCGCCGGAGCGCCGCACACGACGTCGCATATTGCCGGTGAAGCCAGACCTGCATCAACGAATATCCTCTTCCACGTACTTTTTTGCCTTCGCTACCATTCAGGCTGCTCGCTGCGCCGACGGAGGCCGTGCTGCTATCGGCGGCTTTGGCCCGCGCAGGCATGGGCCGGCCTTTGCCGAAGCCGTCCGAGGACTCGGTGGCCCCGTTGCGTCCCGCCAAACAATCGCCGCAATGAACTTTCAATGTAGTGGAAAACGGGACGCCAATCCGGGTACGAGTATGAGCAGTGAACCCATTCAACTCCGGGCCCCTCGGCCCGAGGATCGCACAGTTTGGTCTGATCTCTGGACCGGATATCTCGCGTTCTATGAAACCGCCCTTCCCGACGAAGTCTACGACGTGGCCTTCGCGCGCCTCCTCTCCGATGACCCGGCCACGTTTTCAGGCCTGTTGGCATGGCAGGGGGAACAAGCCGTTGGTCTGGTCCATTGGGTATTCCACCCTCACATGTGGCGACCCGAAGGTGTCTGCTATCTGCAGGATCTCTTCACTGCGCTCGAGGCCCGCGGCCAGGGCGTGGCACAGAAACTGATCGAGGCGGTCTATGCCGATGCCGATGCGCGTGGGGCGCCCCGAGTCTATTGGCTGACCCAGGACTTCAACGCCAAGGCCCGTGAACTCTATGACCGGATCGGTGTGAAGACTCGCTTCATCCGCTACGACCGGGCCGCTGCTTGATGCGCCGCTCTTTCCTCTTGGCAGCGACGCTGCTCTTGGCGTCTTGCGCGCCCGCGGATCTCCCCATTGCCACACGGGCGACCGTGGCCGATGTGACCGCCGCCCTGCCCGCGCCGCGCCGCTTCACCGGGCCGCCGACGCTGGAGCCACGCATCCCCGGCAACGGTCAACTGGCCCGCGATTTCATGGCCCTGACCTTCCAGTTGGAAACCGGGCGGTCGGTGCCTGTCTTCACCCGCTTCGAAGGACCGGTCACCGTGGCCGTGGAAGGCGATGCGCCCCCATCGCTCGACGCGGATCTAAACGATCTGCTCGACCGTCTGCGCCGCGAAGCCCGGATCGACATCACGCGCGCCGGGCCGGGGGAAATGGGCGCGATCACCATCACCGCCTTGCCCCGCGCGCAATTGCAGCGCTTGGTGCCTGGGGCCGCCTGTTTCGTGGTCCCGCGCGTGGCGGGCTGGCAAGACTACTTGGCCAACCGCTTCGGAGAGACCACCGATTGGACCACACTGGAAACCCGGACACGCGCCTCGGTGTTCCTGCCATCGGATGTGAGCGCACAGGAAATCCGCGATTGCCTGCACGAGGAAGTGGCCCAGGCCTTGGGGCCGCTGAACGATCTGCACAGGCTGGCGCATTCGATCTTCAACGATGACAACGTGCATGTGGTTCTCACCGCATTCGACATGGCGATCCTGCGCGCGACCTACGATCCGGCTCTGCGTTCGGGCATGACGCAAGAACAGGTCGCCGCGATCCTACCGGACGTGCTGGCGCGTACCAACCCGGCCGGACGGCAGAGCGACCCGGGGGCCGTGCCGGAAAGCAGCTCCGACTGGAAAGCCGCCATCGCGAAGGCGGTGTCGCCTGGCGGGTCGGACCGGGCCCGTCTGGGTCAAGCCAGCCGCGCTGTGACCTTGGCAAAGCAAGCGGGCTGGACGGATGAGCGCCTGGCATTCTCCCTCTTGGCCCAGGGCCGGGCGGCATTGTCGGAGGACGGGGATTTGGCCCTGGCCTCATTTTTGGATTCGGCGGCGCTCTACAAAGAACTTGGCGGCGACGGCATCCATTCGGCCCAGGTCGCGCTGCAGCTTGGGGCCTTCGCCGTGTCGTCCGGGCGGCCCGACGCCGCGCTGGCCATCCTGGATCGCGCGATCCCAGCCGCCGATGGCGCCCAGAACGCGGCGCTTCTATCGACGCTGCTGTTGCTCCGCGCAGAAGCGACCCGCATGCAAGGTGCCACTGAAGAGGCCGATCGCATCCGGCGGGAGGGCTTGGCCTGGGGCCGCTATGCCTGGAGCGATCGAGACTTGGCCCGGCGCGCAGCGGAGGTTGCGGCGCTGAGCCCCGGGGCCTAAACCCGGGCCCATGCTGATTGCACTTCCCATCGGTGGCGCCATCCTAGGTGCCTTCATGGCCTGGCGCCGCAAAGGCTCGGGCTTCGATATTGCGCAATGGGCGGCGGTCTTCGGGATCATCGGCTTCCTTCTGTCCGTGCTCGCGACGATCCTGCTGACCCGCCTCTAGAGGTGTTTTTGGGCTTCTTTCGCACGCTGCGCGCCGCGGGCGTGCCGGTCAGCTTGCGCGAACATCTGGCTTTCCTGGACGCGCTAGCAGCCGATCTGGTGATTTACGACCCCGAAGGCTTCTACCACCTCGCGCGCGCCGCACTGGTCAAGGACGAACGTCATATCGACCGCTTCGACCGCGCCTTCGCGGCCACCTTCGACGGGCTGGAGTCGATATCGACCCAACAAGTGCTCGATGCCATCGACCTACCCGCCGATTGGCTGGAAAAGCAGGCCGAAAAATATCTCACCCCCGAGGAACGGGCCGAGATCGAAGCGCTGGGCGGGTTCGAAAAGCTGATGGAGACCCTGCGCGAGCGCCTCAAGGAACAACGGGGCCGCCACCAAGGTGGATCGAAATGGATCGGCACGGCCGGCACCTCCCCGTTCGGCGCCTATGGCTACAACCCCGAAGGCGTGCGCATCGGCCAGGATGAAAGCCGCCACCAGCGGGCCGTGAAGGTCTGGGACAAGCGCGAATTCCGCAACCTCGATGACAGCGTCGAACTGGGTACGCGCAACATTAAGGTCGCGCTGAAGCGCCTGCGCAACTGGGCCCGCGAAAGCGCCCATGAGGAGTTGGACCTGGATGGCACGATCCGGTCCACCGCCAAGAACGGCTACTTGGATGTCCAGACCCGGCCCGAGCGGCACAACGCGGTGAAGGTGCTGCTGTTCCTCGACGTCGGCGGATCCATGGACCCGTATATCAAGGTGCTCGAAGAGCTGTTCTCCGCCGCCCGCGCCGAGTTCAAGACGCTGGAGCATTTCTACTTCCACAACTGCCTCTATGAAGGGGTCTGGAAAGACAATCGCCGCCGCTGGAACGCCGTGACGCCAACCCATGAGGTACTGAACACCTATGGCTCGGACTACCGCTGCATCTTCGTGGGCGACGCGTCCATGTCACCCTATGAAATCGCCCATGCGGGCGGCGCCAACGAGCATTGGAACGATGAGCCCGGCCAGGTCTGGCTGGACCGTGCCCGCCAGCAATGGCCTGCAAACCTCTGGATCAACCCGGTGCCCGAAACCCACTGGCCATACACCCATTCGATCCGCATGATCCGCGAGATCTTCGAGGACCGGATGGTGCCCATGACGTTGGATGGCCTGACCCGCGGCATGAAGATGCTTTAGGCTCGGACATTTCGCCCCAATCCGCCCCGTTGGCAGCCCGGCGTGCCGGCCCCATATCCAAGATATGATCAAGTTTCCCGCCCTTCTCCTCGCCATCGGCTATGGCCTGGTGCTCTGGCTCTTCTCCGCCTGGCGGCTCAAGCGGCAGATGGACGCGACGTCCACGCCCCTGGCCGACCCGACTTTGGAGAAGGTCTTCGGTAAGCTGGCTCGGGTGCTGGAGGTCGATCGCATCAAGGTAAACGTTCACGAGGTCGATCCGGTCAACGGTCTGGCCGCCCCGGATGGCCGCATCTTCCTGACCCGCGGTTTTCTCAAGAAATACAATGATGGTGAAGTGACCGCAGATGAAATCGCCTCGGTCGTCGCCCATGAGTTGGGCCACGTGGCCCTAGGCCATGCCCGCCGCCGCCTGATCGACTTTTCCGGCCAGAACGCGATCCGTGTGGCTCTGGCCGGGGTTCTGGGCCGCTTCATTCCCGGTGTAGGACCCTGGTTAGCCAACATGGTTGCCACGATGGTCGCCGCCCGCCTGTCCCGGCAAGACGAATACGAAGCCGACGCCTATGCCAGCGCGCTGCTCACCAGAGCCGGGATCGGGACGGCGCCGCAGAAATCCCTCTTCGAAAAGCTGGACAAGCTGACCGGAATGGGCGGCGTCGGCGCCCCGGCCTGGCTCATGAGCCATCCCAAGACAGCCGAGCGTATCGCGGCGATCGAGACTCTGGAAACACGCTGGGGCACCGATGGCTTGCCATCGCCGGATCGTTGACGTCCGCTCCGGGTCCTTTCGCGCCCGGACCAATGAATACCAGATGATATCCACCCCGTACTCCGGGACGGTTAGATTGCTACGGACGCTGCACCATGGATGGCCGTCAGCCTGGTCCTCTCAGCAGACGGTCGGTCTGCAGTCCCTACCGCACGACTTTCGCCTTGTTATTCCAAAATCTGCTCTCTAGACCGGCCAACGGAGACGTGGCCGAGTGGTCGAAGGCGCTCCCCTGCTAAGGGAGTAGGCGGGAAACCGTCTCGAGGGTTCGAATCCCTTCGTCTCCGCCACTTTCCTGTCGACAGATTTTCCTTAAGCATCTCATTTTAATAGAAAAGTGTAGATTGAACCCGCCAGCCGATCCTCTTCGCTAATTCCTGCTCCTCCTGGCGCTTGGGAGAACGGAGACAACGAGAGCTTCAATGATACGCTGCGTCGCGGCCAATGACCGAGCAAGCTCAGACCGCCATCAGCCACCGGCTCAGGCGACACAACCAACCTAGTCACAGCAGAAGACCAATAAGCCTCCACCGGTCCGAAACCATATCAGACAAAACCCCCTTCAGTGGCCCGGAAACAGCGGGCTGGACACGCTTGCGGGAGGCTGTTGTGGTCTGCACGACAACCAATTGGTGAGATGACATGGCTGCTTCCGTGTTCGAAATAGGCGACCGCGCGCTGTCCTGCAGGATCGGGACTGAGCGCCTTTTGATCGAAGCCGTCGGCGGGTCCGGCATCCGGGTCAGAGCAACACGCAATGCGGCATTTGATACGGCCCTGCCCTCTGGCCTGTTGCCCGACGCTCGGAAGGCGCGCAAGGCGCAGATCGACATCGGCGAGAACGCCGCAGCGCTGACCCACGGGCGATTGCGCGTCGAGGTCAGCCTTCGGCCGGAAGGTCTGCAACCCTCCCTTGAGATGTCCTTTGTCGACAACGCCTCTGGCACCACGCTTCTTCAGGAGCAGCGACCGCACATCCTCTACCCCGACGCTCGCAGCTATCAGGCCGAGACCGGCGACCTCTGGCGGATTACGACGGAGTTTGCCGCGCACGATGGCGAGCGCTTCTACGGCCTTGGTCAGCATCAGCATGGGCGCCTCGATCAAAAGGGCTGCGTGATCGATCTGCTGCAGATGAACACCGAGGTTGTGATCCCCTTCCTCCAATCGTCGCGCGGTTATGGACTGATCTGGAACAACCCGGGATCTGGCCGAGTAGAACTGGCCGACAACCGGACCCGCTGGGTCCTCGATGCGTCGCCGCAGATCGACTACGTGGTTCTACCCGGACCCGATCCTGCTGACATTCTAAAGGGTTACGCCGAGCTTACGGGCCACCCGCCAGTGATGCCCGACTGGGCGACCGGCTTCTGGCAGTGCAAGTTGCGCTATTCCACGCAAGAGCAGGTGCTGGACATCGCGCGGGAATATCATCGGCGCGGGATCAAGGTTGGGTGTTTTGTCATCGACTTCTTCAACTGGACCAAGGGTGGTGAATGGCAGATCGATCGGGAGGCCTTTCCAGATCCCGCGGCCATGGTTGACGAGTTAAAGGCGATGGGCATGCGTCCGATGATCTCGGTCTGGCCCGCCGTTAACGCCAATGCCCGGACGTTTGCGGAGATGCGGGATGCGGGGTTTCTGATAACGCCGGCACGTGGCGTGCAGGCGGGGTCGGTTTTTGTCGATGCCAACACCGATGGGCTGGTCCCCCTGTCATTCTACGATGCAACCCATCCGGAGGCGCGCGCTTATCACTGGGACCGCGTGCGCGAGGGCTACGTGGCGCATGGGTTCGATGCGTTCTGGCTCGATGCGAACGAGCCGGAGGTCTACCCCACACAGCCCGACAACATGAGGTACCACGCGGGCGACGGACGCGCCGTGACCAACGCATACCCCCTACTGCATCAGCAAGGGTATGTGGACGGAATGGCTAAGGAGGAAATCGACGATGGCGTATTGCTGTCGCGGTCGGCTTGGCTCGGCACCCAACGTTTGCCGGTGGTTGTGTGGTCCGGCGACGTGAAATCGACCTTTCCCGATCTGGCAAGGCAGGTGCGCGCAGGGCTGAACATGGCATTGTCCGGTATCTCCTGGTGGACGACAGATATTGGCGGCTTCAAGGGGGGCGACATTCGCGACCCGGCATTCCACGAGCTACTGATCCGATGGTTTCAATACGGTGTGTTCTGCCCGGTATTTCGCTTGCACGGCTTCCGCCAAGACAGCGATTGCGACCCCGCTCTTGGTCGAGACTTTCTGGCCGGGGGCGCCGACAACGAGGTCTGGAGCTTCGGTCCCGAGGTGGAGCAGCACCTGCTGGCCTGCCTCGACCTGCGAGAGCGTCTGCGCCCCTATGTCGCCCAACAGATGAACGTAGCGCATCACACCGGCTTGCCGCCGATGCGGCCGCTCCTTCTCGCCTGGCCGGATGACGCGAGTGCGCACACCATCGAGGATCAATTCATGCTGGGCGACGAGATCTTGGTCGCGCCTGTACTAGAGGCCGGAGCGTCGGTTCGGCGCGTCTACTTGCCCGCTGGCACCCAATGGCGCGATGCCTGGAATGGAACGATACACGAGGGGGGCGGATGGATCGAGACCCCTGCCCCTATCAACCGCATTCCAGTCTTTCTTACCGCTGCCTCGGCCCTCGAACTCACCTAAATTACTGGCGTTCTTCCAAATACAAACGTTTGTATTGCAAGAATCGCTAGGACCGGCTTTCCTAATGCCAAAGAACTGATCTTTGGGAGGGCACCATGATACGCTTCACGATCGGGCTTCGGGGCGTTGCCTCGGCTTTGGCAATCTCGACACTTCTGGCAACACCGGCGTTCGCTCAAAGCTGCCTTGGATCGGCAGAAGAACTACAGCTGACGGCAGATCAGGCCGCCGATATCGGCGCTCGCGGACTGACATTCGGCTTTCTGACCAACAACCAGTCCGACGACTTCAGCCGCACGTTGGTGGCGGGCGCGGAAGCCTATGCCGAGGAACTGGGCGTCGAACTGGTGGTCAACAACGCCGACTTTGATGCGAATACGCAGCTGTCGCAGCTTGACGCGCTTGTGCAGCGGGGCGTGGACGGCATCTTTCTGACGGCCGTCGATGCGGGGTCCATCGGGCAGGCCGTGCGCCGCGCGAACCAGTCCGACATTCCGGTCTTTATCGTCGGCGGTGCCCCCGCCCGTGGTGACGTCATTTCGGTGATGAATGCAGCTTCTTATCAGGGCAGTTTCGACGCGGCGTCCGCCATGATGGACGCCATTGGCGAGCCAAACGCACAGGTCGCGATCCTCGGCATTCCGTTCGCGCTGCAAACCATTCGGGACCGTGAAAAGGGAGTGCTCGATGCGGTCGGGGCTGCAGGAGGTCAGATCATCTCGCTACAATCCGACTTCAGCCAGGACCGATTGCTGGAACTTGCCACCAACGTGATTCAGGCGAACCCAGACCTCAAAGGCATCATGGCCACGTGGTCGCTTGCCGTGAACGCCGCAACCGAAGCCGTGGAACAATCGGGCCGCGACATCGTGATCGCGGGATATGACAGCGAGGTTCCGGGCTACATGGAGCTGCATTCGGGCGAGACGAACATCGTTGCGCTCTCGGGTCAGCAGGCCGCCTTACAAGGACGCGCCGCGCTTGAAGGCCTCAGCCAATCGATTCTGGGTGCGGAACTTTGTGAAGAGATCATCACACCAAATCTCCTGGTGACGGCCGAGAACTATCAGCAGATGTGGGACACGCAGTATCCGGGCGCGACCCCACCCTGGAACAACTGATCCGGTGCAGGGGTCAGGTTTGGCCCCTGCCAATTCCAAACAGCGCTTCGCCCGTGCTTCTTGAACTCACGCACATCACCAAACGCTTTCCGGGCGTGCTTGCGCTCGACGACGTGCATTTCGACCTGCGCGCGGGCGAAGTGCACGCGTTCATGGGCGAAAACGGTGCGGGCAAATCCACGCTGATGAAAATCGCGTCCGGGCTGTTCATACCGGACACAGGCGAAATTCGTGTGGACGGCGAGACGAAGCGGTTTGCAACGCCGTCTGACGCCACGTCGGCAGGCATCCATACGGTCTTTCAGGAATTGACGGTGCTGCCCAATCGCAGCGTGGCGGAAAACCTCCTGATCGGACACGAGCCGGTGCGCGCAGGCGGATTATGGCTCGACCGTGCGGAGATGATGAGGCGCGCGCAGGCCATCCTCGACCGGCTGGGCATTGATATAGACGCAGGGGAAAACGCAGGCATCTTGTCCACCGGACAGCGCCAAATGATCGAGATCGCGCGTGCATCGGCGCAAAATCCACAGGTCTTGATCCTGGATGAGCCGACATCGTCGCTGGGCCGGACAGAAGAGGACCTTTTGTTCGAGCTCGTCGGTCGGCTCAAGACCGATGGCGTCGGCATCGTCTATATAACCCACCGCATGTCAGAGGTCTTCGCTCTATCGGACCGAATTACGGTTCTGCGCGATGGTCAGCATGTGCTTACGGGCGACACCGCAGACCTTGATCGTCCAGCCCTCATTCGCGCCATGGTCGGCCGAGACGTGGCCGAAACGCGCCATGGTGTCGATGCCGACGCCTTGCCCGTGGCGCTGGACGTGCGCGGGCTGACCCGCGCGCCCAAAGTACGCGGCGTGGACCTGACTCTGCACGTGGGCGAGATTCTGGGGGTGGCAGGCCTCATGGGGGCCGGTCGGACCGAAATCGCGCGCATCCTCGCTGGGATCGACGCGCCTGGGGCTGGTGAGATGAATCTTCACGGCGCGCCTTATGCGCCGGGCAGCATTCGCGACGCTATGGACATGGGCGTGGCTTATGTCTCGGAGGATCGTAAGGGCCTTGGCCTTATCCTCCCCCTTTCGGTCGATGACAACATCGCTCTACCAAGCCTGAGGGGCCTTTCCAACGGCGGTCTTGTGACGCCCGGCAGCATCACCAACTTCGCCGCCGATTGGTCATCCAAACTGGGCGTGAAAGCCGCCAACGGTGGCGTCGCGGTCGGCACGCTCTCGGGCGGAAACCAGCAAAAAGTGTCACTTGCGAAATGGCTGGCCATCGAACCGCGCGTTATCCTGCTGGACGAGCCGACGCGCGGTGTCGATGTGGGTGCCAAGGCTGAAATCTACGCGCTGATCCGCGACATGGCGGCGAATGGCGGCGCGGTCCTGGCCATCTCGTCCGAGTTGCCGGAGTTGCTCCAGATCTCCGACAGGATCGCGGTCGTGGCCCAAGGTCGTATCGCTGGCATCGTCTCCGCGTCAGAGGCCAGTGAAGAAAGCCTCCTCGAACTGGCCTTTGCCGAAGGCAGCGCAGCATGAGCAATGCAGCGGCCATTGAGACAGGTCGCCGCATTGCCTCGATCTTGCGCGACGCGCTGCCCTATGCCGGGCTGATTGCAGTGGTCATCTTCTTCAGCCTGTCTTCAGAATTTTTCCTCAACTTTCGCAACTTCGAGCGACTGGTTACCGACAGCGCGACATTGATGTTGGTGGCCTTCGGCATGACATTGGTCATCCTGCTGGGCGAGATCGACCTGAGCGTCGGTGCGGTGGTCAGCTTGCTTGCCGTGATCCTGGCTCAGATGATGGCCGCCGGCTGGGCATGGCCGCTTGCCGTTTTGGCGATCCTGTTGCTGGGCATCACGATTGGCGGCCTGAACGGGGTCATCACAGTCATCGGCGACATTCCCTCGTTCATCGTGACGCTGGGTGTGATGGCGGTGGCGACTGGTCTTTCATTTGTCTTCACCGGGTCGATCTCGGTGGCGATCATGGACGAGCCGTTTTTGGTCCTGTTTTACGATGCGAAGCTGCTCGGACTTCCCGTACCACTCTGGATCGTGGTGATCACCTTCGCGGCCACCGTACTGTTCATGACGCGCACCGTGCCTGGACGCGAACTCTACGCGGTCGGGGCCAACCCCGCCGCTGCCAGATTGTCCGGCGTTCCCGTGGGCCGCCGGAAAATCACCGTGTTTGCAATCATGGGCCTTCTCATCGCGATGGCCGCAGTTCTGTCTGCCGCGCGCCTCGGCTCCGGTGCGCCGGCCTCGGTTCCGGCACTGACGCTCGATGCCATCGCCGCGGTTATCATTGGTGGTGCGAGCCTTTTTGGCGGTCGGGCGTCACTTGTGCGTACCCTGATGGGGGCCGCGTTGATCGCGATTTTGAGCAACGGCATGGTGCTCATGAACATCAACATCGATGCCCAATACATTGTGAAGGGTGTCATAATCCTGATCGCGGTCGTGCTAGAGCGCCTCGCCGGGCCCGCGCAACCATGAAGCGGGCAAACGTCGCCGACTACGCGTTGCTTGGGGCGCTGGTATTGATCCTCGCGGCACTCATGGTGATCTCGCCCGCGTTCCGTGACCCGGCAAATCTGATCGGCATCGGACGACAGGTGGCGATCCTTGGCATCGCGGCAGCGGCCATGACCTTTGTCATTCTCGCAGGCGAAATCGATCTGTCTGTAGGTGCCGTTGCCTCCGCGGCGGCGGTCGTTACGGCATTGGCCCTCGCGGCTGGCTGGGGTGTGATGGCAATCCCGATCGGCATTGCAGTGGGCGCTGTGTTTGGCCTGCTGAACGGCCTCCTGATCGTCTACATCGCCGTGCCGAGCTTTATCGCAACACTGGTGAGTTTCTTCATAGCGCAGGGGGTCGCGCTGACCCTGACCGGTGGGCAGACGATCCTATTCGATGCCGACTGGTTCCGCGCGCTCTTTGCCACGGGCAGTTTTCTGGGAAATCGCGCTGCGTTCTGGTGGCTTGTCATCGTGGC
>JBCDCS010000054.1:0-11752 GCA_039181205.1 Pseudomonadota bacterium
GACGCTCGACAGCACTGGACCAACGGGTTGCTTCTCTCACGACGGTCAGCAACGCTCGCACACCCAATCCACAGCCGTCTGATTTACAGAAGTGATTGGCGCACCCGAGAGGATTCGAACCTCTGGCCTCTGCCTTCGGAGGGCAGCGCTCTATCCAGCTGAGCTACGGGTGCTCTATGGCTGACCTAGCCGGAGGCCTGGATGCCCGCAAGCCCCAGATGTGAAAGCGTCGATCGGGCTGCCCGCAGACCAGGCGGCACCCCACCCGCGCCCAGGGCCGCCATGGTCGCGGCAAAGGCCTCGGCCTGTTTCTCCCGTTCGGACGGGACGATGAGCAAGCGGGCGAAGGCGGCACCGATGGGACCGGGCTTGCAGGCCGGGCCAAGATATTCGGGGACGACCTTCCGGCCCACGATCAAGTTGACCAAGGTGACCGTGTCGATGTTCAGCATCCGGCTGATGATCCGATAGCTGAACCAGTTCATGTCATAGGCGATGACCATCGGCGTGTTCGAGGCCGCGAGCTCCAGGCTGACGGACCCGCTGGCCGCCAAGGCCGCACGGGCGCCCGCAAAGGCCGCCCGCTTCTGATCCGGATCGATCAAGACCACCGGTTTGCCAGGCCAGAGACCCGCAGCCGCCTGCACCGCATCCTGAAGATGGGGCAGCGTCGGGATCACGATCCGATGGTCTTTGGGAAGCTGGGCCAGTGCTTCGCCAAATACCGGCAGCAACCGGGACACTTCCCCGCGGCGCGATCCCGGCAAGACCAACGCGAATGGGCCGCTTAGATCGTGATCCGCGCGGAAGACGTCGATGTCGGCCTGGGTCGCCTGCGGTTCTGCCACAATAGGATGGCCCACGAAATCGCAGGACAAACCCGCCGCCTCCAGATGGGGCGGCTCAAACGGGAGCAACGCCAGGACATGGTCGACTGTCTTCGCCATGCGCTCCGCCCGTCCCGGTCGCCAGGCCCAGGCCGACGGCGCGACATAGTGGATAACCGGCAGGTCCTGTCGAGCCGCCTTCGCACGGGCCGCGACGCGCAGACAAAAATCAGGGCTGTCGATGGTCAAAAGCGCGTCGGGACGGGTCCGGGCGATCTCCGCCACCGCCTGGTCCCGGCGGCGAAGCAGGTCCGGCAGGCGCGGCAGCACCTCGGCGAGGCCCATGACGGAAAGCACATCCATGGGAAAGAGGCTTTCCAAACCTTCCCGAGCCATGGCCGGACCACCAATGCCTAAAAACCGAACCTGCGGATGCAAGGCCTTCAAGCCGGCCATCAAGGCGGCTCCCAATTGATCGCCCGACGGCTCACCCGCGATCAGAAAAAGATGCGTCACCGGCTCCAGGCCGACAGGAACAGACCGGTGGACCGAAGCTGGGCCGCCACGTCTTCCGGCTCCAGCACCAGCACACCGCCGTCTTCTAGGGCCAAGCCGTTCAATCCGGCGGCGGCACAGCGGCGGATCGTGTCCGGCCCGACCACCGGCAAGTCGATGCGCCGGTCCTGACCCAGCTTGGGCGCCTTGAAGAACACCCCGCCCGCGGGCTTCTCGAACGACGGCAGCCCGGACGGGACAGACCCACCGGATAGCCAATCAGCCGCCCCGCCGAACAGATCGAACGCCCCCGCGCCTGCCGGACGCGGTGGCTGCGGCGGCTGTTTGGCCAGAGTGGCCAGCATGAAATCGGTCCCGGGCGCCGCTTCGATCGCCAGAACCTGACCCTGGGCCACGACGACACCCTGGCCCACATCCAGAGGCGACAAGGCGCCGTGGACGTCAACCGCACGGGCAATATCCTCCAGATCCCGTTCGGATGGCTGCCTGGCAAGCGGCAACGCGGTCATCGACGGATCCAGATCTTGGGGTGCGACGACAGTCAGCCCGGCATCCTCGAAAGTCGCGATCAACGCCCGCAGCGCCCCGTCATCGCCGTCCTGCAGCGCGTCAGTGATCCGCGGAAGCAGCGGCTGGGTCGCCGCATCCACGCGGGACGGATCGACAGACGGGCGCACGATGCGCCCGGCGAAAACCACCTGATCAACTCCGTCATTCTTGAGGCCCGCGATGAAGCTGCCCAGCCCTTCCAGCCGAAACCCGCGGGACTGACCCACGCCTTCCGGCAAGGCCCCATCCAAATGGCAGGCGAACCAATCCGTCCCAGCCAGCGCTTGGGCCACGCGGCGCGGCAACGCCCCCTGCCCCGCGATTAAGGCCGTGCGGGTCATCGCGGCACCAAGAAGCTGCGGTCGGAGGCGCCGATGATGAAAGAAACCATGTCCCGAACATAGTCGCTGTCCGTTTCCTCGCCCAGGCGTCTGGCCCGTTCGACGAATGTCCCGTCACCTTGCTTCAACGTCAGCAAAGCAATCCGCAGCGCCTGGATATCCGACCGGGGAACGCCACGGCGTTTCAAACCGACCAGGTTCAGCCCATCGAGTTCCGCGCGCTGTCCCTGGACCAGTCCGTAGGGCACCACATCCGCCGTCACCATGCTGTGCGCGCCGATGATGGCCCCCCGTCCCACACGGACCCATTGGTGGATGCCGGAAAGCCCGCCGACGATCACGTCGTCTTCCAACACGCAATGGCCCGCAACGGCCGCGTTATTGACCAAAATCACACGATCCCCGAGCCGGCAATCATGGGCCACATGGCACCCGGCCATGAACAGACCGTCATCGCCAATGATGGTCTCGCCGCCGCCATGGGCCGTCCCAAGGTTGATCGTGACATGTTCGCGGATGCGATTGCGCGCCCCAATCCGCAAGCTCGTGCGTTCGCCCGCGTACTTCAGATCCTGCGGAACCTCGCCAATGGACGCGAAGGGAAAAACCCGGGTCTCGGTCCCGATCTCCGTCCAACCGCCGATAACCACGTGGCTCCCGATCTCGACGCCATCGCCCAGCGTGACATCCGACCCGATCACTGAAAATGGACCGACCGACGCATCCGCCCCAACCGTTGCCCCGTCTTCCAGGATGGCCTGCGGATGGATGCGCGCGGATGCCGCAATCACGCGGGCATGTCCGCCGCCGGGATATCGATCATGGCGGTAAAGGTCGCTTCCGTCGCCAGGTCACCATCCACCTCGGCGGTCCCGCGCAGCTTCCAGACCTTGGCGCCCGGGCGGCCACGGGTCACCTCGACTTTCAATTCCAGAACGTCACCGGGCACGACCTTCCGGCGGAACTTCGCGCTCTCGATTCCCATGAAATAGACCAGGGCATCCTTGCCGATCAGATCGTTGCTGAGCCCGACCAGGACCGAGGCGGTTTGGGCCATCGCCTCGACGATGGTGACACCCGGCATGATCGGTGCCCCTGGGAAATGACCTTGGAAATGCGGCTCGTTGAAGGTGACGTTCTTGATGCCCGTGGCGGATATGTTCGGGACGATATCCCGAACCTTATCGACCAGAAGAAACGGATAACGGTGGGGAATGACCTTCATAATAAGATCGATATCGGCGTCGGTGGGGATCGCGTCGGTCATGGGAACTCTTCTAATTCAACACCCCACGGGTAGCCCGTCGCCTGCGGCCGGGCAAGGCGCTCCCTACTCAGTGGGCGCCTCCGGGTCGGCGTCGTCCAGCGCTGGGGTGGCGGGCACCGGCTGCTCGGGCCTTTGGACCGGGGCGGGCGTCTCCGTGACCAGCCCCGCCCCCTCTCCCAGGACCTCATCGATGCGGGCGAGCGCCAGATCGGTGATGTCGACCTGATCCGCCGACGCAATCACGATGCGACGGTCCAGAATGACCAAAGCCCCTGTCTCCCTGGCCAGTTCGATCAGGATCGGATTCGCGCGTTCCAGGAACAATTGTTGGGCCCGTTCACCCTGCTGCTGGACGGCCCGTGCTTTGGCATCCTGGGTTCGGCGAATGTCGGTAACTCGCGCATCGAACGCCGCGGCCAGTTCGCGGAACGCCTCTGCATCCAGTTCTGCGCGCTGACGAGTGAGCTGCCGCTCCTCTTCCTCCAGCTGCACCTCGAGGCGGCGGTTTTCGGCGGCCAGCGCGATGGTCGCGGCATCAATGTCTTCTGTCACACGACGACCGAACAAGCTGCCTGCGAAAAGCTCGTCGCGATCGAGAACGACCACAGCCGATCTCGGGACGCCCAGCGTGGGCTGCGCCGCCTCCTGCGCCGTCGCCGCCCCGCACAAACCCATCGCGAGGACCCAGGCCAGTCGCATCAGAATCGTGTTTCGATGGTCAGATCGAAGCTCTGCTCTTCGTCGAAGCTTCTGGAGTTGATGGCTTCCGTGAAATTGAACCGCAGCGGGCCCACGGCCGTGTCCCAAAGGATACCGACACCGATGGCAGAGTTCAGGAAGAAACTGTCATCCACAGGGCTCAGGCCATCGGGGCCCCCGTCGGTGTTGTCCAGGCTCCAGAACGATCCGAAGTCGATGAATGCGGCGCCCGATATGCCGTATTCCTCCGGGATGAAGGCAATCGGGAACTGCGCTTCAAACCGCGCCGCAATGAACAGGTTACCACCCAGGGCGTCGTCTCCCGCCACAAGGTCGCGGGGCCCGATGCCCGCCGTTTCAAAGCCACGGATGATCCGCTGCGTGTTGAAGAAGCGGTTGGCCTGCAGGGACTCGTCGTCTCCAAACGAGACGAGAGCACCGCCTTCGAGCGCCGCCGACAGCACGATCTCTTCGTTTCGGATCGCCTGCTGACCGCGCACCAATCCCGTCGTCTTGACGAACTGGGCATCCCCGCCCACGCCCGCAAACTCCTGACCGAACTGCAAAAGCACTCCACGCGTCGGGTCCAGACCGCGGCCGATCGTGCTGTAGCTATAACGATAGCCGATGGACGACGTGACCTCATCCCCGAGATCGGAAAGCAGAATGCTCGACAGGCTGGTCACGTCCGACGGGTCGAGATCGTCCACCGAGAAGCTGTAGAAGACGCCAAGACGGCTGAACTCACCGATAGGGAAATCCAGTCCCGGCCGGAATGAAATTGTCTGGGTTTCAAAGGTTTGATCGTCGTCGTCCGTCTCGTTGAAGTTCACGCCGAGAGACAGCGCCAAATCCCTGTTCAAGAAGAATGGCTCCACGAAAGTCAGGGCGATATTGGTCTGTTCGGCGCCAGCATCGACACCCAGGTTCAGAACCTGTCCCCGCCCTAGGAAATTCGTCTCGGCAAAGGACACGGCCACACCGACCCCGCGCTCCGCCGAGAAGTTCAGGCCGAAGCCCAGCGATCCCGTCGGCTGTTCCACGACATCCACGTCGATGATCACCTGCTCGGGCGACGTTCCTTCGCGCGCATCCACCTCGGCCGATTCGAAATAACCAAGCGCCCGGATCCGCTCCGCCGCTGCCCTGATCTCGCGCGGGTTGAACGGATCGCCCTCCACCACCGGGAACTGCCGACGGATCACCCGGTCCAGCGTTGTCGAGTTGCCCTCGATATCGATGCGTTCGATGAAAAGTCGCTCGCCTCGTTCGATCACGAATTCGACGTCCAGCGTCAGATCTTCGTCGTTTCGCGTCACCCGTGGCGTGACCCGCACGAAGGTCAGGCCTTCCCGTGTGGCCAGCAATTCAAGCCGCTCGATCGTCCGGTCTACCGCCTGTGGTGTGAAGATATCGCCTGGATCAACCCGAATTTCGCTTTCATAGAGGTCCAAATCGATCTCGGGCAGAACGGTCGACGCCGACACCGCCCCAAACCGGAACTGCTGACCTTCCTGCAAGCGGAATGTGAGGAAGAAGGCATCCCGCGTCGGGGCCAGTTCCGGCGTGGCAGACAGCACCTGGAAATCCGCGTAGCCGCGGGACAGATAAAAGTCGCGCAGCAACTGGATATCGAAGGCGACCCTGTCTTCGACAAAGGTATCCGTCCCGATCAGAAATCTGAAAAGTCCGGCCTGGGTCGTCTCCAGAACCCGGCGAAGCCGCCGGTCCGAAAAGACCCGATTGCCGACAAACGAAATCCTCTCGATCTCGGTCACTCGCCCTTCGGCGACCTCGAAGATCAGGTCCACGCGGTTGTCGCTGCGGCGGATGATCTGGGGACGCACCGTGGCCGACAGACGACCGGCCACGGCATAGGCTTCGGTAATCGCCTCCGCGTCGCGCGCCGCCGTCGCCGGCGAATAAACCCGGCGCGGCGTGCTTGTGACGATGGTCAACAGGTCTTCGTCGGATAACCGTTCGTTGCCTTCGATGGCGACGCGATTGATGGTCGGGAATTCCTGAACGATGATCAGCAGCTTGTTGCCCTGGGGCACGATCTCGACCGTCTCGAAAAGATCCGAGGCTTGCAGCCGCTGGAAACCGTCATTCAACCGCCCTGCGCTGATCGTCTGTCCAGGCTCGACGCCGAGCGTCGTCAGGATCGTGGCCGTCTCGATCCGCTGATTGCCTTGGACTTCAAACTCGGTGAACCGAAACGTCTGGGCCGCGACAGCCGATGCGAGAAACAGGCTGCCGATGACGGCTAGAATCGCCAGCCGGATGCCCAGAACACTCTCTCGAATAGAAGGGCAAAAGCCCCGGTTGGCCCGCCTGCAGACCCCCCCGCGATCGTCCATGTCGAAGTGCCCCAACTTCTGTCTCGTTGGGACGAAGCACTAGCGAAGGGCCGATTTGATGTCAAAGACGCCGACAACCTTTCGAGCAGGAAAAACGCCAGCTTAAATCAAAGACTGGATGGGTTCAGAACGACTGGACCCAAGCTGCCAGCGAGATGGCTAGCAAAATCGCGAAAGCCGAAAGAAAGCGATCGATATTGAGGCCCATGAAGATGGAAAGACCGCGGTAACCGTTTTGCACGTGGCGCATGATCCGTCCTCCTGCCGCCAATTAACGCGGTCGGGTTTGACGCGCGATTGGGGCGGCATTTGGGCGTCCGATGGGCGATTTAGCGCAGACCCGTCAGGCTCGCAGATCAGGGGCAGGTCAGGTCGTTGAACACCGCAAAAAGCATCAGCGCGCCCATCAGAGCGATGCCAACCGTCATCAACACGCGGATCGCCCGGTCGGAAGGAGCCTTGCCGGTCACCCCCTCGTAAGCGTGGAAAACCAGGTGTCCGCCGTCAAGGATCGGGACCGGGAACAGGTTCAACATGCCGACGGCTGCCGATAGGACGGCGATGAACCAGATGAAATCGTCGAAGCCTTGGCTCGCCACAGCGCCCGATGTCTCGGCAATCCCGATGGGGCCTGACAGGTTGCAGGTGCTGATCTGTCCCAGGATGATGTGCTTGAGTGCCGATAACGACGATTGAATGATGAACACGGTCTGCTCGGCGCCGTAACCCAGCGCCTCTAGGGGCCCCGCCCGTTCGGTCAACGGCTCGAAGAACAGCGCACCGGTAATCCCGATCAGATAGCGGGTTTCAAAACCGCCTTCGGCCAGGGGCAAGTCCATCCGGCGGGGCGCCAACGTGAAATCCAGCATCTCTCCCGCGCCGTCATCCGGGCGCCAGACCGTCAGGGCCAGCGGCGTGCCATTGGATGCGGCAACCCGTTCGCGCAGATCGGCAAAGGAATGGATATCTTCACCGTCAATCGCCCGGATCACGTCGTCAGGGCGCAGCCCGATATCCCAGGCGGCCGACCGCGGCTGTACCGTCTCGACCCGCGCCGGCATCGGGAAAGCGGCATCGACGGCGACGACTTCTCCATCCCGGCGAACTTGATACGGGATCGCGGCGGCGGATGGGATTTCCTCGGCTGCCGAGGTCAATTCGGCCAAGCCCGTCACAGGTGTGCCGCCGATGGACAGAACCTCATCCCCGGGCTGCAGAACCGCCACTTCGGGCGGCAAGGTCTGCAACTGGCCGATCACCGGCGCCTCGACCGCCCGGCCCGAGACCATGACAAAACCACCGAAGATGATGATCGACAGGATGAAATTGGCCACCGGCCCCGCCGCCACGGTCAAAGCACGGCGCCACACGGCCGCGCCGGTCATGGTCTGGGCGCGTTCTTCCTCCGACATCTCGGCCACGGCGCCATCGGCCCCGACGGATGCGGCATTGGCATCGCCCCGGAACTTCACATAGCCACCCAACGGCAGCGCCGCGATCTGCCATTGCGTGCCGTGCCGATCGACGCGAGACGCCAAGACCGGACCAAAGCCCACGGAAAACACGTCGGCCTTGATCCCGCACCAGCGGCCGACGATGTAGTGGCCGTATTCATGGATCGCGACGATGATCGACAACGCGACGATAAAGGCCAAAATCGTCCAAATCAGACCGCCAAATTGCGGGATAAGGCTCGCGTCCATATCGTACTTTCCCTTCAGGCCATTTCGACCGCGTAGTCGCGGGACAGCCGATCCATTTCCAGAACCATATCGAGTTTGATTTCGGCAGCATCAAGGCATCCGTCTGCGTCCATTCGTTCCAAGATGCGGTCAACAAGGGGCGCCATCTCGGTGAATCGCAGGCGTCGCTCCAGGAACAAATCCAATGCGGCTTCCTTCGCCGCGTTGAACACGGCACCCGACAACCCACCCCGCGTCATCACGTGCCGGGCAATGTCGAGTGCGGGATATCGGGCCGGATCGGGATCGCGAAAATCCAGTTTGGCGACGCTGGCCAGATCAATCCGGTCCACTGGCAGCATCCGCCGCTCGGGCCAGTTCAACGCATATCCGATGGCGTGGCGCATATCCGGCGCGCCCAGATGCGCCATCAGCGCCCCATCGCGAAACTGCACCATGGCGTGGACGATGGATTGGGGGTGGATCACCGTGTCGATGCCACCGGGCGGTGTCCCGAAGAACTCCTTGGTTTCGATCAGCTCCATCGCCTTGTTGAACATTGAGGCCGAATCGATGGTGATCCGCTGCCCCATATCCCAGTTGGGATGGGTGCCGGCTTCTTCCGGTGTCGCCTCGGGCAGCTTCTCGAGCGGCCAATCCCGCAATCCGCCCCCCGATCCCGTAATCACGATCTGTTCGACCGCGTCGGCTGCTTCCCCAGCCAAGGCCTGGAAGACCGCCGAATGCTCACTATCCACCGGCAGAACGGTCGCGCCGTACCGTTCCGCCTCCGCCAGCAAGAGCGGCCCAGCACAGACCAGGCTTTCCTTGTTGGCCAGCGCCAAAGTCGTACCGTGCCGCAACGCCCGCAGGCCCGGAACCAGGCCGGCGGATCCCACGATGCCCGACATGATCCAGTCGGCCGGACGGTCGGCCGCCTCCGCAATGGCCCCCTGCCCCGCCGCGGCCTCGACGCCGGAGCCGGCAAGCGCTGCCTTGAGCGCTGGCAAGTTGTCGTCATGGGCCGTCACGGCGATATCCGCGCCGAACCGGATGGCATCCGACGCCAGGCGTTCCACATTGTGGCCACCCGTCAGCGCCACGATACTCACCTCGCCGGGCGTCAGCAAAGACAGGGTCGTCTGCCCAATACTGCCCGTCGCACCAAAAATCGAAATTCGCCGCATCAGACGCCGGGCACCGGGGGGAATTCAGCCAGGGACTCGATCAAGAGAAGCAGCAGCGCCGCCCCCAGCATCGCATCGAAGCGGTCGAACAAACCGCCATGTCCCGGTAACAGATTGGAGCTGTCCTTCACGTTCATCTTCCGCTTTACGGCACTTTCCGCAATGTCACCCATCTGCGCCATCATGGCCAGCGCGATGGAAATGCCGACGGTCTCCCACCCGGCATCCTGCCAGACGACCCAAATGAAACCGACCAACGCGGCCCCGATCCACCCCGCAATGGTGCCTGACCAGGTCTTCTTGGGGCTGACGCGTGGCCAGAATTTGGGCCCGCCCAGCGACCGGCCCGCGAAATAACCGGCCACATCCGACATCACCACGACGGCCACCAACCACAGCATCCAGACCAACCCAAACTGGGTCAGATGCTGTGTGATGCTCAGCCCGGCCAATACGATCGCTGCGGAAAACAGAACCATGATGCGCCGGTGCACATGGATGAACGCGATCGCCGTCATCGGGACCAACATCAGAAGCGGCAGGGCAAAACCGGCGGGCAGAAAGTTCGCAATGAAGAGCCCGACACCGGCAACGCTGCCCATCAATCGGGCTCGTTTGGGGCCGGTCTGGACCATCGTGGCCAGTTCCCAGACCATCAGGCCGACGCAGATCGAAATCAGGGCGGAAAACCAGATGCCGCCCAGCCAGATCGCCCCGCCGCCAATAATCAATAGGAAGACGGCGGTTACGATCCGCGGGGTGAGGTCTTGGAACCGCCCCACCGGCTGGGGCTCGACCACCGGATGATGCGTGAAGTCGAAAAGCGGTGGCTCCGCCTCTTGGCCTTCCTCCCCGTCGCGATGTTTCTCCCCCCCCGTTTCCGTCACGTCTTCACGCCACCGTAGCGGCGCTCTCGTCCGCCATAACGCCAGAGAATTTCTTCGAAATCTTCCCGGGTGAAGTCGGGCCAAAGCGTATCGACGAACTCGTATTCGGCATAAGCCGACTGCCACAGCAGGAAGTTCGAAATCCGCGCCTCACCGGACGTGCGGATCACCAGGTCCGGGTCGGGCAGCACATGGGTGTCCAGATAACGGGGCAACGTCTCGTCCGTGATCTCATCGGGGTCCAGCCGTCCGGCCGCCACGTCGCGGGCAAGCCGCTTCGTGGCCCGCGCCACCTCGTCCCGACCGCCGTAATTCAGCGCAATGGTCAGGTTGACCAGCGTGTTATGCGCGGTCAGCGCCTCCAGCCAATCCATCAACTGGCGCAGCTTCGGGTCCAGCCGAAACCGGTCACCAATGAACCGGGCGCGCACGCCGTTTTCCACCAATTCCTGCGCCCCGGTTTCGATGTAGCGCTTGAAGAGCGACATCAGCCCCGACACCTCTTCCTGGGTCCGCTTCCAGTTCTCGGTAGAGAACGCGAAAATCGTGATGTATTTCACACCGTTCGCCGGACAGGCCTCGACCACTTCCCGGACCCGCTTGGCCCCGGCCCGATGCCCTAGCAATCGCGGCCGCCCGCGCTGCTGGGCCCAGCGGCCATTGCCATCCATGATGATGGCGACATGGCGGGGCCCAGTCCCTGGTTCTTCCTTACCCATTGCTCGTTCTCCTCGTGAGGACGACCCGGGGCCGCCATTGGGATAGGTTCATGTGCCTTCCCGTTTTCAGACCTGCATGATCTCTGTCTGCTTGGTCTCCAATGCCTCGTCGACCCTTTTGATATAGCGGTCGGTGAGGTCCTGCACCTCTTCCTCCCACATCTTCCGGTCGTCTTCGGACAACTCGCCCTTCTTGATCTGATCCATCCCATCGCGACGGACATTGCGGATCGCGACCCGGGCGCCTTCGGCATATTGCCCGGCGACCTTTCCCAGCTCGCGCCGCCGCTCTTCGTTCAATTCCGGGATGGGCAGCATGATGATCGTGCCGTTGAGCTGTGGATTGATCCCCAGCCCGCTCTCACGGATGGCCTTTTCCACTTTTCCCACCAAAGACTTATCCCAAACGTTCACCGTGACCATCCGGGGTTCCGGAACATTGACGGTTCCGACCTGGTTGATGGGGGTCGGGCTGCCATAGGCATCGACCATCACCGGCTCCAACATCGACGCGGACGCCCGCCCCGTCCGCAGGGATCCGAATTCCGATCGCAGACTGGTCATCGCACCGTCCATGCGGCGTTCCAGATCGTCCGTGTCGAGCTCGAAATCGTCGGCCATCTTATGTCTCCCGGTGGCTTCGCGGGCCGCTATAGCGCCTGGCCGACGGCGTGGGAAGTCGCCAGGGCGCCCTTCATCGCACCGATGGCCGGGGCGC
>JBCDCS010000055.1:0-11586 GCA_039181205.1 Pseudomonadota bacterium
AGTCCTTGGCAGGCGTGTCATGCAGATAGATGTTGTAGGGGTTCGGGAACATGAACTTCACCCGCCCCAGGGCATTTCTCGGCCCCGGAGGCTGCTTCAACCGATACGGGAACGTCCGAGCCGTGTAGCGGCTGAAGTCGATCTGGTTCGGATTGACCCGCCCGGCGCTGGAATGGACCTCCAGATGCCGCGCGCCACCCCTGCGCAGTGCTGGCAGGTACTCTTCCACCGCGATCGACCGGGGCACATGCCAATACGGATTGACCACCAGATGCGTCATCTGTTCGCTAAATTCGGGGGTTCGCCGGTCAGCCTCCTCGGCTCCAACGACCACCACGGTGTCGAACGTCACCTTGCCCTGATCGACGACGTAGGCATGCTGCTCGGCCAGGTTCACCAGGATATGACGGTCCTCCAGCGGTTTGTTCATCCAGCGCTGCCGCTCCAGCCCGATCACCACCTGGGCCAGCCGGTCCTCCAATGGGACGTTCATCGCTTGCACCGTCTCGCGCCCGACCACGCCGTCGGGCGTCAGACCGTGATCGACCTGGAACTGCCGCACTGCGGCTTCCAGCGCCGCGTCAAAATGGCCGACCAGGGAGCGCTCCAAATACCCCATCCGGATCAAACGATCGCGCAACGCCACCACATCGGCCCCGGACTGCCCCGGCTCCATCTTGCTCACTGGAACGAGAGCACCCCATCCCCCAGAGCGCGCCATCTCCTCCAGCCGCAACTTTTCCCGCAGCAATCGCCCATAGGCGGGTGCACTGGGCCAAAGTGACTGCACCACCGCATAAGGATCCTGCGTCGCGAACGCCGCCATGACCTCGAGCTTGTCGCGGCGCGGCACCTCCAAGACGATGGTCGGGTCCACCTTTTTCGGCGTCACGATGCCCGTGCTGATATCTTGCGCATATTGCAGGAACCGTTCGGTCATCCGAACGTCCAGCGCACCCTGCGCCGCTGATGTGTCGGCGGTGGCAAACGCCGTTCGGATGGCCTCCACCTCATAGCGCGACGTCGGAAGACCGTGATGCGCCGCCTGCTCCAACGCCCACAAAAACGCCGCGCGCCGATCCGCGGCCCCGGGTCCCATCCAAACGGGCTCGAATGCGCGCGCCCGATAGAACGCAGCGATATCGGCATCGCCCGAGGCCGCCTGCGCCATCGCCTGATGGAACGGCGTGATCTGGACCCGCGCCGCGGCGGAGGCGGACATCAGCGTCAGCGACAGAGCCGCCATCATGAGTAGGCGAAGCATGGCGTTTACAGGTTCCGGCGGAAAGCGTTCGAGAAGGATCATCGCAAGGGATCGTGCCTGCCCTAAAAACCAAAGTCTATTCACGTTAAGTCAACAATTGCCCCCTATGCACCCAGGCCACAGCGGTCGACTGGTTTGGAGTTCACGAACAATTGGCGAAATCTTGCTCAATTCTCCGTGATGCCGCCACTTGATTAAGGAATCGCCCAATTTGTGACACACGCACTGTGTCACATGGGGATGAGGCAACGAAGCCGCGCAGACGGCTCACATCGGACAGACGGGGCACACGTGGAAAAGAAAAATTTGGCAGGCAACTGCCCGTCGCTGTCGCGTCGGGGACTTCTCGGAGCATTTGCAGCAACACTGGTAACGGCAGCGCCGACCTACTCCAACGCGGCGGGCTTCCTGCGTGGCGCGGGAGATATCCGGCGGTTGAAGATGCACAACGCCCGAACGGGCGAAAGCATGGATACGATCTACTGGATCGAAGGTGAGTACATCCGCGATGCGCTCAAAGAAGTGAACTTTTTCTTCCGCGATTGGCGACGCAACGAAGTGAAACATATCGATAACCGCACCGTCGATATCATCGCCGCAACCCACAATCTGGTCGATGCTCGGGAGCCGTTCATGCTGCTATCCGGTTATCGTTCGCCAGCGACCAACGCGATGCTGCGGTCTCGCTCGCGCGGTGTGGCGCGCAACTCCCTCCACCTACACGGCAAAGCGGCCGATCTTCGGCTTTCCTCCCGGTCGGTCCGTCAAGTGGCGGCCGCCGCAGCCTCCTGCGGCGCCGGTGGGGTTGGCAAGTACTCCCGGTCGAACTTTGTCCATGTGGATTGTGGCGACGTTCGGACTTGGGGCCGCTGAGGCACTCTATCCTCTAAGCCGATGATAAAGGGACGCAGTGGCGGCCCTTCTTTTTGCGGCCCTTACTTACCTGGCAAGTGAAGAAGATGCAGATCCGACCTGGGTCATACGCCCGCTTGCCGTGGAAAGACGAAGCATCGATCCCGTCGGATAGACAACCACATGACCGTACCAGGCTTCGGCAAGAACACCGCAGGCACGGTCGCCATGACCAGTGCACCGCTTGCGAGCTTGAATTCAACCAATGACTCTTTTCCCATGAACCGGGCCCGGACAACCTCGCCCCGCGCCGGCGTGCCGTCCGTCGATGTCGGGGCAGGCCCACGTCCCCCTCGGTCAAAGTCCAACCGCAAGTGCTGCGGCCGAAACACAACATCTACTTCCACCCCCTCCGCCACATCCGGTGCCAGGAACTCTCCGAACGGCGTGTTCACCCGGCCGTCATGAACTTCGCCTTTCATGCTATTGATATCGCTGAAGAACGATGCAGCTTGCCGATCGGATGGCAGATTATAGATGTTGTAAGGTGCGGCCCGCTGCACGATCTTCCCGTCGCGCATCAGCGCGATCTCATCGGCCATCCGCATGGCCTCGTCGGGCTCATGGGTGACCAACAACACCGCCGTCCCCTCTTCTTTCAAAACCGACAAAGTGGCGTCCCGAATGCCATCCCGCAGCCGATTATCGAGCCCTGAGAACGGTTCATCCATAAGCATCACGCTCGGCCGAGGCGCCAGCGCCCGCGCCAAGGCCACCCGCTGCTGTTCGCCCCCCGACAACTGATGCGGATACTTCCCTTCGTATCCGGACAGATCGACCCGATCCAATAACTCAGCTATTCGGGCCTCCGACGCCGTCCCGCGCGACAATCCGAAGCCGATATTCCGCGCCACGGTCAGATGGGGAAACAGCGCGAAGTCCTGGAACATGAGCCCCACGCCCCGGGCCTCCGGCGGAAGATGTCGGCGGTCGTCCGACACCACGTCCCCGTTCAGTCGGACCACGCCCGCATCCTGCCGATCAACTCCTGCAATGATGCGCAGCGTCGTCGATTTCCCGCACCCCGATGGCCCGAGCAAACACGTCACCTGCCCGGCCATCACGCTCAGACTGATATCGTTGACCACCGGGCGGCCACCCAGAGACCGCGTAAGTCCTTCAATCTCAAGGCCGTGGATCACAGGGCGGACAATCCTGACAAATCAAGTCGGGCGTCCCTAGCAACCCCTCCGCAGCCCGTCCAGCGAGGTCAGAGCACTTCGCCCATCCGCTTTTCCTGCCGGGCGTAGAGATAGATCAGGAAACTGAGCACCAGGACCATGGCCACGACGAGCCACGCCAATCCGCTATCCCCCGCCAACGCGATCAGGGTCGGCGACGCGAAGAACACCGCCCAAATCGCCAGAACCACTTGTGACAGGAAGGAAAAGGCCAGCATCCAGACCGCCGCGCGCACATGGGCCAGGAGGCACATGGCCCCGACCAAAGCAAAAGCGGCATGCAGACCGAGCAATCCCTGCACCCATCCCGGCAGCGACGTGAGCCAAGCGACCTGATCCTCTGGATAGAACGCCAACCACCCAAAATCCGCGCCGTAGGAAATCAGGACGTATTCGGCCATCACCAGCACGCCATAGCCCAGTGCGATCAACCCCATCACGTAGAAATGCCACCGTCGCATCCCGCGCTCCCCGTTGCTTCCAGTTCCGCTTACAACTCCAGCGCGCAAAAGCGAAGGGCCGGCCGTGCCCCTACCCCCGCCGACAATTCGTGCGATGGTTCAACACAAAAGAGATAACAGGTCCGCGGAGCCCGGCGTGCCGAAACCCGTCTTCAATTGCTGCCGAGATGGTACCCGTGGCCGGACTCGAACCGGCAAGCCTTGCGGCGGCGGATTTTGAATCCGCTGCGTCTACCAATTCCGCCACACGGGCAGCGCCTCTCGCCTACGCCGGGCGCCGGGCGGGGTCAATC
Organism: Pseudomonadota bacterium; assembly: GCA_039181205.1. Lineage (GTDB taxonomy): Bacteria > Pseudomonadota > Alphaproteobacteria > Rhodobacterales > Rhodobacteraceae > Jannaschia. The sequence continues at coordinate 4,112 of JBCDCS010000055.1, forward strand.
ATGCGCGACCAATTCCCAGACGATTCCCGATGCCAAGCGATGTTGTGACACGTCCGCCCGCAATCCAGCGAACAGGCGAGAAGCCCGCTTGACCCGAACCCGTGTCCGTGGGACCGCCCGGCCATGATCCGCGCGCTTTACGACTGGACCCTCGCCCTTGCGTCCCACCCACGTGCCGTCTGGGCGCTTGCGCTGGTCTCCTTCGCGGAATCGTCGGTGTTTCCGATCCCGCCCGATCTGATGCTGATCCCGATGATCCTGGCGACCCCGCATCGGGCCTTCTTCCTCGCTTTCGTCTGCACGGCCGCGTCTGTGGCGGGGGCTGTGGCCGGCTACGGCATGGGGTATTTCGCGTTCGAAGCCGTGGGCGCGCCGGTTCTGGAAGCCCTTGGCAAAGGTGAAGCGGTGGCCGCTTTTGCCGACCGCTACAACCAATACGGGGCCTGGATCGTGCTCGTCGCCGGGGTCACCCCGTTCCCGTTCAAGGTCGTCACCGTGCTTTCGGGGTTCAGCGCCATGTCGCTCCCTGTCTTCATCTTCACCTCGATCCTGGCGCGCGGCCTTCGGTTCTTCATCGTCGCGGGGCTGCTGTGGCAATTCGGCCCGCCCATCCGGGGCTTCATCGAACAGCGCCTCGGCCTTATGTTCACCCTATTCATGGTGTTGCTTATCGGTGGTTTCTTCTTGGCTGGGTTTCTATGACGCGCCTGCTACCCATCGCTCTTGCCGGTCACGTCGGCCTTCTCGGCGGGGCTTTCCTATTCCAGCTCGCGGGTTACGCGCCTTGTATGATGTGCATCTGGCAGAGATGGCCCCATGCGGCCGCGATCCTTCTGGGTGGTGCGGCCTTAGCCGGGCTTGCACCGCGGCTCATTGCTCTGCTGGCCGGTTGTGCGGCACTTGTCACTTCGGGGATCGGCTTCTTCCATGCCGGCGTCGAGCAGGGCTGGTGGGAAGGACCTTCGGCCTGCAGCAGCGGCGGCAGTGACCTGAGCGCCATGTCCGGGGCCGATCTGCTCTCGACGGAGATCGTTGATAACGTCGTCCGATGCGGTGAGATCGTCTGGCAGTTCGGCTTAACCATGGCCGGCTGGAATGCCGTTATCTCCCTCGGCCTCGCGACAATCTGGTTCGCCGCCGTCCGGGCACACCGCCCTGCGGCTGTCGAGCAAGCTGCGGAAAAGGCCTGACCGATTGGCTAGTGGATCGTGAATTCACCGACCACATTGCGCCATTCGCCAGGGGCGATGAGCTTCCGGTGGCTAAATCGGACAGAGTGCAGCGGACCCTCGATCTCTTCTCCCCAATATTCGATGAATTTGAACAATCGGGGGTGGTCCGGCGCCAGATCGTAATCCTGCCAGATGAACGTGTTCAGCACGTGGGGGTGATCCGGCATATGATAGAACATCTCCGCCGTGGTCAGCCCATAACCCTTCAACATCAGCTCGGTCTCAGTGGCATCCTGGGGCATTTCTCCTGCTCCATTCTGGTTGGCTATCTTATCACGATGCCGCAGATTCGTTGCTAGTCAATTAAAACAAGGCGTTAGCACTCCTAATGGCTGGCTGCCGGTGGTTTTTGCGCCGCGGCGTTGAGCCCATATAAAGGGGGTGATAGACAGTTCGAAGACAAGATATGGACCCCGAAACGGGGCGGAGATTCGGATGAGCGACGATCCTCAAAACCCCGAAAACGGTGATGAAGAGCCGCGGGTTCCCATGGCCCATGACGGTCCCAGCGTGGCCATCGTGGACGAGATGCGGGCGTCCTTCCTGGACTACGCCATGTCTGTCATCATCAGCCGCGCGATCCCTGATCTGCGCGACGGGCTGAAGCCAGTTCACCGCCGCATCCTTTATGCGATGCACGAGACCGGCAATTCCCACGACAAGGCGTATCGCAAATCCGCCCGCCCCGTGGGCGACGTGATGGGCAAGTACCACCCCCACGGCGACAGCGCGATCTACGAAGCGCTCGTACGGATGGCGCAGGACTTCTCCATGTCGCTGCCCCTGCTCGACGGTCAGGGGAATTTCGGCTCCATGGACGGCGATAATCCAGCCGCCATGCGCTATACCGAGGTGCGGATGGACAAGCCCGCCGCCGCGCTTCTGGCCGATATCGACAAGGACACGGTCGACTTCCAGCCGAATTACGACGGCAAGGACCTGGAACCCACGGTCCTGCCCGCCCGCTTCCCCAACATGCTGGTCAATGGCGCGGGCGGCATCGCCGTCGGCATGGCCACCAACATCCCGCCCCACAATCTGGGCGAAGTGGTCGATGCCTGCCTGCATCTGATCGAAAACCCCGACGCCTCGGACGAAGCGATCATGGAGATCGTGCCCGGCCCCGATTTCCCCACCGGCGGGCTGATCCTCGGCCGCTCCGGCATTCGCAAAGCCTATCTGGAGGGCCGCGGCTCGGTCATCATGCGCGCGAAGACCCGGGTCGAGGAAATCCGCAAGGACCGCTACGCCATCGTCGTCGACGAAGTGCCCTATCAGGTGAACAAGGCCACCATGATCGAGCGCATCGCCGACGCCGCCAAGGAAAAGCGGATCGAGGGGATCGCCCATGTGCAGGACGAATCCGACCGGGTCGGCGTCCGCGTCGTGGTCGAGCTCAAGCGCGACGCGACGCCCGACGTGGTGCTGAACCAGCTCTTCCGGTTCACGCCGATGCAGTCGTCCTTCCCGTGCAACATGCTGGCGCTCAACGGCGGCCGGCCGGAGCAGTTGACGCTCCGCCGCTTCCTCACCGCCTTCCTGGAATTCCGGGAAGAGGTCGTCGCCCGCCGCACCGCCCACCTGCTGAACGAAGCGCGGGACCGGTCCCACGTGCTGTGCGGTCTGGCCGTCGCTGTCAGCAACGTCGACGAAGTCGTCGCCACGATCCGCGCCTCCGCCGATGCCGCCGAGGCCCGCGAAAAGCTGATGGAGCGACGGTGGCCCGCAGGTGACATTCTGCCCTACATCCAACTGATCGACGATCCGACCCACAAGGCCAACGACGACGGCACCTACAACCTGTCCGAACGCCAGGCCCGCGCCATCTTGGACCTGCGCCTGCAGCGCCTGACGCAGCTTGGCGTCAAGGAGGTCACCGACGAACTCGAAGCGCTGGCCGCCAAGATCAAGGACTACCTCGACATCCTGTCGAGCCGGTCGCGCATCCTGTCGATCATCTCCGACGAACTCCGCGAGGTGCGCGAGCAATTCGCCGTCTCCCGCCGCACCGAGATCACCGAATGGTCCGGCGACATGGAGGACGAAGACCTCATCGAGCGGGAGGACATGGTCGTCACCATCACCGCCTCCGGCTACGCCAAGCGCACCCCGCTCGCCGAATTCCGCGCCCAAAAGCGCGGCGGCAAGGGCACGGCGGGCATGGCCACCAAGGAAGAGGACGTGGTCACCACGCTCTTCGTGGCGAACACCCATACGCCGCTTCTCTTCTTCACCACCGACGGCATGGTCTACAAGCTGAAGACCTGGCGCCTGCCCCAGGGCGGGCGCACGGCCAAAGGTAAAGCGCTCGTCAACCTGCTGCCGATCCAGGCCGGGACCGGGATCGCCGCGATCCTGCCGATCGACCGGGACGAGGACCATTGGGACGAACTCCAAGTCGTCTTCGCCACCGACCACGGCACCGTCCGCCGCAACCGCCTCTCGGACTTCGCCAACGTCATGCGCAACGGCAAGATCGCCATGAAATTCGAAGGCGAAACCGACGGCTGGCATCTGATCAACGCACGCATCGCCTCCAATGACGATGACGTGTTCATGGTCACTCGCTCAGGCCGTGCCATCCGCTTTCCAGCCACGGATGTTCGCGTGTTCAACTCCCGCGCATCCGTCGGCGTGCGCGGCATCAAGCTCGGCGATGACGATACCGTGGTTTCCATGGCGATCCTCCGCCACTTCGAAGCCACGCCCGACGAACGCGCCGCCTATCTTAAGATGCGCCGCGCCATGGCGGGACTGGCCGACGATGCGGAGGTCGAAATCGACGAGGAAGCCGACGCCAACGCGACCATCTCGCCCGACCGCTACGCCGAAATGTCGGCCGCTGAGGACCTGATCGTGACGTTGACGGAAAACGGCGCGGGCAAACTGTCGTCTTCCCACGATTACCCTGTGCGCGGCCGAGGTGGCCTGGGCGTCGGCGCACAGGACAAGGCCGCCCGCGGCGGGCCGATCGTCGCGGCCTTCCCTGTTGAAATGGACGACCAACTCATGCTGGCCACATCCACAGGCCAGTCGATCCGCACACCCATCGACGGGATCAGCTTCCGGTCGCGGAGCGCCGGCGGCGTTAAAGTTTTCGATACCAGGAACGGCGAAAAGGTGGTGTCAGTGGCGCGAATCGCGGACCAGGGTCCCGACGACGCAGAGGGGGACGACGCCGGGCACACATCTGACGTGTAACGATTTATCAAACTTCTCGTTAAAGTTGTGTTGTTCGATTGCAATACCGGTTCTGCAGGCGCATACAGCCGAGATGGCGGGCACGTGAGACGTTGGGCGTGCCGCCCACCCCAAGGAGGGTGGCATGCAGATGGAGAACTGGGACGATCTGAAGTTCGTTCTCGCAATGAAGCGCCACGGCACCATGTCTGCCGCCGCGCGCTACCTGGATACCAACGTGGCCACCGTGTCGCGCCGCATCGAGCGGCTTTCGACCGACCTTGGCCTGCCACTCTTCGAAAAGCGCGGGCAAGGCTTTGTCTCGACGTCGGCCGCAGACCGGTTGGCGTTGGTCGCTGAAGAAGTGGATCAGCGCCTCAGGGCCGAAATCGGCAACCTGCACAGCGTTGACGCGAACCAACGCGTGCCGCTGGAAATCGCCGCGCCGCCGGCGGTCCATCAGCATTATCTGCTGCCCCGGACCGGCGAGTTACACGATTACCTGCCCAATGTCGTGCTGACCCTGACCGACAAGGTCTTCGCCCAAGGCCTGGGTGAAGCGGATATCCAGATTCGGATCGGCCGGCCCGAAGGCGGGCGCCTCAAGGCTCGGAAATTCCGGGATTTCGCGATGCGGGTCTTCCACGGCAAGGACAAAGGCCTGACAGGCGATTGGATCGGCCTTTCCCACCGTTATCCCGATGCGGACCTGCTGCGGCAAATCCATACCAATGCCGATCCGATGCCGCGCTACCGCGTCGAGGAAATTCCGATGGCGCTCGAAATGGCGAAGATGACCGGTCTACCCGTGCTGCTGCCCGACTTCATGGTCCAGCCCGACCACGGCTTGATCCAGGCCGACCTTCCCGGCAACGCGCTGCCCGGCGAACTCTGGATCGCGTATCACGAAACCCGCCACGCCGACACGACGTTGCGGGCCGTCGTGGACTGGTTCTGCGGCCTTTCCAACACCGATGGCCTGCGACTGGCCGGGCAGTAGCTTGACCTTTTCGGCAATCGCAGCACGGCCTATGTCCGACCCATGGTAGAAAGACTTCATATCGTCGGCGGCGGCATGGCCGGATCCGAAGCCGCCTGGCAAGCCGCACAGGCGGGCGTGCCGGTCACCATCCATGAGATGCGCCCGAAGGTCGGCACCTTCGCCCATCGCACCGGATCGCTCGCGGAGATGGTGTGCTCGAATTCCTTCCGATCCGACGATGACGAACAGAATGCCGTCGGCCTGCTCCATTGGGAAATGCGGGCCGCGGGCGGCCTGATCATGGAGATGGCAGACCGGCACCGTCTGCCCGCCGGTGGTGCTTTGGCCGTAGACCGCGACCCGTTCGCCGACGCCGTGACCGATCGCCTGCGCGCGCATGACCGGGTCGAAATCGTCGGCGAAGAGGTCACCGCCCTCCCCGAAAGCGGCCGTTGGATCGTCGCCACCGGCCCGCTCACCGGCTCGAAGCTGGCCGAGGCCATCGCCGCCGAGGCGGGGCAAGACGCGCTCGCCTTCTTCGACGCCATCGCCCCCATCGTCCATGCGGACACGATCAACATGGCCAAAGCCTGGCGCCAATCCCGCTACGACAAAGGCGAAACCGAGGCAGAGCGCACGGCCTACATCAACTGCCCGATGGATCGCGACCAATATGAGGCCTTCATCGACGCCCTGCTCGCCGCCGACAAGACCGAGTTCAAACCCGGCGAGACGGCGAGCTATTTCGACGGCTGCCTGCCCATCGAAGTGATGGCCGAGCGTGGGCGCGAGACGCTCCGCTTCGGCCCGATGAAGCCGGTCGGCCTGACCAATCCGCACCGGCCGGACGTGAAACCCTACGCCGTCGTCCAACTCCGCCGGGACAACGCGCTGGGGACGCTCTACAACATCGTCGGCTTCCAGACGAAGATGAAGTACGGCGCGCAGAAGTCTGTTTTCGCAATGATCCCGGGGCTCGAAGGCGCCAGCTTCGCGCGACTGGGCGGCATCCATCGGAACACGTTCATCAATTCGCCAACCCTGCTCGACGGACAGATGCGCCTGCGCTCGCAGCCGCATATCCGTTTCGCCGGACAGATCACCGGCGTCGAAGGCTACGTCGAATCCGCAGCCATGGGCCTGATCGCCGGGCGCCTCGCGGCGGCGGAGATGCAGGGGCGCTCTTTGCAGGACATCCCGCCGACAACAGCCATGGGCGCCCTGCTGACCCACATCACCGGCGGCGCGGAGGCGAAGACCTTCCAGCCCATGAACGTCAATTTTGGCCTCTTTCCGCCCGTCGACGCGCGCGGCGGACGGCGTAATCGGAAAGAGCGCTACAAGCTCTATACCGACCGGGCCAAGGCGGATTGGACCGGCTGGCTCGGCCTGAAGGAGGCAGCGGAATGAGCGGACCCCAAATGCCAAAGGGCCTCTGGTCCGATCCCCGGGACAGCGGCGCGACGCAAGCGCTCTACGACGATTGGGCGTCGCGCTACGACTCCGACATGGAAGAGGCCGGCATGGTCGGCCCGACCCGCGTCGCCAAGATGGTGACCGACCTCGTGCCCGACAAAGCCACGGCTATCTGGGATTTCGGCTGCGGGACGGGGCTCTGCGGCGTCGCGATGGCAGGGGCCGGCTACGCCAATCTCCGCGGCAGCGACATCTCGCAAGGCATGCTCGATCTGGCCAAGGATAAAGAGGTCTACCGCGACCTGATCCTGTCGGATCCGAATGCCGAAATCGCCTTCCCGGACGACGTCACCGTCGTGACCGCCTGCGGTTCGATCTGCGTCGGCGCCGCCCCGGCCCCGGTGCTGGGCCATGTCAGCCGCGCCATGGCGCCGGGCACGCTGCTGATCGTGACGCTCAACGACGACACGATCCGCGATGCCGACCACGTCGGCGCCCTGGCAGATCTGCAGATCGACGGCACGATCCGGATCGAACGCTCCGAATACGGACCCCAGATGCCCGCGCTCGGCCGCGGCGCCACGGTCGCCGCGCTCCGCCGCCTGTGATCACACGCTTCGCGCCGTCACCGACGGGGCCGCTGCATCTGGGCCATGCCTGGTCGG
>JBCDCS010000056.1:0-11529 GCA_039181205.1 Pseudomonadota bacterium
GATTGATGATCTCCAAAGCACATTCCGAAATGCTCGCCGGACGCGGCGCGCTGCCTCAGGGGCTGGTCCCGACTGATGCCGCGCGGTATCGACATTTCACCCTGTCAGGACCAAAGGACCGGACATGCAGCAATTGGTGACGATCTTCGGCGGCTCCGGCTTCGTGGGTCGCTATATCGCCCGCCGGTTGGCCAAGAAGGGTTGGCGGATCCGCGTGGCCGTCCGCCGCCCGAACGAAGCCCATTTCGTGCGGGTCTACGGGTCAGTGGGCCAGGTTGAGCCGGTCTTTGCCAATATCCGCGATGATGCGTCCGTGCGCGCGGCGCTTACGGGGGCCGATGCCGTGGTCAACTGCGTGGGTATTCTGGCGGAAGCGGGAAAGAACACCTTCGATGCCTTGCAGGCCGCGGGCGCGGGTCGCATCGCCCGCATCGCGGCCGAAATGGGCATCGAACGCATGGTCCACATCAGCGCCATCGGGGCCGATCCGGACAGCCTCAGCGATTATGCCCGGACCAAGGCGGCCGGCGAAGAAGCCGTGCTTCGGCACATGCCCCACAGCGTGATCTTGCGACCGTCGATCATTTTCGGTGCCGAAGACCAGTTCTTCAATCGCTTCGCTGGGATGGCCTCGTTGCTGAAATCCGTGCCGCTGGTCGGCGGGAATACCAAATTCCAGCCCGTTTTCGTCGATGATGTCGCCGCCGTCGCAGCCATGGCCGTCGAGGGACAAGGCGAAGCTGGGATCTACGAATTGGGCGGTCCGGAAGTTCATACCTTCCGAGAGATGATGCAGACCATGCTGCGCGTCATCCGCCGCCGCGCCCTGTTGCTGCCGGTGCCGTTTTTTGCGGCCAGAGCGATGGGCTTCGTCCTGGACGGTTTGCAGAAGCTGTCGGTTGGCTTGTTCCAGAACGGCATCTTGACCTTGGATCAGGTCCGAAACCTGGCCAACGACAACATCGTGACGGGAACATCGGGCTTCGAGGCGTTTGGCGTGGAACCGACAGGCATGGATGCTGTGCTCCCCGACTACCTTTGGCGATTTCGGCCGTCGGGCCAGTATGCCGACATCAAGGAAAGCGCCCGGAATTTGCGCTCCGGGCCGGAATAGTACCTGGCTAGGGATGTCGGTATGGGACAAAGCACGCACGATCTGACCGAAGGGCCCGTTTGGCGGGCGCTTCTGTCGCTGTCCGGGCCCATGGCGTTGGGTATCGTCGCCGTTATTTCGACCGGGCTGGTCGACGCGTATTTCCTCGCCAAGGTCGGACAGGACGCCCTCGCAGCGGTGGGCTGGATTTATCCGATCACGACTGCAATCGCATCGCTTTCCATTGGCCTGTCGGCCGGGTCGAGCGCGATCATCGCCCAGGCCATCGGGCGGCGGGAAGCCGATGATGACGTCACGCGCAAAGGTCTCCATGCCTTGGGTTTCGGCCTGGTGCTGGCGTCAACCGTGGCGTTTCTGTTCTGGCTTGTGGATTCTTGGTTGCTGGCCGCGTTGGGTGCCGAAGGCCCGGTGTTGGAGGCGGCCTTGGAATATACGCCGATCTGGTGTTTAGCCTTTCCGTTTCTGGTTTCTATGATGCTGATCAATGCCGTCTTCCGGGCCCATGGCTCGGGGGCGTCGTCTGCCATGGTGATGGTCTTCTCGGCCTTGGTGAATATTGCGACAACGCCAGTCCTGATCCTTGGCCTCGGCCCCATTCCGGCCCTCGGAATTGCCGGTGCCGCGCTGGGCACGCTCATCGCGATGATGGCCGGGTCCGCGCTGGCTTTCGCCATTGCGCAGCGCGCCCGAATCTTGAAGCCGTGTTCAGGTCCTCTGGACAACCTTTGGCAGAATGCCCGTGCCATCGCGGGGATCGGCGGTCCGGCGGCGACATCGAATGCGATCAACCCGGCGGGTATGGCTTTGGTCACGGCGGCCGTGGGCACGGTCGGTGCCGCGGCCGTGGCCGGTTTCGGCGCCGCGACCAGGGTCGAGAGCTTGCTGGCCGTGCCGCTTCTGGCCCTGTCATCGGGGATCGGTCCAGTGGTTGGTCAGAACTGGGGGGCCGAAAAGCGCGATCGCGCGCAGATGGCTCTGCGGCTTTGTGTGCTCTTCGCGGTCGGGTACGGCCTCTTTGTCGCGGTTATGCTGACGATCTTTGCTGGTCCAATCGCTCGGGCCTTCGGCGCCGGGGAGGATAGCACCGCGGCCGCCGCTTCCTACCTGCGCGTGGTCGGGTGGTCGATCTTCGGATTTGGCATGTTGGTGACCGGGAACGCCGCGTTGAATGCGATCTCCAGAGCTGGATACGCCATGACTTTGTCAGTGACGCGGGTGCTGGCAATTTACGTTCCGCTCGCGTGGCTTGGGGTCATGCTTTTTGGCTATTCCGGCATTCTGGCGGCGGCGGTCGTAGCCAACGTTTTCGGGGCCTGGGCCGTCCTGGTGGCGGCGCGGGCAACGGGCTTGTCCAGCTTGGATTTCGCCCCGGTGCGGTGGCCCGCGCAGCGGTTGTCTGCCTAGGCGTAGGCCCACCAGAGAAGGCCGGTGCCCAGCAAGACGCGATAAATAACGTAGGGCGTGAAGCTGACCGACTTCAGTAGGCGCATCATGATCCAAAGGGCCAGAAGGGCGGAGGCGAAAGCGAAAGCGGCCCCGATGGCGGCGTCGCGCCAGATTTCCGGCGTGCCCCGGCCGATGACGTCTGCGCCAAGCAGAACGCCCGAGGCGAGAATCGTGGGGATCGACATCAGCATGGCAATCCTTGCGGCGTCTTCGCGTCCATAGCCCATGGCGCGCGCGCCCGTGATGCAGATGCCCGAGCGGGAGGTGCCAGGGATCAAGGCGACCGCCTGCCAAAGGCCGAGTTTCAGAGCCTGGGACGGGGACCAATCGGCGAGGTCTTTGGTCTGTGCGCCGGTGCGATCATACCACCAGAGCAGGAGGCCGAATCCGAGCATGGCCCAACCGATGACCGCGACGGACCGCAGGGCATCGGCGCCGACGGTCTGCTGGATGGCAAAGCCCAGTAGAACAACCGGGATCGTGGCGATGATGAGGCCCAAGGCCAGCCGTTCATCGGGGCCGGTTCGGCGCCGGAGAAGACCGAAGAACCCCATAATGGCGCGGGCGACTTCCTTGCGAAAATAGAGCATGACCGCGCCGAGCGTGCCGACGTGGACGGCGACGTCGAGGAAGGGGCCTTGATCGGGGAGATCGGTGAGCGCGGGCAGGAGGATCAGATGGCCCGAGGAGGAAATCGGCAGGAACTCGGTCACGCCCTGAAGGACGGCGAGCAGAAAGAGATGCCAGAGAGCCATGGATGATTCGCCTGTTTTCCGGCACCATGGAACCTGCCTTGGCGGAGGGAAAGGACGCTATTAGGACCACATCGGTCCTAATGAGAGTGCCATATTGCCAAATTACCCGCTTCTCCGAGGGTATAATCAGAAGATAGGTCAGCAACATTGACTTTATATCCTCTGGCGCCTTGTGTAAGGGGGAGGCTCGCTGTTTCCTGGGAGGGAGCCAATGGCCTCGAACAAGATGCTTCGCTTCGTCACCCTGGAGCGGAAGACACCCGAAAAGCGCGCTGCCGAGGCGCGGACTGGGGATTTCGGCGAGATCTACCAGGAATTTGCCGCTGAGCGGGCCGCGGAACAAGCGGCGCGGTGCAGCCAGTGCGGCGTACCCTATTGCCAGAGCCACTGCCCGCTGCACAACAATATCCCTGATTGGCTGCGCTTGACGGCCGAAGGACGGCTGCGTGAGGCGTATGATGTCGCGCAGATGACCAACACATTCCCGGAAATCTGCGGCCGCATCTGTCCGCAGGATCGGCTTTGCGAAGGCAACTGCGTCATTGAGCAATCGGGCCATGGCACGGTCACCATCGGCGCGGTCGAGAAGTACATCACCGATACAGCCTTCGATGAGGGCTGGGTCGAACCCATTCGGCCCTATGCCGAACGGCCGGAAAGCGTCGGCATTATCGGGGCTGGTCCGGGCGGGTTGGCGGCGGCCGACATGCTGCGGCGTGCGGGCGTGCAGGTGACGGTCTATGATCGCTACGATCGCCCCGGCGGGCTGCTCAGCTACGGCATTCCCGGCTTCAAGCTGGAGAAGGAAGTTGTCGAGCGTCGCAATACGCAACTTGCCGATGGCGGCGTCGATTTCGTCATGGGCTGCGAGGTCGGCCGCGATGTTTCGTTCGACGAAGTCCGGGCGGAACATCACGCGGTCATCATTGCCACTGGTGTCTATAAGTCCCGGGAACTAGAGGGCGAAAACGCCAATGCGGACGGTGTCGTGCGTGCCATCGACTACTTGACGGCGTCATCAAAGAAATACTTCGGCGACGACGTGCCGGAATTCGATAGCGGCGAGTTGAACGCCGACGGGAAGCGCGTCGTGGTGATCGGCGGGGGCGACACGGCCATGGATTGCGTGCGCACAGCGGTGCGGCAGGGTGCGACGTCGGTGAAGTGCCTTTATCGTCGGGACCGGGCGAATATGCCGGGGTCGCAGCGGGAAGTGGCCAATGCCGAGGAGGAAGGCGTGGATTTCGTTTGGCTGACCGCCCCCGCGGGCTTCGAGGCCGATGCGCCCGCAGGCGAGGTGCCGGATCTGGCCAAGCCGGGCGCGGTGCGCGGCGTGAAGGTGCAGCAGATGCGCCTGGGCGAAGCGGATGCGACGGGACGCCAGATGCCGGAGGTGATCGAAGGGGCCGATTATGTGGAAGGCGCCGATTTGGTCATCAAGGCGTTGGGCTTCGAGCCGGAGGACCTGCCGACGCTGTGGGGTCAGCCGGAATTGGAGGTCACGCGCTGGGGCACGGTGAAGGCTGATTTCCGCACCCATTCCACGGGTTTGGAGGGCGTCTATGCCGTCGGAGATATCGTCCGGGGGGCTTCTTTGGTGGTCTGGGCGATCCGCGACGGTCGGGAATGCGCCGAAGCGATCCTGAACAAATTCAATGCCGGGGTGACGACCATCGCGGCGGAGTGATTTGGGGGGCACCCCCGGTACACCCGCCGTACACCCCCTGCACAGACGTGCGTTCAGACGGCCGGAAACGGAACGGACGCAACGAAATGCCGAAACGACAGTGTCTTTGACCTAACTGCCTGCTGACCAGTGATGACGATGCCGATGATCCTTTTCTTGCTTTGCGACTGTCCGGCACGGATGTGTCCGGTCAGCATCACGAGCTGTGCGGCATGAGCTGGATCGATGCTTATCGCCGCGAGGGGCGGTTGGATGGGCGGTGCCTGTGCGGCGCCGTCGAGATCGTCGTCGACGGCGGCTATATCGCCGGCGTTGGGGCGTGCCATTGTTCCATGTGCCGTCGCTGGGCGGGAATGTCGTTTTCCGGGTTCGAAGCGGATGCCGATGCGGTGACGGTGACGGGCGAGGTGGCGCGGTATCGGTCATCGTCGTTCGCCGAGCGGGCCTTCTGCCCGCGTTGCGGCAGCCATCTGTGGTTTCGCGACGATGGGGACGACAAGCCTTACGAATTCACCCCGGGGATTTTCCCCGAGGCCGCAGAGTTTCCGTTGGTTTCGGAAATCTATATCGACCGTGCGCCCAGCCATGCGCGTCTGGCGGGCGACCATAGGACAGCGACCAGGGCCGATTACGAAGCCCGGAAGCCATTTGTGGAAGGAGACAATCCATGACCCATTGGTTCACCGAGTGGGAACGGGATGAGGTGCTGCGCCGGGCCGAGATGTCGGGGACCAGTCTCTATCACGAGGACTCGGAGCATGCGTCTTGCGGGGTTGGCCTTGTCGTCGATCTCAAGGGGAAGAAATCCCGCAAGGTGGTCGAGGCTGGAATCGACGCGCTGAAGGCGATCTGGCACCGGGGCGCGGTGGATGCCGACGGTAAGACCGGGGACGGCGCGGGCATCCATGTGCAGATCCCGTTCAAATTCTTCGGCGAACAGGTGGAGCGGACCGGACACGAGTTGCGGGACGAGTTGCTCGCTGTGGGGCAGGTGTTTCTGCCGCGGAACGATTTCGGGGCGCAGGAAACCTGCCGGACCATCGTGGAGACCGAAGTCCTGCGGATGGGGCATTACATCTATGGCTGGCGCCATGTGCCGGTGAACATCGATGTGCTGGGTGAGAAGGCCAATGCGACGCGGCCGGAGATCGAGCAGATCCTGATTTCCAACGCCAAGGGCGTGGATGAGGAGACGTTCGAACGCGAGCTTTATGTGATCCGGCGGCGGATCGAGAAGGCGGCGATCGCGGCGCAGATCCCGGGTTTGTATCTGGCGTCGTTGAGCTGTCGGAGCTTGATCTACAAGGGGATGATGCTGGCCGAGCAGGTGGCGGAGTTCTACCCCGATCTGAAGGACGAACGCTTCGTGTCGGCCTTCGCGATTTATCACCAGCGGTATTCCACGAACACGTTCCCGCAATGGTGGTTGGCGCAGCCCTTCCGGATGCTGGCCCATAACGGCGAGATCAACACGCTGAAGGGCAACGTGAACTGGATGAAGAGCCACGAGATCCGGATGGCGTCGAGCGCGTTCGGGGATCAGGCGGCGGATATCAAGCCGATCGTGCCCCAGGGGGCATCGGATTCGGCGGCTTTGGATTCGGTATTCGAGGTTCTGGTGCGCGCCGGGCGGAATGCGCCGATGGCGAAGACGATGCTGGTGCCGGAAAGCTGGTCGCAGCAGGCGGTGGAGCTGCCCGATGCGTGGCGGGACATGTATGCCTATTGCAACGCGGTGATGGAGCCTTGGGATGGGCCCGCCGCCTTGGCGATGACAGATGGGCGCTGGGTCTGCGCGGGGCTGGACCGGAACGGGTTGCGGCCGATGCGGTACACGGTGACGGGGGACGGGCTGCTGATCGCCGGGTCGGAGACCGGGATGGTGCCGGTTGATGAAGGGTCGGTCGTCGAGAAAGGCGCGCTTGGGCCCGGGCAGATGATCGCCGTGGATATGCAGGACGGGGTTCTGCTGCACGATGCCGAGCTGAAGGACCAGCTGGCAGCGTCGCAGTCCTTCGGGGAGTGGGTTCAGAAGATCACCGATCTGGAGGAGGTGACCGCGGGGGTCACCGAGACGGCGGTCCATTCCGGGGCCGAACTGCGGAAGCGGCAGGTGGCGGCTGGCTATTCGGTGGAGGAATTGGAGCAGATCCTGGCGCCCATGGCCGAAGACGGGAAGGAAGTGCTGGCGTCGATGGGGGACGATACCCCTGCGGCGGTTCTGTCCAATATGTACAGGCCGCTCAGCCATTTCTTCCGACAGAATTTCAGCCAGGTGACGAACCCGCCGATCGACAGTCTGCGCGAATATCGGGTGATGAGCCTGAAGACTCGGTTCGGCAATCTGAAGAACGTTCTGGATCAGGACAGTTCGCAGACTGAAATTCTGGTCCTTGATAGTCCGTTCGTAGGGAATGCCCAGTTCCAGGCCATGTTCGAGCATTTCGAGGATACAGTGACGACCATCGATTGTTCGTTCCCGGCCGGGGGGCATCACGGGGCGCTGCAGGAGGGGTTGCAGCGTATCCGGGCCGAGGCCGAGGATGCGGTGCGGTCGGGCGCGGGGCATATCGTTCTGACCGACCGGTTCCAGGACGAAGACCGCGTGGCGATGCCGATGATCCTGGCGACGAGCGCGGTGCATTCCTGGCTGACGCAGAAGGGGCTGCGGACGTTCTGTTCGATCAATGTGCGGTCGGCGGAGTGTATCGACCCGCATTACTTCGCGGTGCTGATCGGTTGCGGGGCGACCACGGTGAACGCCTATTTGGCGCAGGACTCGCTGGCGGATCGGATCGAGAAGGGGCTGCTGGATTGTTCGCTGACCGAGGCCGTGGCGCGCTACCGGAAGGCCATCGACGCCGGCCTTTTGAAGATCATGGCGAAGATGGGGATATCGGTGATCTCCTCCTATCGCGGTGGGCTGAATTTCGAGGCCGTGGGGCTGAGCCGGGCCATGGTGGCGGAGTATTTTCCGGGGATGCTGAGCCGGATTTCAGGTATCGGTATCAACGGGTTGCAGCACAAGGCCGAGGATGTGCACGGCCGGGGCTGGCGCGGAACGAACATCCTGCCCATTGGCGGGTTCTACAAGGCGCGGCGGTCGGGCGAGAAGCACGCTTGGGAAGCGCAGACGATGCATATGCTGCAGGCGGCGTGCGACCGGGGATCGTACGAGCTGTGGAAGCAGTTTTCGTCGGCGATGCAGGCGAATCCGCCGATCCATCTGCGCGACCTGTTGGCGATCAAGCCCATTGGGAAGGCGATCCCGCTGGAGGAGGTCGAGAGCATCACGGCGATCCGCAAGCGGTTCGTGACGCCGGGGATGAGCCTGGGCGCGCTATCGCCCGAGGCCCATAAGCTCCTGAACGTCGCCATGAACCGGATCGGGGCGAAATCCGATAGCGGCGAGGGCGGCGAGGATCCGGCGCATTTCGTACCGGAGCCCAATGGCGACAATCCCAGCGCGAAGATCAAGCAGGTGGCGTCGGGTCGGTTCGGCGTGACCGCCGAATACCTGAATCATTGCGAGGAGTTGGAGATCAAGGTCGCCCAGGGTGCCAAGCCCGGGGAAGGGGGCCAGTTGCCGGGGATGAAGGTCACTGACCTCATTGCGCGGCTTCGGCATTCGACCAAGGGCGTGACGCTGATCTCGCCGCCGCCGCACCACGATATCTATTCCATCGAGGACCTGGCGCAGTTGATCTACGATCTGAAGCAGATCAATCCGCGCTGTAAGGTGACGGTGAAGCTGGTGGCATCGTCGGGTGTCGGCACCATCGCGGCCGGCGTGGCCAAGGCCAAGGCCGACGTGATCCTGATCTCGGGCCATAATGGCGGCACCGGGGCCAGCCCGGCGACCAGCATCAAGCATGCGGGTCTGCCGTGGGAGATGGGTCTGACCGAAGCGCATCAGGTTCTGGCCATGAACAACCTGCGCAGCCGGGTGACGCTCCGCACCGATGGGGGGCTGCGGACTGGGCGCGACATCGTCATGGCGGCGATGATGGGGGCGGAGGAATACGGGATCGGGACCGCCGCGCTGATCGCCATGGGCTGCATCATGGTGCGGCAATGCCAGTCGAATACCTGTCCGGTGGGGGTCTGCACCCAGGATGAACGGCTCAGGGCCAAGTTCACGGGGACGGCGGATAAGGTGGTGAACCTGATCACCTTCTATGCCCAGGAGGTGCGCGAAATCCTGGCGGAGATCGGGGCGCGGTCGCTGGACGATGTGATCGGGCGGGCGGACCTGCTGACGCAGGTATCGCGCGGCTCGGCCCATCTGGACGACCTGGACCTGAACCCGCTGCTGCTGACGGTCGATGGGGCCGATAAGATCGTCTACGATCGTTACAAGGATCGGAACGTGGTTCCCGACACGCTGGATGCGCAGATCGTGCGGGATGCGGCGCGGTTCCTGAACGATGGCGAGAAGATGCAGCTGAGCTATGCCGTGCAGAACACGTTGCGCACGGTTGGCACGCGGACATCGTCGCATATCGTCTCGCAATTTGGGATGCGGAACGGGCTGCAGCCTGACCATCTGCATGTGAAGCTACAGGGCTCGGCCGGGCAATCGCTGGGGGCCTTCGCGGCACCAGGTCTGAAGCTGGAAGTGTCGGGCGATGCCAACGACTACGTCGCCAAAGGCCTGTCTGGTGGCACGGTCGTGGTGCGGCCGCCGATGAATTCGCCGCTGAAGGCCGATGAGAATGTGATCATCGGGAACACGGTGCTCTATGGGGCGACGGATGGCTATCTGTTCGCGTCAGGGCAGGCTGGTGAGCGGTTCGCGGTGCGCAACTCGGGCGCCAAGGTCGTGATCGAAGGCTGCGGGTCCAACGGGTGCGAGTACATGACCGGCGGTGTCGCCGTGATCCTGGGCGAGATCGGCGCCAATTTCGGCGCCGGGATGACGGGCGGCATGGCGTATCTCTATGATCCGCAGGCGACGGCGCCGGCCTTGATGAATATGGAGACGCTGGTGACCTGCCCGGTGACGGTCGACCATTGGGAAGCGCAGTTGCGCGGCCTGGTGGAGCGGCATCTGGAGGAGACCGGATCAACGAAGGCGCGGCTGATCCTTGGCGACTGGGAGCGGGAGGTCGGGAACTTCCTGCAGGTTTGCCCGAAGGAGATGTTGGTTCATCTGCCAGCGCCGCTCGGGGTCGATTTGGAGGCGGTGCCGGCGGAGTGAGATTTGCTGTCAGCCCGTCTCTGCAATTGCGAGGGACGGAGGGGCGTGTTTTCCGTCGGATTCCAGTCTTTTGAGTGAAAGCCGATCCGTCGGCGGGCCGCGGTGCGGCGATCAGGCGGTTGTTTGGCAGTGCTTTATGGCAGCCGCCTCCGAAGAAGCTCGGAGCGACGCGCTGACATCAGCCAAATCGCCGTGCCGGGGGGCGGCCCGGCGATGGACCGGCGCCCTACGGGCTTGATTCCGGTCAATAGGGAAGCTGCATTGGCGGTTGTCAGATCGCCACGCTGTGACGCCCCTCCGGACTGGCATAGGCGTCGAGTTCCATGGCGATCAGGCGGGCCAGGTGGCGGGCGCCGGGTTTGATCGTCAGGGCGCCGTCGGGCACGCGAGTGCAGGCCTCGGGCCAGGCGAGCACGACCTCGGCGGTGTGGCGGCGGACGGTCAGGGATTGGTCGCCGAACTGGGTGGGGACGATGGCGAAGTCGCAGAGTAGGCGCTCGATCATACCGGCACGCAGATCGTCTTCCGGTGTCATGGCATGGCCACGGGCCGTGGCGAGGCGGCCATTGGCGATGCGGTCGCGCCAATCGGCCGTGCGCGCCGCGTTCTGGGCGTGCCCGCCGGGCAGTCGAGAGATCGCGGAGGCGCCCAGGCCGATCAGGGTCTGGGCCGTGTCGGTGGTGTAGCCTTGGAAGTTGCGGTGCAGGTGGCCGGTTCGTGCGGCGATTGCCATGGGATCGTCTGGTTTGGCGAAGTGGTCGATGCCGATCCGTTCGTACCCCGCCGCTTCGAGCCGCCGGGCCGCCGTTTCAGCCAGGGCCAGGCGGGTGGGGCCATTGGGCAGCGTGGCGCCATCGATCATGACTTGGCGCTTGGAGGCCCAAGGCACATGGGCGTAGCCATAGAGCGCCATCCGGTCGGGGCGCATTTCCAGCGCGATGTCGAGGGTGCGGGACAGGGTCTCGGCGCTCTGGTGGGGCAGACCATAGAGCAGGTCGAAATTGACGCGCGCGACGCCCCGGGCGCGGAGGCCGGAGACGACTTCGGCGGTCTGCTCGGGCGTCTGGGGGCGGCCGATGGCCTGCTGCACCTCTTCCTGGAAATCCTGGATGCCGATACTGGCGCGGTTGACTCCGGCGGCGGCGAGCGCGTCGAGGCGCGGGGCGTCCTGTTCGGTGGGATCGACCTCGACCGAGATCTCGGCCTCCGGGGCGGCGGGGAAGCGGGCGAACAGGCCGTCGAAGAGCATCCGCAGCAGGTCAGGCGGCAGGATCGTCGGCGTTCCGCCACCGAGATGGAGATGGGCGACGGAGACCGGATTGCGCAA
>JBCDCS010000057.1:0-11208 GCA_039181205.1 Pseudomonadota bacterium
CCATGAAGACGATACTCCTTGGCTCCATTTTCCTAGCCCTAGGCGCAGGCGCGGCGGCGGCCACGACGACGGTGCAAAGCTGCAACCGCACGGTCACCTTCGACGCCCCGCCCGAGCGCGCGATTTCCAACGACGTGAACCTGACCGAGATGATGCTGGTTCTGGGCCTCGCCGACCGAATGGTCGGCTATACTGGCATCTCCGGCTGGAAGACGCTCGACGAAGAAATGCGCGCGGGCGTCGAAGAATTGCCCGAGCTCTCCGAAAAGTATCCGTCCAAGGAAGTTCTAGTCGGTGCCGATGCGGATTTCTTCTTCGCCGGCTGGAACTACGGCATGAAGGTCGGGGGCGAAGTGACGCCGGAGACGCTCGCGCCCTTCGGCATCCAAGTCTACGAACTGACCGAAAGCTGCACCCATATCATGGAGAAGAACAAGGCCAGCATCGAGGACATGTATGCCGACCTTATGAATCTCGGGCGCATTTTCGCGGTTGAAGATCGGGCCACGGAACTGGTCGACGGCTATCGCGCGGAACTGGCCGAGTTCACCGGCGGACTGGAAACCGGCGAACCCCTGCGGGTCTTCGTCTACGATTCGGGGGAGGACACGCCGTTCACCGCTGGTCGCTACGCCATGCCGACGGCGCTGATCGAAGCGGCCGGCGGCACCAACATCATGGACGATTTCGAGAAGAGTTGGGCCACGGTGACCTGGGAAGAAGTCGTGGAGCGCAATCCGGAGGTCGTCGTGATCGTCAACTATGGCGAGGTGACGGCCGAGCAAAAGCGGGAATTCATGATGTCGAACCCGGCCTTCGCCGAATTGGACGCGGTGAAGAACGACCGCTTCGTGACGCTGGAATATGTCGAGGCCACGCCAGGGCCGCGCAATATCGAGGCGGTCAAGACGCTGGCCCGGGCCTTCTGGGGCGAATGACGATATGAGCGAGGCCACCGCCCCGCTGCGTCGGGCCACACGGCTGGGCGCCCGCTCGCTTTTTGCCGTTGGCGGGTTGGCGGCGCTGGTCGTCTCGCTGTCGATTGCGATCTCCGTGGGCGCGGTGCCCGTACCCGCGGGGACCGTCTGGGGCGTCTTCCTCAACAAGCTGTCGCCGGGCCTGATCGAGCAGACCTGGAGCCAGGGCCGTGAGGCCATCGTCTGGGAAATCCGATTCCCCCGGGCCTTGCTGGCCATGATGGTCGGCGCGGGGCTCGCCATCGTCGGCGCCAGCCTGCAGGCGGTCACGCGCAACCCGCTGGCCGATCCGCATCTGCTCGGCATCTCGTCCGGCGGGGCATTCGGAGCCATCCTGGCGCTTCTGCATACCGGGTTGTTCCTGGGGCTTCTGACGGTGCCCTTCCTGGCCTTCCTCGGGGCGCTTATGGCCACCGGGATCGTGCTTGGCGTGTCGCGATTTGCGGACGCGACCAGCGCGGATCGGCTGGTGCTGGCCGGGGTCGCCGTGTCCTTCATCGTCATGGCCGGCGCGAATGTCCTGATCTTTTTGGGCGATCCACGGGCATCGCATACCGTGGTCTTCTGGATGCTGGGCGGCCTCGGCCTCGCGCAGTGGAGCCAACTGATCTACCCGCTGGTCATCCTGCTCGCCTGCGGTGCCTGGCTCATGAGCCGCGCCGGCGCACTCAATGCCATGACCGTGGGGGACGAAACGGCCTCCACCTTGGGTATTCCGGTCGCGCGCTTCCGCCTCTTGGTCTTCGTCGTCGGCGCGCTGATCACGGGTGTCATGGTCGCCTTTTCCGGCATCATCGGCTTTGTGGGGCTGATGGTGCCGCATATCGTGCGGATGCTCGTCGGCGGGGATTATGTCCGGGTGCTGCCCGCCTCAGCCCTTGTCGGTGCGATCTTCCTGCTCTGGGCCGACATCGCCGCCCGCACGGCGATGGCGCCGGAAGACATGCCCATCGGCATCGTGACGGGTCTGGTCGGCGGCGTCTTCTTCGTCTGGCTACTTGGGCGGCGGCGGGCATAGGCCGGAAAGGTAAGAGGGTCGGTACCCCGGCGACGTGGGCCAACCGGCCGATGAGCCTTGCCCCCGCCGCGCCACCGTCGCATGAACCCCCCATGGCCACGTTGCGCTTCACCATCCTCGGATGCGGCTCCTCCGGGGGGGTCCCGCGCCTCGGTGGCAATTGGGGAGATTGCGACCCCGAAAACCCGAAGAACCGCCGACGCCGCTGCTCTCTACTGGCCCAGCGGATCACCGAGACCGGCACCACACGTGTTCTGGTCGACACCTCACCGGACATGCGGGACCAACTTCTCGGCGAAGGCATCGGCGATCTGGATGGCGTCGTCTTCACGCACCCCCATGCCGATCATGTCCACGGCATCGACGACCTCCGGATGATCGTCTTCAACCGCCGCCAGATGCTCGACATATGGGCCGATGACCCGACCTTCGACGCCCTGCAGGCTCGCTTTGGCTATGCGTTCGAGACGCCGCCCGGTTCGTCCTACCCGCCCATCCTGCGCCGACACACGCTCGAAGGCCCGATCCATGTGGACGGGGCAGGAGGCGCGCTGACCCTGCTGCCGATTCCCGTGGGCCATGGCGATATCGATGCGCTCGGGCTTCGGATTGGTGATCTGGTCTACATGCCCGATGTCAACACGATCCCCGAAAGCTCCGGCTGGCTGCTGGAAGGCCTTCAAGTCTGGATCCTCGATTCCTTGCGTCGGACGCCCCACCCGTCCCATTTTTCCTACGATGAGGCTCTGGCCTGGTTCGACAAGATGAAGCCCCGGCGGGGCATCCTGACCAACATGCATGTGGACCTGGACTACGCCACCGTCGCCGCCGAAACACCCGACTATATCGAGCCAGCCTATGACGGCCTGACGCTCGATCTGCCTGACGATCCGCAAAGCAAGCTCAGTGCTTGACGTCCTTGCCGTTACCGTGCCGGTCTTCCTGCTGATCGGGGCGGGCTATCTGGCCGTCTGGCGCGAGGTCTTCACGCAGGGACAGGTGGACGGCCTGATGGTCTTCACCCAACGCTTCGCCATCCCGTGTCTACTGTTCCTCGCCATTGCCAATCTGGACCTGGCCGAGGGCTTCGACGCGGCCCTTCTGGTGGCCTACTATTCCGGCTCTCTGGTCTGCTTCGCCGCCGGTATCGCGGGCACGGTCCTGTGGTTGAAGCGCGGTGCCGAAGATGCGGTGGCGGTCGGCTTCGCCGCCATGTTCGCCAACACGGTGCTTCTGGGCCTGCCCATTGCCGAACGCGCCTTCGGCATCGACAGCCTGGCGCCGAACTACGCGATCATCGCGCTGCACGCGGCGTTCTGCTACTTCGTTGGCGTCACCGCGATGGAAATCGTCCGCGCAGGCGGCACGGGATTTCTAGGCGGGCTTCGGACCGTGGCCGTCAGCATGGGCCAAAACCCGTTGATGATCGGCGTGGCCTTGGGGCTGGCCGTCAATCTGATCGGCATCCCCCTGCCCGGGCCGGTGGACGAGGCTGTTCGCCTGATCGCCAGCGCGGCATTACCGGCTGCGCTTTTCGGCCTGGGCGGGGTCTTGGTGCAGTATAAGCCAGAGGGCGATGCGCGGGGGATCTTCCTGGTCTCCGCCATCGCGCTGGTGTTGCACCCCGCCTGGACTTGGGCGGCGGGCCGGCTGTTGGACTTGGGCGATGGCCCGTTCCGCGCCGCGGTCTTGACCGCAGCCATGGCGCCGGGGGTCAATTCGTACTTGTTTGCGGCGATGCATGGACGGGCCGTCCGCATCACGGCCTCGTCTGTCCTGATCGGGACGGCGGTCTCAGTGCTGACAGTGTCGGGATGGCTTCTGATCCTGCCCTAGCCAGGTCGAATTCCGGCGCGGCCACTGAATCGGCCAGAGCCTTCGGATGCTCCGCCCCACAGATCGCCACTGCTCATTCAATCGGTGCGCCCGGCCAGCCCCGTGCGCGTGCGCCCGATCGAAGGCCTATTCGCTGGCGCTGCTGAGGCTCCCAACCCCTTCGTCTGGGGCGTAGACGGCGGGCTGGGCCAGCACCACCTTGTCCAACTCCCAGGCCACAAAGGTCGGCACCTCTTCTGCCTGCCCCGCAGGATCGCCCAGCCAATCGGGGCGCAGGACCGGCCGCGCCGATTGATGCAGACCGTTGCAGAACGGCTGGCGCACCAGCCAGCGACGCATATCTTC
Source organism: Pseudomonadota bacterium (assembly GCA_039181205.1). GTDB lineage: Bacteria > Pseudomonadota > Alphaproteobacteria > Rhodobacterales > Rhodobacteraceae > Jannaschia. The sequence continues at coordinate 4,177 of JBCDCS010000057.1, forward strand.
GCGCTTGGCGTTGGAATGGAACGGACCCCAATCGGCCGCCACGCCCCGATATCCCCGCGACACCACGCCATCACGCGGCACCGTCACATTCATGATCCGCACGGCGCAGGACATGTTAAGCGCGCCGTCCTTCAGTTCCTCACCCGTCTGCGCATGACAGCCATAGCCGCGTGCAGTTGCCGGCAGAATCTGAACCAGACCATACCAGAGGCCCCCGCCGCCGACGGCGTAGGGGCGATAGGTGCTTTCGTGTTTGGCCAATGCGCTCAGGAGACCGGCCCAGAACGCCTTTCGCTCCCAGTCGGGCGCATCGGGATAGGCGGGGCACCATTGGGCGATGTCACGCGGCACCGTATCGACCAGTCGGTTTCCGTGACGTTCGAGCGCGCGCATCGCCGCCCGCGTCCACCGGTCGGAGCCACGGATGTGATCCCAGCGCAGGTCGGGCATTTCCGGCATTGGGGGACGCAAAACCGGGCGTGCCGAAAGTTCCGGAGCCGCTCTTGGCACCACGACCGACATCGTGCTGGGCACTGGTGTCAGGTCAGCGGTATCGGCGAGGGCCAATCCCACGGTCAGCGCGGCGCAGACCGCCAGGGCCGTTGAGCGGAACCAGCCCGCTGCGATCTTCGTCATGTCGTTCACCCCAGACGCCTGTCAGTCTTCCATTCGCCAACCCCGGAGCCGCGTCTGGAATACGCCCAGCGACTATCTAAAGCGGCTCTGACCCACCAACGGCAGGTGGCAGCCCACCCAGATGGTCGCAGATCTGTAACATCCCGGTCACCGGTCCGTCAAAACCCGCCTGCTTGCCCTACCCCCTGGGTCGGCCTAAACCCGCCCACGTCCGCAGCGGAGACCGCCCATGCTCGACCTGACTCACACCCCGCCCAAGCCGAAAGTGATCGCCGGCGAAAAGCACGATTGGGAGCTTGTCGTCGGCATGGAGGTTCATGCGCAGGTGGCGTCGAACGCGAAGCTCTTTTCCGGCGCTTCCACGCAGTTCGGGGCCGAGCCAAATTCCAACGTGGCCTTCGTGGATGCGGGGATGCCGGGCATGCTGCCGGTGATCAACGAATATTGCGTGGCCCAGGCCGTCCGCACCGGTCTGGGGCTCAAGGCAGAGATCCATCTGACCTCCGCCTTCGACCGCAAGAACTACTTCTACCCCGACCTGCCCCAGGGCTATCAAATCAGCCAGCTTTACCATCCCATCGTGGGCGAAGGCGAAGTGCTGGTGGAACTGGGCGACGGCACCGCCCGCGTTGTCCGGATCGAGCGCATCCACCTGGAACAGGATGCCGGCAAGTCGATCCACGACATGGACCCGACGATGTCCTTCGTGGACCTCAACCGCACCGGCGTCGCGCTTATGGAGATCGTCTCCCGCCCCGATATCCGCGGCCCCGAGGAGGCCGCCGCCTATGTCACCAAGCTGCGCCAGATCATGCGCTACCTGGGCACTTGCGACGGCGACATGCAAAACGGCAATCTGCGCGCCGACGTCAACGTCTCGGTCTGCCGCCCTGGCGCCTACGAGAAGTATCAGGAGACGCAGGATTTCGGGCATCTCGGCACCCGCTGCGAGATCAAGAATATGAACTCGCTGCGCTTCATCCAGCAAGCCATCGACGTGGAAGCCCGCCGCCAGATCGCGATCATAGAAGGCGGCGGCACGGTCGAGCAGGAAACCCGGCTCTACGACCCCGACAAGGGTGAAACGCGGTCCATGCGCTCCAAGGAGGAAGCCCACGATTATCGCTACTTCCCCTGCCCCGACCTGCTGCCCTTAGAGATCGAGCAGGACTGGGTCGACGATATCGCGGCCAACCTCCCGGAACTCCCGGACGCCAAAAAGACCCGGTTCATGGGCGATTTCGGCCTCTCGGACTACGACGCATCGGTCCTGACCGCCGACACGGCGTCCGCCGCGTTCTTCGAACAGGTCGCGGCCGTCTCGGGCAACGGCAAGGCGTCGGCCAACTGGGTGATCAACGACCTCTTCGGTCACCTTAAGAAGGAAGACCACAGCATCGAGCAGAGCCCCATGACGCCCGAGCAACTGGGCGGCATCCTAAAGCTCATCGAAGCGGGCGACATATCCGGCAAGATCGCCAAAGACCTCTTCGAGATCGTCTATACCGAAGGCGGCGATCCGGCCGAGATCGTCGAAGCCCGCGGAATGAAACAGGTGACCGACACCGGCGCTATCGAGACCACCGTGGACGAGATCATCGCCGCCAACCCCGCCCAGGTCGAAAAAGCGAAGCAGAACCCGAAGTTGGCCGGCTGGTTCGTGGGTCAGGTGATGAAAGCCACCGGTGGTAAGGCGAACCCCAAGGCGGTCAATGAGGTGGTCAGCGCGAAACTCGGCCTCTAGCGTCTGGTCTCTGACACGATGGCGCCATCACTCCTGCCCGGTATTTCCGCGCCAAAGCCACCCACGGGTCGGCATCGCGCCCCATCGCTGCCCCATCTGCCCGATAACCCAGGCGGCATGACACACAATGGTACTTCATCCGCCGATCTGTACGAATTTCACGTCGTCCCCGCCCCCCGCAAGGGCGAGCGCGGGCCAGGTCTGAAGACAGATGAGGACCGGATGGCGAGTACGCTGACGGACCTTCTCAACGACATGGCCATAGACGGCTGGGAATACGTCCGCGCGGATACCTTGCCCAACCAAGTCAGCGCCGACCCTTCGGGCACGGCGCCCAAGACCATGACGCTCCTCGTCTTCCGTCGCGCCATCGTTGCCCCAGCCCCAGCGGCTCAGCCGCTGGTTCTGACGCAACCGCAATTCGCGGCAGAATAGCCCCCGGCGCGGACGCCGCGAACGCTACTCCGACAGGTCCATCGACAGCGCGTGGATGCGCGGCATGATGTCACCCAGGGCGGCGTGCACCAGCCTGTGCCGCGCAACGCGTGTCTTCCCGGCAAAGGCCGCCGATGCGATCACCACGTGCCAATGGCTTTCGCCCGACCCGTCATCGCCCGCGTGACCGGCGTGCTTATGGCTCTCGTTGATGACCTCCAGCCGGGACGGCTGAAGCGCCTCGGACAAACGGTCGCGCATGATCTTTTCGATCGTCACAATTTTTCCCCCGTCAAGGTCTTCCCTCTGCCGCTTGCATGATTAAAGTTCGACGCCCAGGACCGGAAGGGGGCGAGAATGACCAAGAACGACCCGTTCAACTTTGACATGCGCGTCTCCACGGCAAAGAAGCGCAATCCGCGCGGCCGTCGCGGCATGTCGGGGGCCGTCGAAACCTCGACCCGGGTCTGCGATCATGATGGGTGCGAGGAAGGCGGCAAGTACCGCGCACCCAAATCCCGCGACACGACCGATGACTATTACTGGTTCTGCAAAGAACACGTGCGCGAATACAACGCCAAGTGGTCGTTCTTCGATGGCGCGACGGAGGCGGAGATCGCAGCGCAGGAAGCCAAGGACAATCCGACCCGCCCCTTCCGCAAATCGGTCGAAGAACGGGCGTGGGCGCGCCTGGGCATCGAGGATGCCCATCAAGTCCTGGGCGGCAACGCCACGCAGAACCCGGGCCGGGCCAGCGTCGGACGACGTCTTCCGCCGACCGAACGCAAAGCCCTGGAAATTCTTGAGGCAAAGGACGATTGGGAGAAGTCCCAGATCCGCAAGGCTTACAAGGCCCTGATCAAGGTGCTGCATCCGGATATGAATGGCGGCGACCGATCCCAGGAGGAGCAACTGGCAGAGGTCGTCTGGGCCTGGGATCAGATCAAGGACAGCCGAAACTTCAAGTGACGCGGCACACCGTCGCATTCCAGCGCTGGAAGGTTTGGAGCGACACTTTCGAATGCGCCGTCTCGTCCCCTCGCTGACCATCGTTGCAATGATCCTGGCGCTGTTGGCCCCCAGGATGGGGGCGGCCGCGGCCGAAATCTTGCCGGGCAAGCTCCGAGTCGTCGTGATTTGCGCGGGTTCCGCAATGCAAACCATAGTCATCGACGCCCAAGGTGAGGCGATCGAAATTGCCGAGACCGCCCCTTGCATCGCCACCGATCTGGTGAACCCGGGCGGCCCGACATCATTTTGGCATGCGCTACAACTGGCTTGGACGCCAGATACGACTGCCCCGCATCTCATACCCCGTCAAAGTCTGCGTGATCAGCGCCCGCCCGGGCGGGCACCCCCTCATCCTGTCTGAAGATCAATTTCCAACCTTCTGACAGGACTGACTTATCATGACCGATACGACTCAGGCGGCACCAGCCCGCCACAGCACGCCTCCGTCCGGCAGTGCCTTTTACCGCCTCGTCTGGAAGTGGCATTTCCTGGCGAGCCTTTACGTGCTGCCCTTCATGCTGCTTCTGGGCCTGACCGGCGGTCTCTATCTCTACAAACCGCAGATAGAGCGCTGGCTCTATGCCGACTTCTTGGTGGTCGAGGCCGAAGCAACGCCTCTGCCCCTGGAAACGCAGCTCGCCGCCTTCGAGACCGTCGCTGCCCCATCCCGTATCCGCGAAATCCAAGTGTCCGATGACCCGACCGCCTCTGTGCGCATCGAATATGACGATGCAAATCGCACGCGGGCCTACGGCTATGTGAACCCCTATACCGGCGAAGTGCTGGGAATGATGGCCCGAGACGGTATGATCATGCGGCAGGTGCAGAAGCTCCACGGCGAGCTCCTGCTGGGTGACGTGGGCACAAAGTTCGTTGAACTGGCTGCCCACTGGGCGGTCGTGATGTTTGTGACTGGCGCCGTCCTTTGGTGGCCGCGAAAAAGCGGGGTCGGCGCGCGCAAAAAGATCATGGTTATCCCACAAGGCAAAGGCCGGGCCTGGTGGCGGTCGACCCACATGTTTACCGGAATGCTGGCCACAATCCTGGTCGTACCGATCCTGATCACCGGCTTGCCCTGGACTGACGTCTGGGGCGGTGGGCTCGACAGGGTCCAGAAAGCCACCGGGCAATCGAGTGTGTCGCTCAAATGGGGCGGCGACGTGCCGAATTCGACGCCCGATGCCGATGGCCCGATTCCTTTGGATGCCGTGATCGAAACGGCCCGGGCGGAGGGCATCGTGGCACCTTGGACCTTACGCCCCGCGCGGGATGCGGACGCATCTCATTGGATTGGGACAGCCAGCAAGAACCGCAACAATCAGTCGGAATTGGTCATCGACCAGTATAGCGGCGAAGTTCTGGCCGGCATCAACTTCTCCGACAATCCGCCACTTGCGAAGGCGGTGTCTTGGGGCATCAGCTTCCATCGCGGTGAGATGTATGGCTGGCTCAACGTAGCACAAAACACCGTGGCGGCTCTTGCTGCTGTGATGCTATCGGTGTCCGGCTTCGTGGCTTGGTGGATGCGCCGTCCGGCTGGAACGCTCGGCGTGCCCCAAGCCCCCCAAGTCGGCCTAGGCTGGCCCATCGCAGCATTGACCGTGACGCTGATGATCCTGTTCCCCCTAATGGGAGCCAGCCTCTTGCTTGCCTTGCTTCTCGATTGGCTGATCTTCCGCCGCCTCGGATGGTTTCGGACTGACCAGCAACCAGCGGAATAAGCCCTTGCCGAGCGGGGGTGACGTTCTCCCGCTCGGCACTATGCTCCGATCTTGCGGATGGCACGGTCAGATGGCATTCGCGTCCGGATTGGAACGGAGATGAGCGATGGCGGACGGCGCGATGGAAATGGACGTGAAACCCACCGAAGAAGTCTCCGTCCGCGAAATGTTCGGCATCGACACCGATATGCAGGTCAAAGGCTTCAGCGAACGCCACGATCGCGTGCCGGAAATCGACACCACCTATAAGTTCGACCCGGATACAACGCTGGCGATCTTGGCGGGGTTCGGGTGGAATCGACGGGTGATGATCCAGGGCTATCACGGCACTGGCAAATCCACGCATATCGAGCAGGTCGCCGCGCGGCTGAATTGGCCCTGTGTGCGCGTGAACCTGGACAGCCACATCTCCCGCATCGATCTGATCGGCAAGGATGCCATCAAGTTGAAGAACGGCGTGCAAGTCACTGAATTTCATGAAGGCATCTTGCCATGGGCCTTGCGCAACCCCGTGGCCATCGTGTTCGACGAATACGATGCGGGCCGCGCCGACGTGATGTTCGTGATCCAGCGCGTGCTGGAACATGACGGCAAGCTGACCCTCATGGATCAGAACGAGATCATCACGCCGCACCCGTCTTTCCGCCTATTCGCGACGGCCAATACGGTTGGCTTGGGCGACACGACGGGGCTCTATCACGGCACCCAGCAGATCAACCAAGCGCAGATGGACCGGTGGTCTCTCGTGGCGACGTTGAACTATCTGAGCCACGACGCGGAGAGTGCCATCGTGCTGGCCAAGCAGCCGCTCTACAACACCGAAAAAGGGCGCCAGACTGTATCTCGCATGGTGACCGTGGCGGACCTGACTCGGACGGCATTTATGAACGGTGACCTATCCACCGTCATGTCTCCCCGAACGGTCATTGCCTGGGCCCAGAACGCGTCGATTTTCCGTGACGTGGGCTATGCGTTCCGCCTGTCTTTCCTAAACAAATGCGACGAATTGGAGCGGCAGACGGTCGCCGAGTTCTACCAGCGCTGCTTCGACGACGAATTGCCGGAAAGCGCGGCATCGATGTCGCTTGGATAGGCGAGCCGCTAGGACAGACCGGGGAAGCCTAGAATCCACCTGACGGTCGATCCAAAGCCAGCCCGAAAATCCATCGCACACTCACACAGGCTGGACCGCATTCGATTGCGCCGCCTTCCGAAAAGCCTAGATTGAGAGCCATGAGTAAATCGTCGGACAACCCAGCCGATCCGTTCAAGAAGGCCTTGGCCGAGGCCACCAAGACCATGGCCGACGATCCGGATCTGGCGGTCAGCTATTCCGTCGATCCGCCCGGCCGCACCAATGAGTCGGTCCGTTTGCCCCAAGTTTCCCGCCGGATGACTCGCGACGAAGTCTTGCTGGCCCGGGGGACGGCCGACGCCTTTGCCCTGCGGCATCGCCACCACGATGCCGGGGTCAATGCCCGCTAC
>JBCDCS010000058.1:0-11029 GCA_039181205.1 Pseudomonadota bacterium
AACCCAAATCCGACGGTTTCCCCACGTTAGGTGCCTTAGGGGGGTTTCTTTGGGCTTACTCCCCGTTTCTTTTGGGGGGGCCGCCGCGGGCCCCGCCCCGATCTTGGACCAGGCCCTAGAAGAAGCCCAGCTTGTGGGGGTTGTAGCTCACCAACATGTTTTTGGTCTGCTGATAGTGGTTGAGCATCATCTTATGGTTTTCCCGACCGATCCCGGACTGCTTGTAGCCTCCGAAGGCCGCATGGGCCGGATAGAGGTGGTAGCAATTGGTCCAGACCCGGCCCGCCTTGATCGCCCGGCCGAAGCGGTAGCAAGTGTTCGCGTCCCGCGACCATACACCGGCGCCCAGGCCATAGAGGGTGTCATTGGCGATATCGAGCGCCTCGTCCTCATCCTTGAAGGGCGTAACGGAGACGACAGGGCCGAAGATCTCCTCCTGGAAGATCCGCATCTTATTGTGGCCCTCGAAGACGGTCGGCTGGATGTAATAGCCGTTGGCCATGTCGCCATCCATCTGCGCGGCTTCGCCGCCGGTCAGCACCTTGGCGCCTTCCTGGCGACCAATGTCGAAGTAGGAGAGGATCTTCTCCTGCTGCTCGCTCGACGCCTGGGCGCCCATCATGGTGGCGCCGTCGCGCGGGTCGCCCTGGACGATGGCCTTGGTCCGCTCCAACGCACGTTCCATGAAGCGGTCGTAGATGCTTTCGTGGACAAGCGCGCGGGACGGGCAAGTGCAGACCTCGCCCTGGTTCAGCGCGAACATCACGAAGCCCTCGATCGCCTTGTCGAAGAAGGCGTCGTCCTCGGCCATGACGTCCTTGAAGAAGATGTTCGGCGACTTGCCCCCCAGTTCCAGCGTGACCGGGATGATGTTCTCGGTGGCATATTGCATTATCAGCCGGCCGGTCGAGGTCTCCCCGGTGAAGGCCACCTTGGAGATGCGGTCGGAGGTGGCGAGCGGCTTGCCCGCTTCCAGCCCGAAGCCGTTCACGACATTCAGAACGCCCGGCGGCAGGATGTCCGCAATCAACTCGCAGAAGACCATGATCGTGGCCGGCGTCTGTTCGGCGGGCTTCAGCACCACGCAATTGCCCGCGGCGAGGGCGGGCGCCAGCTTCCACGCCGCCATGAGCAGCGGGAAGTTCCAGGGGATGATCTGACCCACGACGCCCAACGGTTCGTGAAAATGGTAGGCGACCGTGTCGTCGTCGATCTCGCCCATCGTGCCTTCCTGGGCGCGGATGGCGCTGGCGAAATAGCGGAAGTGGTCAACGGCCAGCGGCAGGTCGGCGGCCCGCGTTTCGCGGATGGCCTTACCGTTGTCCCATGTCTCGCAGATGGCGAGCAGTTCCAAGTTGTCCTCGATCACCTGGGCGATGCGGTTCAGGATGTTCGACCGGTCGGTCGTCGATGTCCGCCCCCAGGCATCCTTCGCGGCATGGGCCGCATCAAGCGCGGCTTCCACATCGGCCGCGTCGGACCGGGCGACCTCGCCGATCGCACCGCCCGTCACGGGGCTCACATTCTCGAAATAGCGCCCGGATTTCGGCGGAACGAACTCCCCGCCAATGAAATTTTCATAGCGTCGGGCGAACGGCGAAACATGGGTCTCGGCGTCGAATTGGGTCATCTCGTTCATGGAAATCCTCCTCTGGTCTGGGCGCCTCCCGGCCGCCCAGTGTTCGAAGCCTTGGGGTTTTGAACGAATTGCATCGGCGGCCTCTGGACCGGCAATTCGTCGGCGTGTCTCAGTCCAGAGACAGCGCCACCGTCGTTCTGAGAAAAAGGCCGTTCGGGCACGTCGAAATCGCCGGCAGGAGGCCGGTCGCGGAAACCGCGCATCTCGATCCCGCAATCCTCGTGATGTCAGCCGCCGTTGCGACGTGCCGGTCTAGTAAGCACATGCTTCGACCTCCCTGAGATGAGATCGCCGGCTGGATATGTCTGGCTAGGCGAGAAAGCGGCCTGCGGGTATTTCAGGCCCTGGTTCATGCGCCATAGAACCCGGCCTTCGGTCCGCAGACCATGCTATCGATGTGCGATTAGAGTATCAGAGAAACAGCACCCGGACAAAGCCCGTTCGTTGTCGCAGTTCGGCAGAGCCGGAACCACGGTGCAGCCAGACTTGGGATAATGGCGCGGAAAGCAACGACCGGGTGCCTCACTCAAAATACGTTGCGTTGGCACCGCCCGCAACGATGTCGAAGCGAAACCCCTTCTCCACGCCATCCGGCGCATCGGTCGGCACGGCCAGATTTCGCGGAAAGGCCTCGCCCATGACGATCGCCATCGGGTCGCCTGCATTATACGGATCGCCGGGAAAATAGATTTGCGTCACCAGCCGCGCCGACCCGCCGGTCAGCGACAGATGGATGTGCTTCGGCCGCCAACGCCCGATATCGGGCCGCGCCAGATAGGCCCCGGGCATCACGGTACGGAAGCGATAGCGACCGGCCGGCCCCGTCGTGATCCGCCCCATCCCAAGGAAGTTCGGGTCAAGCGGCAGGTCCGACGTATCTTCGGCATGGGTATAGCGGCCGTGGGCGTTGGCCGACCAGATCTCCAAGAGCGCGCCTTCGATGGGCCGGCCGGAGGCGGATCGCACCGTGCCCACCACCTCGATCGATGTGCCTTCGGCTTTCGGTCGGCCGGGCGAGATGCAGGTCATATCCCAGTCATGGGCCGGGCCCGCCGGCAGGGCCGGTGCCACGGGCACGAAGCTTTCCCGCGCCGCCTTCGGAATCGGCCAGAGCCCGTCGCGCGGGGTTCGATCGCGCGACGTGTTGTCGGTCGGCCCGATGAGCAGCACCCGTCTCATGCCCCGTAATCCTCGAAGAACGGCGTCTCGCCCTCACCCGACATTCGAATGTCGAAGCGCCAGCGCCCGGACCCTTCTCGTCGAGCCAGAAGGCGCGGGCGCAATTCATCTGGCAGCGACAGAAGCAGGGGATCGGCCGCATTCCCAGGCTGGCCGTCGAAGAACATCTGGGTCGTGATCCGGGCGATCCCGTCCGACAAGAGCGTGATCGTCACGCAAGGCGCGCGACCCGGCGCGGCGCCGGGCATGATTGTGCGAAACCGATACTCCCCATCCGGCGACCGCAGGCGGCCAAACCCGTCGAGCCAGGGATCAAGCGCCGCAGGATCGGCCTTGGGGTTGCGATAGACGCCTTCGGCATTCGCCTGCCAGAATTCCATCGTCACACCATTGGCGCCGGCCCCGGTCCGGTCGATCACACGGCCGAATATCTCGATCCGCTCGCCTGCAGGCGCCACGGCAAGGCCAGGCGCGACCGAGGTCAGATCATCCAACCCATGGTAGAACTGTACCGGGTGGTAGGGCCCGGTCGTATCTTCGTTGGTGGCAGGCAGGCGGTTCGGCCTTGCGTCTGGCCCGTTTCGCATATCAGACAAGCTCCATGCCAAAGGTCTTAGCATGACGCGTCCCGCCAACCACGAAGCTTACCTTATCCCCGGCCTTGCCCGCGGCTTGGCCGCGCTGGAAATCATCGCCCAGCGCGGCGAGATTCGGGGCGCGGAATTGGCCGCCGAACTGGGGATCGGCCGGTCGTCGGCGCACCGCATCCTCTATACTTTGCGCGACGCGGGCTTCTTGCGCGAGGGGGGTACGAGGGGCGCCTACGTCCCCACAGCACGCGTGCTGTCGCTGGGCTTTGCCTGGCTGGCCCGCCAGCCCCTCGCCACCCGCGCCGCGCCGCATCTGGCCGCCTTGCGCGACCGGGCGGGCGTCAGCGCCCATCTCAGCGTGCTCGACGGCACCGACGCGCTCTATCTGGCGTCCGAAGGCGCCCGCTCGGCCTATGTGTCGAACATCGTCCCCGGGCACCGGGTCCCGGCCCATGTGGGCGCCAATGGCTGGGTCCTGTTGGGCGGACTGGACGACGCGGCCTTCGATGCCTTTTGCGCCGAATGCGACTTTGTCCCCCGCACAGAACACACCCCAACCGATGCCGATGCTTTGAGACGGCGCATCGCCCATGCAAGGACCACAGGCCACGTCCTGTCGCGGGGCTTCGCCGATCCCGCCGGTGCCAGCTTGTCGGTCCCGGTTCGCGGCCCAGGCGGCACCGTGCCCGCCTGCGTCAGCCTGTCTGGCCCCATGAGCGGCTTCGACTTCGACCGGGTGGACGATCTCTACCTGCCGGCCACGCGGGCGGCGGCGGAAGCGGTGGCCGCCGAACTCGGTCATACCGTCACCTGAAGCGCGGTCGGTCCGCGGAAGGTGAAGCCATACCAGGGGACGGCATCGGGATCGGGCAGGGCCAGGGATGGCGCGCGCTCCCAAAGCATCGGCAACAGGACCTCGCCCACCGCCATCCGGCTCAGATGCGCGCCCATGCAGAAATGCGCGCCGCCCGAAAACGCCTGATGTCCCTTCGCGCCCCGTGCCACATCGAAGCGGTCAGGCTCGGCCCAGACCGCCGCGTCACGGTTCGCCGACGCCTGTACCAGGCTCAGGCTCGTCCCGGCTGGCAGGTCGACGCCACCCAGTGTGACCGCGCGGGTCGTCCGCCGGGGCGACGTCTGGATCGGGGCGACCCAGCGGATCGCTTCCTCGAACGCCGCGCCCCACAGGCCCTCTTCTCGAACCTTTGCAAGCTGGTCGGGATTGGTCAGCAACGCGAAGATGGCCGTTGCCGCCGCATCGCGGGGCTCATTGATACCGCCGCCGATCACCACCTTGATGTTGCAGCGAACCCGCGCCAACTCGGCCCCGGCCTCGACCATGGCGGCCAGCATGCTCCCCTGCGGCCCGGGCCAGGCCCTGTCGATGGCGGCATCGACAGCATCGTTCGCCGCCTCGCACCGCGCCCAGACCGCTGGGTCATCGGCGAGGTTTCCCGCCCCGTCGATCAGCGCCTGCGACCAGGCGGCCATGGTCGCCCCCGATGCCTCCAGTCCGATGACCTTGGCCAGACCGGCGCCCGCCCAGTCGCCCAGCAGCGGCAGCAGATCAATCGACATGCCAGGCCTGAGCGCCTCCAGAGCCAAGGCGGCATGGTGACGATACGCCTCGCGCCATGGCCGATCCACCAGCCGCGCGGCCAGGGCGGGCTGCATGGCGCGGCGTTCCTCCGCATGGGGCGGACCGTCCCGGCGCATCATAGTCGTGGCGCGAAAGGCCTTCTCGGCCGGCGTGCCTTTATCAACGGATGTGAATGTCTGCGGATCGCTCCGAACACTCCGACAATCGGCATGGCGCGTGACCAGGACACGACCCGTCGCGCCAAGCCGCGCAACCGGCGCTTCGCGGCGCAGGCGATCATAGATCGGATATGGGTCCCGCAACATATCGGCGAGCGTCACATCCCCGACCGATGGGATCACGCCCTTGCCTCGGTCAAGGCCCGGTCCACTGCACGAGCCAAACGCGGCGTGATCTCGTCGATTTCGGCGTCCGAGCATGTATAAGGCGGCGCCAGGAGTACGTGGTCCCCGGCTGTTCCATCGGCACAGCCTTGGGCGGGATAGCACATCAGCCCTTCCTCCAATGCCAGGGCTTTGATCCTCGGTGCGAGACCGAGCTTGGCGTCGAATGGCGCTTTGGTGGTCCGGTCCGCGACGATTTCGATGCTGCGGAAGAGTCCCCGGCCACGGATATCGCCAATATGGGGATGATTGCCGAACGCCGTCTCCAAAGCCCCCCGCAGCCGTTCACCCGAAGTCTGAACCCGCGCCAACAGACCGTCCACTTCGATTGCATCAAGAACCGCCAAAGCACCGGCACATGCCGCCGCATGGCTCATATAGGTGTGCCCGTTCCAGAGCTGCCCGCTGCCCTGTTCGACAGCGTCCACGACGCGCTCCGACACGATCACCGCGGCGATGGGCTGATAGCCCGCGCCAAGCCCCTTGGCGACGATGGTGATGTCTGCATGGGCCCCCTCCGCCTCCATGGCATAGAGCGTACCGCAACGGCCCATCCCGCACATCACTTCGTCGGCGATGAGCAGAATTCCGTGGCGGTCGCACAACTCTTGAAGATCTCTCAAATGCCCCGCGGGCGGCGTCGGTGTTCCCAGCGTTGCCCCGCCCACCGGCTCGATCACGAGTGCGGCGACGGTGTCAGGGTCGATCTCCGCCAGCCGAGCCTCCAACTCCGCCACCCTGCGGCGGCCGAAGGCTTCGGAATCCTCATCGGCATGGGCAAAGCGATAGAAGTGACAGGCCCCCACATGACCAATCTGCATCAGCAGCGGATCGTAGGGCGCCCGCCGCCCCGCATGCCCGCCCACGGCCAGGGCACCCAGTGTATTGCCGTGATAGGACCCTTCGCGCGCCACGATCCTTGTGCGCTCAGGCTCGCCCCGCTCCAGATGATACTGCCGCGCCAGCTTCAGCGCCGCCTCCATGGCCTCGGACCCGGAGCCGACCATCATAGCCCGGCCGGCGCCGGTGCCTGCTGGTGCGGCCTCAACCAAACGCCGGGCCAAAGCTTCGGCCGGCGCGTTGGTAAAGAAGCCCGAATGGGAAAACGATACCCGGTCCATCTGTGCCGCCACCGCCGCTGTCACACGCGCATCCGAATGGCCTAAGCACGACACCGCGGCCCCGCCGCAAGCATCCAGATAGCGACGGCCCCGCGCATCCACCAGCCAGGCCCCCTCCCCATGCACGATCTCCGGCGGCGGGGCCCGCAAATCGCGGTGAAAGACATGGGTCATTTGTCTTGCTCCTGGAACTATGTTCCGTATATTGGACAATATATGACTGATCAAGGCGTCACTGCCGGGGCCCTTGCAGGCTTGCGGGTCCTTGACCTGACCCATGTGCTGGCTGGGCCATATTGCACGTGGCAGTTCGGCATGCTGGGCGCCGACGTGGTGAAGATCGAAGCCCCGGACGAACAGGACTGCGCTCGCGGCCGAGGCCCCGATGGCGATCCTGGCGCAGCCGACGGCACCGGGCTGACCTTCCGCGTCCAGGGCACGAACAAGCGGTCGCTGTTGCTTGATCTGCGCACGCGAGGCGGCGCCGAGGTCTTCCGAGACCTGGCGGCTGGGGCGGACGTCCTGGTGGAAAACCGGTCCGCCGGATGGCTCGACCGGCTCGGCCTGCCATTGACCGATCTGCGGAAGGCAAACACTCGGCTCGTCACCTGCTCGATCACGGGCTATGGCGCGGGGCCTTGGGGCACCGTCGGGGCCTATGACAATACGGTGCAGGCCGCATCGGGGGTCATTGCACAATCCGGCGGCACGAAGCCGGGCCTGTCCTTCATCGATTATGCCGTCGGACATGCGGCCGCCTTTGCCATCGCCGCCGCTCTGGTGCAGCGGGACCGCAGCGGCCGGGGGACCCATGTGGACATCTCCATGCTCGAAGTGGCCATGGGGTTGATGGCGCCAGAGGCCGCCGCCACCCAGTCCGGGCACCAGCCAAGACCAAAGGAAGCCGGTATCCGCGCCTATGCCACCGCCGAATGCATGCTGATGCCCGGTGCCTTCACGCCGCGCCAACATCGGCGCCTCGGGGAAGTGCTGGAGGATCTGGGCCATCCTATCCCAGCGCTTGCCGACTGCATCGACTGGCCAACCACCTGGGCTGCGGCCGAGCCGGTCGCCCGAAGCCTCACCTGGGTATTCGGTCAGCGTCTCGCCGACGATTGGGCGGCCTTGCTGCGGGATAAGGACCTGCCGGCGGAAACCGTCCGGCCCCTCGTCGACGCTTTGGAACACCCCGCCCTTCAGGCGCGCGGTGCTTTTGCGCCGGACCCGCGGGGCGAGGTGCCGCTGCCAATCGGACCCTGGCGGATGGGCGAAGGGGGTCCGAGCCTGACGCGCCCCGCCCCCCGCGCCGGGGAGCATACCGACGAAGTTCTCACCGAGCTCGGTCTTGGACCCAAACGCATCGCCGCGCTGCGCGCCGCCGGGGCCGTCGCGTGATCGTTGGTGACGTCCTCTCGGCGTCGGAGATCGCGCGCCTGCCCGAAGGTATGCATCACAGCGGTCCACCGACCCGATGGGCCGCGATGACCCGCCCGAGCCAGGCCCTGCATTCCTTCCTGGAGGCGCCCGTCCATGACGGCTCGGACCTTCTCATCTGCGACGTGGCTGGCGGCCGGGTCCTGCGCCTGTCGGGGGATGATTGGTCGGTCGAACACCAATACGATGGTGCCCCCCACGCCATGCGTCTGATCGGCGGCCGCGCGATTGTCGCCGATTACTGGCATGGTCTGATCGAGATGACGGGGCAAGACACCTGGCGCCTCCTCCACGCGGGCCCCGATGGCGCACGGTTCCTCGGTCTGTCGGACATGGCGTTGGCGCCCGATGGGGCGATCTGGCTGACCGATTCCGGCCGCTCGTCCCAGGCCGATCCAGTCGGGTCGCTCTACCGGGTGCCGCCGGACCTTTCGGCGCCGCAAAGGGCCGCAACAGGCATCGCCTACCCAAACGGCGTCGCCCTGTCCCCGGATGGCGCCTGGGTCTATGTCGCCGAGACCCGGGCCAATGCCGTTCAGCGCCTCTCCTCCACCCTGCCCGACAATGGCCTACCCATGCGCGGCGTCCATCTTCACCTGTCCGGCGGGCTCGGCCCCGACGGCCTTGCGATCGGACCCCAGGGCCATCTGGCCGTGGCCCAAGCCCAAGCCGGGCGCGCTTTCGTCTTCGACCATCTGGGCGATCCCATCGCCACGATCCGTTTGCCCCAGGGCACCTGGACCACATCCGTCGCCTTCGATCCCGATGGCCGTCTTCTGATCGTGGAGGCCGAGCGGGGCGCGATCTGGGCTGCAGATCCGCCGGAGCCAATGCAATGACCATGACCCGAGACGACCTCCATGGCTTCGTGCCCGCCATCGTCACCCCTTTCGACGATAAGGGGCGCATCGACGATGACGCCTTTCTGGCCATCGCCGATTACCTGCTGTCCCGGGGTGCGACGGCGATCTGCATCGCCGGTGACAACGGTGAATCCTGGGCCCTGTCGCCGGACGAACGGCGCCACCTGACGCGGCGCCTGGTCGATCACCTGGGCGGCCGCGCGAAGGTGATCCTCGGCGTCTCCGCCCCGACCGGCGCGACCGTCGACGCTTATGTGGCGGCCGCACGGGACGGCGGCGCGGACGCGCTTCTGTCGATGCCGCCCACCTACGTGCTCAAAGCCTCGGATGTCGAACTCGCCGCCCGCTGGGAACGGCTGGCCAAATCCGACCTCCCGCTGATCCTCTACAATTCGCCCCGCCGCGCGGGCCTTTCGATGACAATCGACCAGATCGAGCGAGCCTGCGATGCGGCGCCCGTGATCGGCATTAAGGAAAGCCACCGCGATTTCTTCCATCACAGCCATCTCCTGGATCGCCTGGCCGACCGCATCTCGGTGATGACCGGCCCGTGTCACTACATCCTCCCGACACTAGCCCTGGGCGCTCGGGGCTTCATCGCCACGGGCCCGGAACTGATCACTGCCCGGCCCGCCGACTTGCCCACCATGGCCATGGGCCCCGATGCCGCCTCCCGCGCGGCACATCGCCAACTCACCGGGATCTACGAAACACTCATGGGTCAGGGCACCTGGCCCGCCGCCTTCAAGGCCGCGCTTTCGCTGATCGGATTGCCCGCAGGTGTGCCCCGCGACCCGGTGCTGCCGCTTGGACCGGAAGACATGGATCGGCTGCGCGCCGCCATGGACCACCTCGGGATCACCCGCAAATGACGGTCCGTTTCACCTTCGATGGCGAGACTTTCGAGGCCCCCGAGAGCCTGCCACTTTCCCACGCGCTTCTCCTCGCGGGACGCAGCCATCTGCGCAACGCGCCCGATGGCGCACCCCGTGGCATGTGGTGCGCCATGGGCGGCTGTCAGGAATGTGTGGTCCTGGTGGACGGGCAGGCGGTCGAAGCGTGCCGCCTGCCCGTGCGCAATGGGCTGGAGGTATATCGCAGATGACGGCCCTGGTTGTCGGCGCCGGGCCCGCGGGGGCCGAGGCGGCCATCGCCCTGGCAAAGGCCGGGCTGGCCGTCACGGTTCTCGATGAAGGCCCTGCCGCTGGCGGCCAGGTCTGGCGCAAACCGGCCACCGGCAAAGGCCCGGGCGATGCGCTCCGCGACCGGCTTGCGGCGTCCGGCGCGCGCCACCGGTGCGGCGTCCGGGTCTGGAACGTCGCGCGTTGCGATACCGGCTGGGCCGTCGATCTGATCGACGGCGATACGCCGGAGCGGCTGAGCGCCCCCGCGCTGATCCTCTGCCCCGGTGCGCGCGAAACGACCCGGCCCGTGTCCGGCTGGACGCAGCCGGGCGTGCTATCGCTGGCCGGGGCGACGGCCCTGTTGAAATCGGCGGGTGCACCGCCCCCAGTTCCTGTGCTGATCGCCGGCGCGGGTCCGTTGGCGATCTATGCCGCCGCCGAAATCCTGCGCTTGGGCGGCCAGGTCGCGGCCCTTGTCCTGGCGGAGCGTTGGTCGGCTTGGCTGCGGGAGATCGCGCCTATGGCGGGCCAGCCACGCCTGATGGCGACCGGAACGGGCTGGCTAGCAAAGATCGCCGCAAACCGCGTGCCCATCCATTGGGGCGCATCGGTGGAACGGATCGATGGCGACGGCAACGGGCTGCAGGCCCGGATCGGCAATGGCAGAACGATCCAGGCAAAGACGATCTGCCTTGGTGGCCCGCTGCAGCCGGAAACCGAGCCCTCGGCGCTCGCCGGTGTGCCGCTCCGCCACGACCCGGCCCTCGGCGGCTGGGTGCCGGAGACGGAACTCGACGGCACGACCGCTCTGCCGGGGCTCTGGGTGGCGGGCGACGGTGCCGGGGTTCGTGGCGCGGCGGCCGCCAGTCTCCAGGGGCGGATCGCGGGCCTGATCGCAGCCCGATATCTTGGTGTTCCGGTTCCCGAGGTCGGCCTCGCGAACCTACGCCGGGCCCACGCAAAGGCCGCGCGGTTCGGCGCGGCATCCATGCGCCTGGCGGCAAGCCAGCCACTGACCTATGCCGCCCCGGACACGGTGATCTGCCGCTGCGAAGGCATTGATCGGGCCACGGTCGAAGCGGCCCTGGACGATGGC
>JBCDCS010000059.1:0-10974 GCA_039181205.1 Pseudomonadota bacterium
GCGAGCGGGCCCGAATCCATGACCGAGTTGATCCCCTTCTCGACGCCGGGGATGTATTCCTTCGGCACCGCGCCACCCACGATCTTCGACTCGAACGAGTAACCCTCGCCCGGTTCGGTCGGGATGATGTGCAACTTGACCTCAGCGAACTGACCGGAGCCGCCCGATTGCTTCTTGTGCGTATAGGTGTGCTCGACCGCGTGGCCGATGGTTTCGCGGTAAGCCACCTGGGGCGCGCCGATATTAGCCTCGACCTTGAATTCGCGCTTCAGGCGGTCGACCAGGATATCGAGGTGGAGTTCGCCCATGCCCTTCATGATCGTCTGGCCCGACTCCAGATCGGTTTCCACACGGAAGGACGGGTCCTCGGCGGCGAGGCGCTGGAGGCCCTGGGACATCTTCTCCTGGTCGGCCTTGGTCTTGGGCTCGACCGCGATCTCGATGACCGGGTCGGGGAAGGTCATGGTTTCCAAGACAACGGGATCGTTCTTATCGCAGAGCGTGTCGCCCGTCGTCGTGTCCTTCAGACCGGCGAGCGCGATGATGTCGCCAGCGAAGGCCTCATCGATCTCCTCGCGGTTGTTGGAGTGCATCATCATCATGCGGCCGACGCGTTCCTGCTTGCCTTTCGTCGAGTTCAGCATCTGGTCGCCCTTCTTGAGGACGCCGGAATAGAGCCGCGTGAAGGTAAGCGAACCGACGAAGGGGTCATTCATGATCTTGAAGGCGAGGCCGGCGAACGGCATGGCGTCGTCGGCACGGCGCGCGATGTTGCGCTCCTCGTTTTCGTCGCCAGGCTTGAAGCCCATGTAATCGACCACGTCCAGCGGGCTGGGCAGGTAGTCGATGACCGCGTTGAGCAACGGCTGGACGCCTTTGTTCTTGAACGCGGAACCACCCAGGACGGGCACGAAATGCAGAGCCAGCGTGCCCTTGCGCAGGAGCTTGCGCAGGGTGTCCACGTCGGGCTCGTTGCCCTCTAGATATTCCATCATGGCGTCGTCGTCTTCTTCGACGGCGGCCTCGATCATCTTGCCGCGCCATTCGTCGGCTTGGGCCTTCAGATCGTCGCGGATGGGTTGCTTTACCCAAGAGGCGCCCAGGTCTTCGCCTTTCCAAACCCATTCTTCCATGGTCACGAGGTCGATCAGGCCCTCAAGCTCACTCTCTGCGCCGATGGGCAGCGCGACGGGCACGGCGCGGGCGCCGGTCCGATCTTCGATCATGCGGACGCAGTTGAAGAAGTCGGCGCCGATCTTGTCCATCTTATTGACGAAAACGATCCGCGGGACCTTGTAGCGGTCGGCCTGGCGCCAGACCGTTTCGGTCTGGGGCTCGACCCCGGCATTCGCGTCGAGCACGCAGACGGCGCCGTCGAGCACGGCGAGCGAACGTTCCACCTCGATGGTGAAGTCCACGTGGCCTGGCGTGTCGATGATGTTCATCCGGTACTTGGTGTCGGACGTGCCCTCGTTGGTGGGCTCCTCCTGACGTTGCCAGAAGGTGGTCGTGGCAGCCGACGTGATGGTGATGCCGCGCTCCTGCTCCTGCTCCATCCAGTCCATCGTTGCGGCGCCGTCATGGACTTCGCCAATGTTATGGGACTTGCCGGTGTAGTAGAGGATGCGCTCGGAGCACGTGGTCTTGCCGGCATCGATATGGGCCATGATGCCGAAGTTACGGTAGCGTTGAAGCGGATAGTCGCGGGCCATGGGAGGTATCCTCTGGTTGGCGTGCGTTACGTCGAAAGGCGCGCGGGTCCGCACGCCTTCATTCTATTCGTTACCGGCGACCTGAAGGACCGCCGACCACCTGGCTGGGCGGTCCGTCGAGGTCCATCATGGATATCACCAGCGGTAGTGGCTGAACGCCTTGTTGGCGTCGGCCATCTTGTGGGTGTCTTCGCGCTTCTTCACCGCGGAGCCGCGGGATTGGACGGCATCGATCAACTCACCGGCCAGGCGTTCTTCCATGGTGTTTTCATTGCGCGAGCGGGCGGCGGAGATCAGCCAGCGGATGGCAAGAGCTTCGCGGCGCTCCGGGCGGACTTCGACGGGCACCTGGTAGGTGGCGCCGCCGACCCGGCGGGACCGGACTTCTACAGACGGCTTCACGTTGTCCAGTGCTTCGGCAAACACCTCAATGGGCGAGCGCTTCAGCTTGGTTTCGACGCGGTCCATGGCGGTGTAGACGATGCGTTCCGCGACCGACTTCTTACCGTCGATCATCAGGTTGTTCATGAACTTGGTCAGGACCTTATCGCCATATTTGGCGTCGGGCAGGACTTCGCGCTTTTCTGCGGCGTGACGACGAGACATTTCGCGATCCTCCTCTTATTTGGGCTTCTTGGCGCCGTACTTCGAACGACGCTGCTTGCGGTCTTTGACGCCTTGCGTGTCGAGCACGCCGCGCAGGATGTGGTAGCGCACGCCGGGCAAATCCTTCACGCGGCCGCCGCGGATCAGGACCACAGAGTGTTCCTGCAAGTTGTGGCTTTCACCCGGGATGTAGCTGATGACCTCATAGCCGTTGGTCAGGCGCACCTTGGCCACCTTCCGCATGGCCGAGTTCGGCTTCTTCGGCGTCGTCGTATAGACGCGGGTGCAGACGCCACGCTTCTGCGGGCAATTCTCCAGGTGCTGCGACTTGGAGCGTTTCACCTTGGGCTGCCGCGGCTTGCGGATCAGCTGCTGGATCGTTGGCATTCGGGAATCCCCGTTCTTGTTCAACCTCTTGTCCGGTTTCCAAACTCTCCAAAAACCAAGAGCCGCACGCGCCCGGAATTCCGACCTGGACGATGCGGTTGGGTGACAGAGGATGCGGGAAGCAGTATCCCGGATCGTGTGCAACAGTTCTGGCAAGTCGGATCGGACCCGAGGCCCTACCGAATTGACGCCGCAGATAGGCGAATCGGAACAGGGTGTCAACGCGGCCGGAATCCACGGCTGACTCAGGTCTGACCGACGTCTGATTTACGTCCGACGTTCCGGGAGATGCCCGATTACCGGACCGCGAGCGACGGGGCCCGTGTTTCCCGCCAGAGCGTGTAGAGACCGGAGCCGACGACCAGGGTCGCCCCGAGCAAAGTCACGCCGTCTGGCCAGTCACCGAAGACCAGGAACCCCAGAAGCAGTCCCCAGAGCATGGCAGTGTACCGGAACGGGGTGACCACCGCGACTTCGCCATGGCGCATGGCCATGATCGAGAAGACGTAACCGCCCAGGATGAAGAGGCTGGCCCCGGCAATCAGCGCGCCCTGCCCCGCTGCGACCGCCTGCCAAGGTTCGCGAAGGGAGAGGGCGATGCCCAAAGCGGTGATCCCGGCGGCCGTGAGGATCGCGACTTTGAGGCTGGGCACTTGGGGCGACAGGCGGCGGGTGAGGAGATCGCGGGCGGTTATGAAAGCCACCGACAGCAGCACGAGGAGCGCCCACTGGTCGAAGCCGTCGGGGCCGGGGCGGATGATCAGCAGGACGCCCAGAAAGCCAACGGCGATGGCCGTCCAGCGGCGCAGGCCCACCCGTTCGCCCAGAAAAAGTGCCCCGGCGGCGGTGATGGTCAGCGGCAGGACCTGCAGGATGGCCGTGATATTGGCGAGCGGCATATGGGTCAGCGCGATGACGAAAGGCAGGAAAGCGCAGACTTCCATGAAGGAGCGGCCATAGGCGGCGGGGCGGTCGGCGCGCGGAATGGGTTGGCGCAGGGCGCCGGTCAGATGGGCCAGGACCAGAAGCAGGACGATGACACCGATGCCGCGCAAGGTGACGGCCTGGAACGTTGGCAGACCTTGGGCCAGCAGTTTCAGGCAGGCATCGTTGAGCGTGAACGTCGCCATGGACGCCATCATCAGAGCCGCTCCGCGCAAGTTGTCGCTCATCGGTCGACGCATCCGGTGCAGGGCGCGGCGGTGACGGCGCACCAGAGGCATAGAACGGCATTGACGCAGGGCATGCCGCGTGCTGGCACGGCGTCACGCAAGCAGCAAGGGGACGGACCGGGATGGCCGAACAAAGTCGATTGGATGTACGGCTGGCACTGGAATTCTTGCCGGTCGTCATCTTCCTGGCCGTCAATTGGATCGCGGGGCTCTTCGCGGCCACGGCGGCCGTGGTGATCGCGGGGCTGGTCGCGATCTTTCTGCGGTGGCGGATCGACCAGAACGTACCCTGGCTGGCAGTTGGCTCGATGGTGCTAGTGCTCGTGCTGTTGTTGATCGGGTTCGTCTTGGACGATGAGCGGTTCCTGAAGATCACGCCGACCGTGGGCGGCGTGGCCATGGCCGGCCTGGTCATCATCGGGGGGTCGTTTCGGCCGCCGCTGCTGGCGCGGTCGCTAGGCTATAAGCTGCAATTGGTGCCGGAGGGGTGGCGGGTCCTGCATTGGGCCTGGGCCGGGATGTTGTTGGCCTTCGCGGCGATCAACGAAGTGCTGTGGCGGACGATGCCGACCGATGTTTGGGTCTGGTACGCCGCATTGGACGGATGGGCGACGTTTGGGGCGATCTATGCTGCGACCTGGGTCGTGGCCTGGTATTACTGGGACGAGTGACCGTCAGGCGCCCAGATACCCGGCGATTGCCTGCAGACCCACCAGGAGCGTCACGAGCCCCATCGCGATGAAAATCCAAGACAGCGCGCGGCCGCCGACGCCGTCTGCCAGCAGCACCTTCTTGCGGTCGGGCAGGGTCAAAACTCGGTGCGAACTGCCAATGGCGAAGTCATAGGCTGTGCTTGAGATCAGGCTCAGTCGTTCGACCTCGGCACCCGTATCGTCCGTGAAGGAGAAAACCGGCTGGTAGGTATGGGAGTTCTGTTTCCGCGACTGCCGGACCCGGACGTCTGAGACGATGGCCTCACGGAGCGTCCCGCGCCGGCGATAGGCGCGGATCTCATCCCAGAGAGCCCAGCCGAGGGCGGTAAAAACCAGCCCGATCAGGGTGCAAATGATGGCGCCGGTGGGGGCGATCTCGAAGAACATGGATTTGGCGTTGCAGGGCAATGTGTCGATATTCAGGCCTGGGCGAGGAGTGCGCGGGGTCCCTGCCCTCCGCTTCATCGCCGCTTGATGGCGCCAAAGGTGATGGCATCTCAGCCTCCAAACCACAGGGCGGGCTGGCCACCTCTCTTTGGAAGGAGCCTCTTGACCGGACGCGGTTGTCGGGGCCGAGCCCGCCCTCCGCCCCGCGAACGGGGTAGGCGTCGGGAAAACCAAATGGGTTTAGCCAAGTGCCAACCTAACGCGGCGATCGCTGCGGCGTTCTGGGAGGTGTACGTCCAGTGAGGTCTGGCAAAAGGGTACAGCGAGCGGTGCGATAACCGCCTTCGGATCGCGAATGTCTGGTTCGGGCCCGGTTTGACCGATGCTGCGAATTGCGAGAACGGCCGTTTTGGGGAGAATCTAGGCGCTCTGACACACTCAGTTCGGTTTGTTGGCAGGATGAAACAGACCCTGTTTTCTGTTACCTAAAAGAACTCGAAGCAAGGTGCTTGTTGTTGCTGTCGAGGGTTCGTGGTAGTCCCGTCTCAAGGAAAGCCGTGCGTTTAAGTCAGAGCAACCCGATGACAAAAGCGACTGCACTTTACCCCAAAATTCTGATCCTTGGGCTTGGTGATACGGGTGTTCTTGTAGCGGTCGGTTTGTCAAAGTATTTTGATGTCGTAGCCGTTTCACCCAGGCCGTTCTTTCTGACTGCCCAAAACCTCGGGGCCAGGTTGGCTTGGCCCGACGCCTGGGAGCGGGTTGCCAAAATCACCACGCGCCGTTTCAAAAAGCTCGATGACGTACGGATCGTTCACGGCATCGCAGAGAGTGTCGACTTTGGCGAGAACACCGTCATGATCCGAGGCGCCGGGGGAGAAACGCAGCAGGAAGGATTTGACGCCCTGGTGATCGCGACCGGGGCGGAAAACGGGTTCTGGCGTCGCACAAGGCTGGAAACTTGGGCCGAAGAAGCGCAGGTCAGAATGCTTGAGCGCGCGCCCCTCGATGCTGGCAACAGAGTGGCAATCGTGGGCGGTGGCGCATCAGGGGTCAGTGCGGCCTGCGGCATCGCGGAACGCTACTCCGAAAAGTCGGTCACGCTTTGCTTTAGCGGTGACCGGATTTTGCCGGATTTCCCGGAGCGGGTGTCTCGGGACATTACCAAGCGACTGACAGAGCTCGGCGTTCAGCTGCGGTCAGGTCACCGAGCAATCCTCCCAACTTTAGACGACGCGCCCTCCATCAAGCCCGGTCGGCTCGACTGGGAAGGAGGACAGGCGGCGCTGGAGGCGGACGCCATCATTTGGACGTTGGGCAGGCAAAGCCCAAACTCCAGCTTTCTCCCCCGTGCCGTTCTCAACCCCCAAGGCTTCGTGCGCGTCCGCGACACGCTTCAATTGGCCGACCATGATCATGTCTTTTGCGTCGGGGACTTGGCACAGACCGATCCATACCGAAGCTCGGCGCGTAATGACGGGGCCTCTATCGTGGTCCACAACGTCAAATCCGCCTTCAAGCTGCACAGAAAACCCTTTCGGGTTTTTAAGGCACCAAGTGCCAAATGGGGCGAAGTCGTCACCTCACCAAAATCCGGAATGCACCTCTATGCGCCAGGGGGTCGGCGTCTGAGGTTTTCGCCTTGGGTCGTCGATCGCGTCATATTTGACCTGATTCAGTTTCGGATGATTTGGGGCGGCTTGCGAAAGAGAGAACAGGATCAGAAGGCAAAATAGGGGGCACATGACCCATCGCGGGATCGACTCAGTTGGGCACGTCGGGTTCTGCCGACCAATTCCAAAAGAGCCGTTGGCGCAACCGCAGCAAAAGGCAGCAGAGTCCGCACAAACCACCCTGGACAGACCCACCGTCACTCACGCTGCCGTTAATCGTCGATGACCTTCCCGCCATTCGGCACCGTGTCGCCTGAATCACCCTGCCCTTTGGGTTCCACGCCTCGCTCTCGGGTCGTAGCGACTGCCACCCAAGGCGCCGAAGAATCCCTCATCTTTGCCCAAACATCGCGCGGACTGGTCGTCAGAAAAGGGCCCCACGCGATGGCGAACGGGGATCGAAACCCACGCTACCGGTATTGGGCCGCCGCGATGAATTCGGAGAATGCTTCGCACCAGATCAGGACGGTGGTGTAGTCTTCCAAGGTCACGCCGTCCGGGATGTCGAGGGCAAATCCCTCGAAGGTCTCCACCGGGCCGATGACCCGGCTCTGATCCTTGAGTGGAAGAAATTCGTCCTCGTGCTCGACGAATTCGGGAACCAGGTACAACCTGTAATCCGGTCCCGGGCCCAGCCTGCCTTCATGGACGATTTGGGTCGGGGTCAGGCTGACCACACCCTCGCCCCAATGGATCAGGTCATGTCCCCTCAGATCTTGCGCGAACTCGGCGGTGTAGACCGCGTCTTCGGCCATGGCTTCCAGCGTGGACGCATCGGGAGAAGGGGGCGCTGTCAGGATCGGCAAAAAATAGACCCCAAGTCCGAACCCCAGAGCGAGCGCGCCCCCATGGGTCAGCGCCCCAAGCAACAGTTTCTTCATAAGCTGGTAACCCCAAACCACCGCATTCCAGACGCAGGCCACGCCCATCCTGGCACCGTAACCCACTGTCAAGCGGTAGAATTACAAGAGATCGATGTCAATGAGCGGCCAATCGACAATCCCCCAAGATCCGTCCGACGACGGCTCATGCGCACCGGCAAGAAGGTCAAGGTGGTGGTCTTGGTCTAGGCCTCTCTTCTTGATCATGTTGCAGAGTCTGAGCGGCCTGAGGATGTCGATGGCCCAACGGTTTTCAGATATGCCACGATGTCGCCCTTCCCATGACTCTGCGCAACATCGATTGGAAGTCGGCCAGCACGGTCCGCAATGTGTGCGTCTGCCCCCGCTTCGACGAGAGCCTCGGTTATTTCCAGACTGGTACGCGCGGCCCAGTGAAGAGCCGTCCAATCGACCGTCTGCTCGACGACATCATGACGTGCGCCGTGCGCCAGCAGAAGCCTGACGACGCCAGTATGACCCCATCCCGCGGCTCCGAAAATGGCCGTTTCTCCAATGGAGTCTCGCCAATTCGGATCGGCACCCTTTGACAAAAGGTCCTGCACCCTGTCGATATCGCCAGCCCAGGAGCATGCGTGCAAGTCTGACTCGGCGTCGCCTCTGGAGGCCGAATTGGGCTCTGCCCTGGTCATGCAGATCGTTCCAAGAAATCTTCCGAGCGGGCAGAATAATCGGGACAGGATAAGTCAGAGGATTATCGCAAATTTCGGTCTAAAGCGTGACGATAAAAATCAGCTTGGTCCCGCAAAGCCAACGCTAACAAGGCGCGCATATCACTCCACAAGCCCACCACAAAAGAAACCCCGCCGGATTGCTCCGGCGGGGTCTGTCCATAGGCACAACCGTCGATCACTCGGCGGCTGGGTCGTCCACCATGGTGCTTTCGCCGAACACATCGTCCGCGGACGGGGCCTCCGGGGCGGCGAGTGCTGCGGCCTTTTCGGCCTCGGCGCGGGCTTCCTCGATGACGACGTTGTCGCGGCTCTGGGCGATGGCGCGCATCTTCTGGGTCGCGCCACCGGTGCCCGCCGGGATCAGACGGCCCACGATGACATTCTCCTTCAGGCCCACCAGCTTGTCCTTCTTGCCCTGCACCGAGGCTTCGGTGAGGACCCGCGTCGTCTCCTGGAACGAAGCGGCGGAGATGAAGGAGCGAGTCTGGAGCGACGCCTTGGTGATGCCCAGCAGGATCGGCTCGGCATGGGCGGGACGGTCGCCGCGCTTCTCAGCCTTGGCGTTGGCTTCTTCGAGCTCGATCTTGTCGATATGCTCACCCTTGAGGAGCGTCGTATCGCCGGAGTCCAGAACTTCGTATTTCTGGAGCATCTGGCGAACGATGACCTCGATGTGCTTGTCGTTGATCTTCACGCCCTGCAGTCGATAGACGTCCTGCACCTCGTCGATCAGATAGTCGGCGAGCGCCTCGATCCCGAGGATGCGCAGGATGTCGTGCGGCGCGGGGTTGCCATCCATGATGTAGTCGCCCTTCTGGACGAAGTCACCCTCGGCCACCGGGATGTGCTTGCCCTTGGGCACCATGTAGTCGATCGGTTCCAGGCTGTCATCGCTGGGCGTGACGGTGATCCGGCGCTTGTTCTTGTAATCTTTGCCGAATTTCACGTATCCGTCCTGCTCGGCGATGATGGCGTGATCCTTGGGCCGTCGCGCTTCGAACAATTCCGCCACGCGCGGCAGACCGCCCGTGATGTCCTTGGTCTTGGTGCCTTCCCGCGGGATCCGCGCGACCACGTCGCCGGCCTTGAGCGTCTGACCGTCCTCGATGGAGAGGATCGCGTCCACCGACATCTCGTAGGTGATCGGGTTGCCGGCCTCGTTGCGCACCGGCTCCCCATCGTCACCCGCCACAATGATCTGTGGCTTGAGTTCGTTGCCCTTGGGCGCCGACCGCCAGTCGGACACGATCTTCTGGGTCATGCCGGTCGCGTCGTCTGTCTCGTCGCGCACCGAGATGCCAGCATAGAGATCGACGAACTTCGCCTTGCCGTCGGCTTCGGCGATGATCGGCAGGGTGAACGGGTCCCATTCGAAGAGCTTATCGCCCCGGGCCACCTTGGTGCCGTCCTTGACGTGCAGGGTCGTGCCATAGCCCAGCTTGTGGGTGGCCCGCTCCTCGCCGGTGTCGTCGATGATGGCGATGGACATGTTGCGGCCCATCACCAGCGTCGCGCCGGCCTCGTTGGTCAGGACGTTGGCGTTGCGGAACTCGATCTTCCCCTCGGCCGCGGCTTCCATGAAAGACTGCTGACCACCCTGGGCCACGCCGCCGATATGGAACGTCCGCATGGTCAGCTGGGTGCCCGGTTCGCCGATGGATTGGGCGGCGATGATGCCGACCGCTTCACCGATATTGACCTGGGTGCCGCGCGCCAGGTCGCGACCGTAACAGGCTGCACAGACGCCTTCTTCGGCTTCGCAGGTCAGCGGCGAGCGGATGCGCATCGACTGGATATTGGCCTGGTCGATGGCATCGGCCATGCGTTCATCGATGAGCTGACCGGCTTCGACCAGCACCTCGTCCGAACCGGGCTTTGTGACCGCATCGGCGGCAACGCGGCCCAGCACGCGTTCGGCCAGGGACGCGACAACCTCACCGTCATTGACCGCGGGCGACGCCGTGATGGCCTTGTCGGTGCCGCAGTCTTCCATGCGGACGATGCAGTCCTGGGCCACATCCACCAGGCGGCGGGTCAGGTAACCCGAGTTCGCCGTCTTCAAGGCCGTGTCCGAGAGGCCCTTGCGGGCGCCGTGGGTGGAGTTGAAGTACTCCAGCACGGTGAGGCCTTCCTTAAAGTTCGAGATGATGGGCGTCTCGATGATGTCGCCGTTGGGCTTGGCCATGAGGCCGCGCATGCCGCCCAACTGCTTCATCTGGGTGACCGAGCCCCGGGCGCCGGAATGGGCCATCATGTAGACGGAGTTCGGCTCCATCTCGGCGCCGTCCGCGTCCTTGCCCGCCACGGAGATGGTGGACATCATGGCCTCGGTGACCTTGTCGTTACACTTCGACCAGGCGTCCACGACCTTGTTGTACTTCTCACCCTGGGTGATCAGACCGTCCATATATTGCTGTTCGAAGTCCTTGACCTGCTCACGCGTGGCCTCGACTTCGGGCCACTTGGCCTCGGGCACGACCATGTCGTCCTTGCCGAACGAGATGCCGGCCTTGAAGGCCTCGCGGAAGCCGAGCGTCATGATCTGGTCGCAGAAGATGACCGATTCCTTCTGGCCGCAATAGCGGTAGACGGTGTCGATGACCTGCTGGACTTCCTTCTTGCGCAGCAAGCGGTTGACCAGGTCGAAGGGCGCCTTGGCGTTCAAGGGTAGCATCGAGCCCAGGCGGACGCGGCCCGGCGTGGTGTCGTAGACGACACCCACTTCCTGGCCCATCTCGTCGATCTGGGTGA
>JBCDCS010000060.1:0-10964 GCA_039181205.1 Pseudomonadota bacterium
CGGTGCACAAAGGCCTAGCTCTTGGCGGCGCCCTGACCAACGGGCTGGTCCGCGATCTCGGCGATCTCGATCCAGCCTTTCCCGTGATTGCGGGTGGGATCGGGCCGAGCCATGGGTTCGTGCATGTGACCCAGATCGGAACCGGCGCCACCGTCATGGGACTTCGGGTGGAAGACGGCGACCTCATCCATGCCGACCGCCATGGCGCCATTGTGATCCCGGCGGATATTCTGTCCCAATTGGAGGCCGCTATTACAAAGCTCCAAGCCACCGAAACCTTGATCCTCGATCCAGCGCATCAGGATGGCTTCGATCTCGAGATGCTTCGGACCGCCTGGGCTGCATTCGAGGCCGCCCGCACCTAGCGTTCAAGTGGTGGCAACAGACCGTGTGTCCCAGCAAAAGGCCCCGGAAAGCCCGACGGATCGGATGGAGTCTGATTTTCTTGCGGACTCTAAACCACCTTTTTCCGAGAAAGACTGGTGGATCAACTCATTAGGCGAGGCTCTTTTTGACCTCGGTTTCGATCGCTCATAGCAGCCTTTGCCACACGAGAAAGGCTGCTTCGGATCCCAATGAGTAGCGGCGCGCAAGATAGCCCAGAACGCCGTGAGACTGCGAAGAGACTAAACCCGCCAATTCCGCATCGATAGATTGCTAAGGGATTGAAGAGCTTGGAGGCGAGTACCGGAATCGAACCGGTGTACACGGATTTGCAATCCTTCGGACGCCTCTGAAAGCACTGCACAACACTGTAAACACCCCACCGCTGAGGGGGTAGAAAAATCAAACGGTTACAGGCCGGCTGTAAACCGAAAATGCGGCTCCCACTTTCGCCACCTCATAGCTCCAGAGCACAAGCGAATGTCGCGAATGCTCGGCTATTGCCTGACGGTTGACGCGCCCGACACCTGGGCTGACTTTAGCTTCGTAGCCTCCATCCGGCTGTCTCAGACCGAGCGTGCGGGACTGGCGTTTTCGGCGCTCAATTCCCTCAGATCGAACCACGCCAAGATGACGGCGGCGGCATCGATCGGCGCGGCAGGCCAACCGCTCCCGGCGTTCCTGGGCGGCATTGATGAGGCCCGGTTCTGGGCATCGTGTGCCAATCGTTCCGAACTCAAGGCATATGCCCTTGCTGCCTTCGAAGCCATGAGCCCGAGGGACAAGGCGGCATTCTTCAAGCACATCAACGAAATGGAGGTGGCGGCATGAAGATGCTCGTCTATCGAACCCCGATTGCCAGCCGGGTTCCGTTTTCCATCGCCGATCTGCGGGCACATCTTCGAGTAGCCGATGGTTCGGAAGACATGGCGATCACGAAGATCGGTTTGGCGGCGGCGGCGGAGATTGAGCAATTCGCGCAGATCGCCCTGCTCGACCAAATGATCCGCGTGACGATCTTTGGTCCTAAGCGTGAATCCAGCCTCAGACTTCCGATTGGTCCTGTGCGAGACGGCGTTACCCCGACCGTGACCATCGATGGTGAGCCATTCAACGCCTTCAACTTCGCGGCCGGTAATCGCCCCTACATCAACTGGCTGGTCGAGTACCATGATCTGACGCCCAACCGGATGACGATCGAGTATCAGGCGGGCTTTGGCCCGACGATGGCCGAGGTGCCCTACGACCTCGCCCAAGCGCTCTTGGACCAGGCTGCGTTGCTCTATGACGGCCGATCGCCGATGGACGCCAAAGCCCTCACCACATCCCCGCACATGGCCCGCGTCGGCGCCCGGTACAGGGGGGTGAGCGCATGACCGAAGGTGAACTGGACGAAATCCTGACCTTTGAATGGCCGGGCGTGATCCGCTGGGCGAAGCGCCAGAGCGACGAATGGCTGGCACAGTTTGCCTTGTCGATCGCCGGTAAGGGCAAGCGCAAGTCGTGGCGCCCCACATCCAAACAGGTCCGCGTCATGCGCCGCATGCTGTCCGAAGCGAAGGCGGACAACCACCGGCTCCTGACGGCTGAACCCGACATTGAACTGATCGAGAGGTGAGAAGCGGCGACCCTGCGCGCCACCCCATACGCAGGGCCGAAGTGGTGGTTCGGGATAGCAACGGTGGCACCACGGAAGGAAGTCTACCACGGGCGGGATCACAGGCAAAGGGCAGTCCGCAAGGCTGAGGCCCGATCCCCGGCACCGCATTCAGGTGTCGCTAGCAGCAGCCGACCGATTGGCAGGAATGCATGACCGATCGGGCCCAAAGCGACGGCCGGCTCCGTTGAGCAGGATCAACACGTGGAGGGCATGGGGACTGCAGCGGCCGCGCGCCGTGGGCAGTCGTCCTATGCCCTTCGCTCCGAACCTCACCATTGAGCAGGTGGGAAAGAACGACGGTGAAACAGAGAGATACGCGCGAGAGTGAGTGAGATGCAAAGGCAAGACGACAGACTGCAGGCATCCTTCTTTCAAGATGGTCCCAATGCCGCAACATCCCTGGGGGTCGGGAACCGTGGTTGGGAGTTTTCAATTTTCGCGCAGGGCGGGGAATTGGAGGGCGCAAGTCCAGCCGAGCGAGCCATGCGCTTCATGCATGGCTTGGCGGTTCCAGAGGGGCCGAATGCGGGAAAACCCATCTCGCTTGCCCCGTTCCAGAGCCAATTCATCCAAGGGGCCCTGGCGCCCGAGACGGCCAATGCGGTCCTGAGCATCGGCCGAGGGAACGGCAAGTCCGCCATCACCGCTGGCCTGGGCCTCGGCGGTCTGATCGGGATCTGGGACCGGCAGCCCCGTCGGGAAATCGTCGCAGCGGCCCGAACGCGGGATCAGGGGCGGATCATCTGGGACTTCGTCGCCGGATTCGCGGCCACGCTTCCGATCGAGCTGCAGACGAAGCTGATCTATCGCCGCGCCCCACGGCTCGAAATCGAGTTCACCGGCGATGGTGGTGGCCACGTCCTGCGGGTGATCGCGGCAGACGGCAAATCGGCCCTCGGCGGCGCTCCGACGATGGCGATCCTCGATGAGCGAGGGCATTGGGCGCTGGATCGCGGGGACGAACTGGAACATGCCCTGCTGTCGGGTCTAGGCAAGCGCGGCGGGCGGGCTTTCCTGATCAGCACCTCGGCCAGCGATGACACACACCCGTTTTCCAGGTGGATCGACGATCCCGCCCCGGGATCTTACGTCCAGGAACATCGCCCGGCACCCAGCCTGCCGGTCGATGACGTAGAAAGTCTTCTGGTCGCCAACCCCGGCGCGCAACATGGCATCGGGAGCACGCTGGAATGGCTGCAAGCGCAGGCCAAACGGGCAAATGCGCGGGGTGGATCGAGCCTCACTTCGTTCAGGTTGTATAACCGAAACGAGCGCGTGTCGGCTGAGTCCCGCGACATGCTGCTGACCCCGGATGAATGGATGCACTGCGAGGTGGGCACTCTGCCGCCGCGCGAAGGCGGTGTCGTCATTGGGATCGACCTGGGCGGTTCGGCTTCCATGACTGCCGCAGCGTTCTACTGGCCCCAAACCGGGCGGCTGGAATGCCTCGGAACCTTTCCGTCCATGCCCACCCTTCTCGATCGGGGCCAGGCGGACGGCGTCGCCGGCCGCTACGTGGAAATGCAGCAACGCGGCGAACTGAACGTCTTGGGCGACAAGACCGTGCCGGTGGCCCCCTGGCTGGTCGAGGTGATGCGCCACGTGGAGGATCAGCCGGTCCTGGCCCTTGTGATGGACCGTTACAAACAGGCCGAATTGGGCGAAGCAATTGCCCGCGCCGGCATTCGTGCGCCGCTGGTCTGGCGCGGCCAAGGATTCCGCGATGGTGGCGAGGATGCCGAGCGCTTCCGGCGAGCTGCATTCGACGGCCAGGTGAAGGTCAAGGCTTCGTTGCTCCTGCGCTCGGCCTTCGCGGATACGGTCTGCCTTCGCGACCCCGCCAACAACATCAAAATCGCCAAGGCCCGATCGACGGGCCGGATCGATGCGGCCGCCGCATCCGTTCTCGCGGTGGCCCAAGGCGCCCGCGTGGCGGCCCAACCCAAGTCGAAAGCGAGGTTGGCATGGTGCTGAACGCAGGCAGCCTCGACAGGCGTATTCAGATCCAGCGCGCCACCACGACGCCGGACGACTATGGCGGCCGCGATTATGAGTGGAACGACCACGGCCCGGCGATCTTTGCGCAGCGGCGCGATGTCTCGGATGCCGAGCGGATCAGCGCCGGGCGGTGGGACAACCTGCTGGTAACCCGGTTCATCATCCGCGCCACCGCCTTCGGTCGCGACATCCGGCGCACGGATCGACTGGTCCACGAGGGCATCGTCTTCGAGATCGACGGGATCAAGGAAGTGCCCGGCAGCCGCGCATTCCTCGAAATCACGGCAGAATCGGAGGACGCGCCATGAGCGTCCGCAAGGAACATCACCGCCATTCCCGGCAGGTCACACGGACCAAGCGGTGGCAAGCGCTGCGCGCCGAAATCCTCGAGCGGGACCGCTACCGTTGCCAGTCCTGCGGCTGCAACGGGCGGCTGGAAGTCGATCACATCAAGCCGGTCAGGACACATCCCGAACTGTCTTACGACCCGGCCAACCTGCAGTCGCTCTGCCCGGCCTGCCACACCCGGAAAACACGTCTCGAATGCGGGCATCCCCCGCCCCGAAAGGACCGCCAGGACTGGCGGAAAATGGTCGAATCCTTGGAAGGACCCGACCCCAATCCTGTTGAGCAGAAAGGATAACACATGCTCGAAAGCGTTAAGATCGCCCGGCGGCAAAGCGAAATCCGCCAGAGCCTCGCCGAACTGGCGGGCAAGGACACCCCGACCGAATACGAAGTCCGCAAGATGGATGAACTCGATCGGGAATACCGGTCCAATGAAACGCGGTATCGCGCGGCGCTGATCGCGGAAGACACCGAACGCCGGGACGCCGGCGAGGAGCTGGAAACCCGCTCGGCCGAGGAATGGGCCAACCTTATGGCCGGCTTCGAAATGCGCCAGGTGGCCCTGGCCCTTGATGAAGGCCGCCAATTGGACGGCCAAACGGCCGAGATCGTGACCGAGCTTCGCAGCGAAGGCGGCTTCCGGGGGGTCCCGGTCCCCTGGCAAGCGCTGGAAGTCCGGGCTGGCGAAACCGTCTCGGCCGGAACCCCGGCCCCGGTCCAGACTCGTCCGATCATCGACCGGTTGTTTCCGGATTCCGTGGCGGCCCGCATGGGGGCGCAGATGATTGCGATCGACGCCGGCGCGGTGGAATGGCCGGTGACCACCTCGGCCGTCACGGCGGGTTGGGCCGATGGTGAGACGGCCAACGTCGCCGGGCCGACCACATATGCCACGACCGACCGGGCCATGGCGCCGGATCACAACCTTGGCGTCCAGATGCGGATCACCCGCAAGACGCTCAAGCAATCCGGCGCGGCGCTGGAACAGGCGGTCCGGCGCGACATGAACGGCGCCATGGGTGCGGCCATGGACGCGGCGGCCTTCCTGGGCACTGGCGCCGATGGCCAGCCCTTGGGGGTCATCACGGGCGCCGGGACCTATGGGATCACGTCCACGCCGATCGATGCCCCGGCAAGCTGGGGGGCGTTCCGGTCTGCGGTGACGCGGTTCATGAGCGGAAACGCCGCCGGATCGCCGTCCGCCGTCCGGGCGATGATCCGGCCGGAGACCTGGGACTATCTCGACGGTTCGCTGATCGCTGGCACGGCCGTGTCGGAATGGGACCGGTTGGTGAAGAACCTGCCGGTCGCCAACATCGCGATGACGAACAACGGGCTTGCCGCGCCGGCGGGCTCGCCCGCTGCTACGTCGGCCTTGCTGACCACGGCGGCGGGCGGCGTCGCGCCGATCTTCGTGGGTGCCTGGGGCGCGGTCGATATGATCCGGGATCCCTTCTCCGATGCCCAGTCCGGCGGGCTTCGGATCACCGCATTGGCGACCATGGACGTCACCGTGGCGCGCCCGGTCCAGCTTGAGCTGCTGACCGGCCTCGAACTGGCGGCGGCGTGATGCTCTGGGGCGGAGCCAGCGGAGGGCTTGATCTCCGCCAGCTTGACGATGGAGGCGCCCAACTGACGGGGCGCTTCCCCTACGGCATCGAAGCCGAGTTGGGTGCGGGGCGGATCGAGGTTATCGCCCCGCGTGCTTTCGCGTCCCAGATCGCATCGGAAGACGATATTTTCCTCTTGGCGGGGCACGACTTCGACAAGCCCCTTGCGTCCCGGAAAGCCGGATCCCTGCGCCTGGACGATGGCGAGGACGCTTTGACCTTCGAAGCGCGGATTGCCGACGACACCACGTGGGCGCGCGATTTCTTGGCAGCCCATCGGGCCGGTTTGATCAAAGGTCTGTCGCCTGGCTTCCGGGTTCCGCAGAACGGCGAACGGATCACGAAGGTCGGGCGCACGATCCGGCGCACGGTCTTTGCCGCGGAACTGGTGGAGATATCGACCGTGGCCCGGCCGGCTTACGACCAGGCGCAGGTCGAGGCCCGGTTCTGGAAACCCCGGAGCGCGGACCTGAACCAGACGATCTTGTCCTATCACGCGACCTATGGCCGGTGGAGGTGACCATGTTTGAATGGCTCAAAAGCAAGCTGCGGCCGATGGAGGCCAGATCGAGCGGCGCAGGCTATACCGCCCAAGTCATGGCGGCCCGAGACAACTTCATCAGCGGGCGGCGCGGTGTCGCTGAATTGACGTCGGCGGTGCAGTCCTGCGTCTCGCTTTGGGAAAACGGGCTCGCGATGGCGGACGTGTCCGGTACTGAGCTTCTGACCCGCCAGACCATGGCCATGATCGCCCGTGGCGTCGCGCTCAACGGTGAGGCCGTCTTTCTGATCACCGAGGGCGGCCTTGTGCCGGCGACGGACTGGGACGTGACGACACGGGACGGCATGCCCCGCGCCTATCGCCTGTCCATCCCGGAAGCCGGTGGCGGGCGGACCGTCACGGCCTTGGCGGCCGAGGTGCTTCATTTGCGGATCGGCGCGGACAACCTGACCCCATGGATCGGGATCGCCCCGCTGCGCCGGTCCAGCCTCACCGGCGCGATGCTCCACGCGGTGGAATCGGCCCTCGCTGAGACATTCGAGAATGCCCCGCTCGGCTCGCAGATCGTGCCGCTGCCCGATACCGGGGCCGAAGACATGGCAACGATGCGTGGAGCCTTCCGGGGGCGGCGCGGCTCGACGCTGGTGATCGAAGGCGTGGCCCAGGCGACGGCGGCCGGGATGAATCCCCAGCTCGGGCAGAAGCCGGATCAGCTTTCCCCGGACCTTAGCAAATCGATGACGGCGGAGACGTTGGCGGCGGCCCGAGAGGGCATCCTTATGGCCTATGGCGTCTTGCCGTCGCTGGTAAACCGCGCGGCCACCGGTCCAGCCGTCAGGGAGGCGCAGCGCCAGCTTGCGATCTGGACGCTGCAGCCCATCGCCGCCCTACTGGCGGAGGAAGCCTCGCGGAAACTCGGCGCTGTGGTCGAGATCGACACGACCAGGCCCTTGCAGGCGTTCGATGCCGGCGGCCGCGCGCGGGCGTTGTCCGCGATTGTCAAGACTATGGCCGAGGCCAAGGAAGCGGGCATTCCGCCAGGCGACGTGTCCGGGGCTATGCGAATGGTGGACTGGAAGGAATAGGAATGGCTATCGACTACGTTGCCGCCGAGGCGCGGCTTTCCTTCTATGCGGACACGATAGGTGTGCCGTTACCATCGCGACTTTTGTCCGAGGACGGTGCGCCGTCGCCCGAATTGTTGAACTTCTGCGTGAGATATGGCGCTTCGCTCGATTGGGTCCTTCTCGGCGATGTGCGTGCCATGATCAGAGACAGTTACCGGCTGGCGTCGATGAGTAGAAACTAGCCTACTTTGCGCGGCGTTTTTCGGCTTCCCGCTCCCGATCCAAGATTTTGGCACCCCAATCATAGAGCTGTGCCAGCTTGTCTTTGTGTGGGTTGTCGCTGGCCATAAGCTCATCCAGTTCCGCTAGTAAAGCATGATAGCGTTCATCGGCGGCCTGAGGAAACTGATCTTCAAGCGCCTGCACAATCGTTGCATTCAGGGATGAGGCCCCACCCGAGGATGAAATCCGGGCGTGTAGCTCCTGCGGTAGCCGCAAGGTAATCCTTATCCAGTCGTCCTGTTTTGCCATGACACCAATTTAGTGTTGACATCTTTTTGGTGTCAAGCAACGTATATTGACACCAAATTAGTGCCACACGGAGTTGAAAGATATGCAGGGAGATGATCAGATTTGGCCGAAAATACACATGTTCCGAGATTATCTGACGCTCAAGGCCGAGGTGCCGTCGGCCCTGTTGTTCCTCGAAATGGGGGCTTTTCTTGAAGCGTGGGGCGTGGATGCTGTGTGCGCCGCCCCGGTGCTGGACATTGCGTTGACGCGGCGCGGGGCATTCAGCGACGGCACTCCCATTCCAATGTGTGCAATGCCTGCCGATAGCCGCTTCACCTCGGCCGAAGGTTCTGACGTGCAATTCATCGGCTCAACGTCGCCCTACATCAAGGCGCTGGTCCGGGCGGGCTATCCGGTGGCAATCGCGGTTTGCCAGCCCACTATGCCCATCACTCGCAAGATCGAATGGACGATATGGCCGGACGGTCAATGGGCAAAGGATGCGGCCAGGCGCTGGATCAATTGAAAACGTGTTTGTTGACACGAAAACTCATCGCGTGTAAGGCTACACGAAATGGGGGCGGTGCGATGAAGCTTGAACTTGAGACATACACCCCGAGCGAGGCCGAGGCGATCACGGAGGTCAAGCAGGCGACGGTTCGCAACTGGCGGCGCGCGGGGCACCTGCCTCGGCAAGAGGGTCATGCACGCTACAACTTGGCTGATATGCTGGTGATGTTCGTCATGGGGATGCTGGTTTCGCGCGGCACCACCCCGGAAGCTGCCAAAGAGTTTGCTGGACATGCTGCCCGCGCCATTTTCCAAAGCACGATCTGGAGCACGAAAGCGTTTTCGGATGCCGTGCGGGAACAGGCTAAGACTGAGCTTGGCGAAATCTCGGACGATGAGGTTGCGCACTTTAAAGCGCAGCTCGGGGATGAGTTTCGCGTTGACATGCTGGAGATGGTGCGCAGCCAAGAAATCATGATCAAAGCCGCCGAGCAGCTTGCCGGTATCTCGGGAATGAAACATCCGAACTGGCTTGTGATCTGGGCAGACGGTTCGCTGGAATTCTTCCACGACGACGAGGACACCGACGACATCTTTTTCGGGAACATCCAATACGGTGCCGCCTACGTCCAAGGCCCGGTGATGCTCTTTTGCCTTGGCGCTCTGGCGCAAATGGTGATCGACCGCCTGCCGCGTCCGGCGATCCGTTTGGCCGAGGGGGCATAGAGATGGACCGCCGCCCCGCCGCAATCCGCAAATCGGA
This sequence comes from Pseudomonadota bacterium, assembly GCA_039181205.1. GTDB lineage: Bacteria > Pseudomonadota > Alphaproteobacteria > Rhodobacterales > Rhodobacteraceae > Jannaschia. The sequence goes on from JBCDCS010000060.1 coordinate 9,356, forward strand.
CCTAACGCCTGCTTTCGAGGCTGCCTTCTCGGCGGGCTGGGATGAGGTGTCTGTCGATGCGCCGGCTCCAGGGGGCGAGCGCGTCAAGATCACGGCTCGGCGCAACCCTGAAACAGGCGAGCCAGATATGACGCCCCTTCAAAAGTGGAAGGCTGGGCGCAATGACCAGTGACATGCCCAAAGGTGTTCACCGCGTCCGGCGGCGGCTGGTCAACGGCAGGAGCCGCTTTCACTTCTATGCTTGGCGAGGCGGCCCCAAATTCTGGGAAGATGATCGCCGCATGCCCGACGATCCGGCCTTCTATCAGGCATTCGCGGAAGCCACCGCCCGTCCGCGAACGGACGACTACATGACGCCGCAAATGGTGGACGACTTCCTGTCCAGCACCGCCATGCCCAAAGGCGAAAGGTCGAGGTCTGACATTCGGAAATGGGGCTTGCGCTTCGCGGAACACTTCAAGGATGCGCCTGCGATCATCTTCGAGGAGCGCGGCGCACGTGGCGAGGTGAACGGGTGGCGGGCACTCTGGAAGCACTCACCCAAGCAGCACGACATGGCCGGCACCCACGCCGTTCGAATCCTGAATTGGGCGGTGGGTGAAGGCAAGCTGTCCGAGCACCACTGCCACAAGCTCCACCGGCTCTATGAGGTGGATCGCTCCGAAATCGTCTGGACGCCGGCCGACCGGGAAGCCTTTAACGCAGTCGCCCCGGAATGGGTCCGCCGCATTCTCTGCGCGGCCTGCGAAACCGGCTTGCGACCGGCTGACCTGATCAAGCTGACTTCGGCCCATGTCGAGCAAACTCCGCGCGGCCGTCGTCTTCGCGTCAGAACCAACAAGCGGAAGCGGCTGGCCCACATCCCAATCACGCCCGCGTTGGCCGAGGTGATCGACACGACCCCGGCGGGCCGGTTGCTGATCCTCACGAATGCCAGCGGCAACGCTTTGACCCCGCATCGCGCGTCGGAGGGCGTCCGCCAGTGGCGGGATAAGGCCAAGCTGTCCAGTGAACTGCGCCTGTACGATGCGCGCGGGACTGCGGCAACGCGGCTGCTGAATGCGGGCCTATCCCTTGCGCAGATCGCCAATCACATGGGTTGGTCAGTCCGCTACGCGGCGAATGTGATCGAGCATTATGCCCGCGTCTCGCCCGACGAAACCGACGCTGTACTGGTCAAATTGGCCCGCGCAAAAGGGGGTGCAGCATGAACAAAACTGTAAACGCCCCTGTAAACGGCGCAGTCCGCGCAGACATCGGTGAGGCGCAAGGTATTGAAAATGATTGGAGGCGAGTACCGGAATCGAACCGGTGTACACGGATTTGCAATCCGCTGCGTAACCACTCCGCCAACTCGCCGCAGAATGGCGTGGTCCTATCGCCATAGCTGACGCCCTGCAAGCTGCCACTATCATCTTTGGACGTTGCGGCCATGGGACGGACGTGCTTTCTCCGAGATATATCTGATACTTTCATGGATTCGTCCGCCGATGGCTTCCGCGAATGCTCTCCGCACGATGATGGTGGATACCCAGGTGCGTCCGTCGGATGTCACGAAGTTCCCGATTATCGCCGCCATGCTAGACGTGCCGCGCGAAGAATATGTGCC
>JBCDCS010000061.1:0-10807 GCA_039181205.1 Pseudomonadota bacterium
ACGCATGTAGTCCTGAAGCGTGGTGTAGATGGTCCAGCCATTCGGGTGCCAGAAGACCTGGCCCGGCGCTTCTTCCTGCATATGGAAGAGGTCCATCTCGCGGCCCAGGCGACGGTGGTCGCGGGCCTCGGCCTCTTCCAGAAACTTGAGGTGCGCCTTCAGGTCGTCGCGGTTGCGAAAGGCGATGCCGTAGATGCGCTGGAGTTGGGGACGGGTGTTGTCGCCAAGCCAATAGGCGCTGCTGACACGGGTGAGCTTGAACGCATCGGCGGCGATCTGGCCGGTATGCTGCAGATGCGGGCCGCGGCAGAGATCCTGCCAGTCGCCATGCCAATACATGCGGATCGGTTCGTCGCCCGGGATGCGGTCAATCAGTTCGACTTTGAAGGGCTCGCCGGTGTCTTCGTAGTGTTTGCGGGCCTTGTCGCGGGGCCAGACCTCGGTGCGGACGGGGTCGCGGGCGGCGATGATGTGCTTCATCTTGGCTTCGATCTCACCCAGATCCTCTGGGGTGAAGGGGTCTTCGCGGTCGAAATCGTAGAACCAGCCGAAATCGCGGACCGGGCCGATGGTGACCTTCACGTCGGGCCAGATTTCCTGGACGGCGCGGGCCATGATGTGCGCCAGGTCGTGGCGGATGAGTTCGAGGGCCGGTTCCTCGTCCTGCATTGTGTGGATGGCGATGGAGGCGTCGGCTTCGATGGGCCAGGCCAGATCCCAATGGGCATCGTTTATCTTGGCGGAGATCGCTTTCTTGGAAAGCGATTTGGAGATGCCGGCCGCGACCTCGGCCGGGGTGATCCCGGCGGGGACTTGGCGCGCATTGCCATCGGGGAAGGTGAGGGTGATCTGGGACATAGCTGTCCTCCGTCGTTTCGGCGCCTACGGAACGCCCGGTTGCGGGGTTGTGGGGCGCTACATGATCGGGGGATTGATCCGCGTCAAGGCGGGCGATGACCACTAAGGCGCATCCCAGTCGGACCAATCCGACAGGGAGACACGTCATGGGCCCCATTCTTGCCGCCACCGATCTGAGCGCCCGATCCGATCGGGCCTTGCGCCGTGCCGCCAAGGTGGCGGCGCATACTGGGGCGGAGCTGCGCATCATCCATATTCTGGATGACGATCTGCCTGCTGCGATCCTGCAGCGCCGCACCGAAGAAACTGAGGCGGAGTTGGGGGCGTTGGTCACGGCAGATTCCGGCCTGTCGGCGGCCTCGCCGGTGATCGATGTGGAGGCGGGGCAGTTGTCCCGGCTTTTGCCGCGCCTGGCGGAGGAGCGGAAAGCGGGTTTGGTCGTCCTTGGGTCCCATCGGGATCGGGGTCTGGCCGAGTTGGTGAGCGCCCCCACGCTGTCACAGGTGATGAAGGTGCTGAATGTCCCGCTGATGATCGCCGTCGAGCCGGTGGAACGCGATCATAAGGCCGCCTTGGCCGGGTGGGATTTTTCGCCCGCGAGCCAGGCGGCGGTCGATCTGGCGCGGAGTCTCGCGCCGCTGGAGAGCCTGGCGCTGCTGCATGCTTGGGCCGACCCGTTGGCCGGGGCGCCCTATGCCATGGATATCGCGGGCGCCGCCACGCCAGCGCGCCAGGCGGGCATCGAGGAGGCCTTGGCGGATGCCAAAGCGAAGCTCGCCAAAGATTCGCCCGATCTGACGGTGGAGAGTGAGGCGATGATCGGCGGCCCGGCTCGAGCACTGACCCAGACGGCGGAGGCGAAGGGCAGCGATCTTTTGGTTATCGGGCGGCATGCCAGGACGGGGATCGCGCGGTTCCTGCTGGGTGAGACGGCGGAGCGTGTGGCGCTGACCGCGCCCTGCGACGTGCTGATCGCGCCGCCTGGCTGACGATGGTTTCGGCCTCGGCAATGGGGACTTCGACGTGCCAGAGCCGTTAGGTGGCACAGGCTGCCTGTGCGGTCTTGCCCCCGGGCGCGGCGCGTGAAAGGGGAAGGGGCCAACCGATCCCCCGCCACGGAGACACCCGATGGAGATTCGCGAGGCCCTCACATTCGACGATGTGCTGCTTGTCCCTGGCGCGAGCCGCGTTCTGCCTGCGGCGGCCGATACCCGGACGCGGGTGACCAAGTCGATTGCCCTGAACATCCCGCTTCTGTCGTCGGCCATGGACACCGTGACCGAGGCGCGGATGGCGATTGCCATGGCCCAGGCCGGTGGAATGGGGGTCATCCATCGCAATCTGGGCCTGGACGCGCAGCAGGAGGAGGTGCGGCGGGTCAAGCGTTTCGAGAGCGGGATCGTCTATAACCCGATCACGCTGCGGCCCGATCAAACCTTGGCCGATGCCAAGGAATTGCAGGACCGGTATCGGATCACGGGGTTTCCGGTGATCGATGAAGCGGGGCGCGTCTTGGGCATCGTGACGAACCGGGACATGCGATTTGCCAGCGATGACGCAACGCCCGTTGCGGCCATGATGACGGCGGACAACCTGGCGATTCTGCGGGAGCCGGTGGATCTGGGCGAAGCGAAATCCATGATGCATGCCCGCCGGATCGAGAAGCTGCTGGTGGTCAACGATAAGGACCATCTGACGGGCCTGTTGACGATCAAAGATATCGAGCAGGCGGTGCTGAATCCGCAGGCCTGCAAGGATGAACTGGGCCGTCTGCGGGTGGCGGCGGCAACGACGGTTGGGGAAGCCGGGTTCGAACGGTCCGAAGCGTTGGTCGATGCGGGTTGCGACTTGATCGTTGTGGATACCGCCCATGGCCACAGTGAGGGCGTCGGGGAGGCTGTCAATCGGATCAAGCGGTTATCTAACGATGTTCAAGTGGTTGCGGGGAATGTGGCGACGGCGGACGGGACCCGCGCGCTGATCGCGGCCGGGGCGGATGCCGTGAAGGTCGGGATTGGGCCGGGGTCGATCTGCACCACCCGGATCGTCGCAGGCGTCGGCGTTCCGCAATTGACGGCCATCGGGGATGCGGCGGGTGCCGCCGGGGATGTGCCCGTGATCGCCGATGGCGGCATCAAGTATTCCGGTGATTTCGCGAAGGCGATCGCGGCCGGGGCGTCCTGTGCGATGGTCGGTTCGATGATCGCGGGCACCGATGAAAGCCCGGGCGAGGTCATCCTGTATCAGGGGCGATCTTTCAAATCTTACCGGGGGATGGGGTCGATGGCCGCCATGGCGCGGGGATCGGCCGACCGGTATTTTCAGAAGGACGCCGCCACGGAGAAGCTCGTGCCGGAAGGAATCGAGGGGCAGGTGCCTTATAAGGGATCGGCGGGGGCGGTGATCCATCAATTGGTGGGTGGGTTGCGGGCGGCCATGGGGTATACCGGGTGCGCCACCGTCGAGGAGATGCGCGCGGCGTGCCGGTTCGTGAAGATCACGGGTGCGGGCTTGAAGGAAAGCCACGTGCATGACGTGCAGATCACGCGGGAATCCCCGAATTATCGTACGGAATGACCCCGGGCGCGCGGGTTCAGGCGGCGGTCGAGGTGCTCGGCGCCGTCGTCGCGGGCGCCCCGGCCGAGCGTGAACTGACCGCTTGGGGGCGGCGTGCAAGGTATGCGGGGTCGAAAGACCGCGCGGCCGTGCGGGACCATGTCTATGACGCGCTGCGGCGATTGCGGTCGTCGGCTTGGCTGGGCGGGCTGGGCGCCATCGACGGGCTGGCGCAGGTGTCCGACCCGGCGCGTCTGATGGCCGGTCTGCTTCGCGGCCAGGGACGCGATCTGTCAGGCCTGTTCACGGGGCAGGGCCATGCGCCTGCGCCTGTCGATATCCCAGACCAAGTTGGGAATATGCCCGAGGGCGTGGCCAGCGATCTGCCGAATTGGGTGCTGGGCCATTTGCGGGCCAATCACGGCGATCGGGCGATGGACATTGCCGCCGCGCTGCGTTGTCGGGCGCCGGTGAATTTGCGCGCCAATCTCCGAAAGACGACGCGGGAGGCGTTGATGGCTCGGCTGACCGACGCCGGACTGACCGTCGAAGCCCATACCATTTCGCCGACGGCGATCTTCGTCGCAGGCGCGCCGCGGGGCTTGACGGCGCTGGATGCTTTCCTGGACGGCTCCTTTGAATTGCAGGATGCGGGAAGTCAGGCACTTGTCGACCGCTTGCCGGCTGATGGGCGATCTGTTCTGGACCTTTGTGCGGGCGGCGGAGGCAAGGCGCTCGCCGCCGCGGCCGGGTCTGATCGAGCGGTCTTCGCCCACGATGCCGAGCCGGAGCGGATGCGGGACTTGCCGGCGCGGGCGAAGCGGGCGGGCGTGCGGATCGACATCACCGAAAACCCCGAGGCCGCGGCGCCGTTCGACGGGGTGATCGCCGATGTACCATGTTCCGGGTCTGGCAGTTGGCGTCGGTCGCCCGAGGCCAGATGGCGGCTCGATGAGGCGGGTGTGACCGTGCTGATGGCTCGGCAGGACGCGATCTTGGATCGGGCCGTGCGGTTGGTGAAGCCTGGCGGTTGGGTCGCCTACATGACCTGTTCCCTGCTTCAGGCTGAGAATGCCGCCCGCGTCGACGCACGACTGGTAAGGCGGGATGTCGTTCTGGAAAATCGTTGGGATTGCAGCCCGTTAGATGATTGTGATGGATTTCATCTGAGTGTCTTGCGCCGGGTGTGAAAATCGATCCGGCTGCGCCGATCTCTCATGTTAATAGCAACTTAACGAATGATGGCGATAGGTTAGGGTGTGATTCCATGAGAGGCTGGCCCGGGTGGGCGCGCCAAGGGACGGATGGTGTGGGCGACAATATGAACCTTATCGGGCGCCTCCGTAAGGGCTCCACAATTTTCGCCATCTTGGCAGTTGCGGCGTTCGGTGTGTCCATGGCCGCCGGTCTGCAGGGAATACAGACCTATCTGTTGCCCGCTGCGGCGGCGCTGACGGCGATTATGGCGGCCTTGCATCTGGCGCATTATTTCGATGGCCAGGCCTCTCAGCGGCGACTCGGCATCGTCATGGCGTTCCTGGAACACGATGCGGCGCCGGGCTTCTGCACCAAGGATGATGGCGCCATCTTCGCCCAAAACCGGGCGGCGTTGGACCGCTTCGGCCCGCGCGCCGGCGAGACGATGACGCGGACGCTCGAAGGGCTTTTCGCGAACCCCGACGCTGTCGTTCACAGGCTGCTATCGTCAGCCCAGGGCCGCGATGCCGCGCGTGAAGATGTGGTCACCCGGCGCGGTCATGTGCGCATGGCGTTGCATCGCATTCCGGGGGGTTATCTCTGGCGGCTCGAAGACCTGGTGGACCGGCCGGCGCGCGCGGCCGATGGCCTGGCGCTGCCGATGCTGACTTGTGGGCCCAGCGGGACGATCCTCTTCATGAACGAGGTTCTGCGGGAGGTCGTGGGAGCGCGCGTGAAGCGCATCCGGGATCTTTTCCGGGATCATCCCCTCCGCAATGGTGAAGTGAACGTGCTGACCACCAAGACCGGGTCGCAGAGGGTTCGTCTGGCGCTGTCGGAGGCGGTGGATGGGCGGCAGGAAGTCTTCGTCATTCCGGCCGGGGAAGAAGCGGAAAGCGGCGTAGCCCTGGATTCATTGCCCGTGGCTTTGCTGCGCCTTGATCCGGACGGCCGGATCATTTTCGCCAACAAGCGCGCTCAAGTGCTGTTGCCGCGGCTTGGAGATGGCGTGGGGGTGCAACTGGCCGCCATGGTCGAAGGTCTTGGACGGCCGGTTGGCGATTGGGTGCAGGAGGCGGCGCAGGGCCGGATCATGGACCACCCCGAAGTGGTGCGGGTGACCGGTGCGGCAACCGATAGCTTCCTGCAGGTGACCTTGGGGCGGCCGCTCGGTGGCGACCAAGGTGGCCTGATCGCCGTGCTCAACGACGCGACAGAGTTGAAGACGATGGAAGCGCAATTCGTCCAGAGCCAGAAGATGCAGGCCATCGGTCAACTGGCTGGCGGCGTGGCACATGATTTCAACAATCTTCTGACGGCGATTTCGGGCCATTGCGATCTGCTGCTGCTGCGTCACGGCGAAGGCGACGAAGACAATGCCGATCTTCTGCAGATCACACAGAACGCCAATAGGGCGGCGGCCCTGGTGGGTCAACTTCTGGCGTTTTCGCGCAAGCAGACGCTGCAGATGCAACGCATCGATCTGCGCGATACGCTGGGCGACTTGGCGCATCTGTTGAACCGTCTGGTTGGTGAAAAGGTGACACTGCAGACCGACCACGATCCGGCGCTGCTTCCCATTCGCGGCGACCGTCGGCAGTTGGAACAGGTTCTGATGAACCTGGTGGTGAATGCGCGGGATGCCATGCCCGACGGTGGGAACATCCGCATCGAGACCCGATGCCGCTATCTGACCCAGCCGCTTTGCCGCGACCGTGTTTCAATTCCGGCAGGCCAGTTCGTAGTTGTGTCCGTGATCGACGATGGTTGCGGGATCCCCCAGGATCGTCTGTCGCGGATTTTCGAGCCGTTCTACACGACAAAACGCCCGGGCGAGGGGACGGGACTTGGGCTCTCGATGGCCTACGGGATCGTGAAGCAATCGGGCGGCTATATTTTCGCGGACAGCGAAGAGGGCGAGGGGACGACTTTCAGTGTCTATCTGCCGGCCGATACGTCAGGCAAAAGCGCCGCGGACGCGGTGGAAGTCGAAGATGTGGATGCCGTCCTGAGTTCGATCCCAAGCGGCTTGGCCAGCGGCCGATTGGATGGCCTGACACCGCTGCTGCTGGAAACGCCCGAAGTTTCCAGCGGCCCCGTCAGCCTTTCTACGGAAGAGGCGATGGAAACAGCTGACGGCGATCTGGATACTTCTTCATCTGCCGCGCCGTATGGTCCATTGGAAGATGTGGAACCCGAAGATGCAGATTCCTCGGAGAGCGTGCCGGACGAGGTTGATGAGATCGCCGTCGACCAAGACAGCCCCACGATCCCTGATGCGCTGATTTCGGAGGTATTGGCCAACGCAGTTCCAGCGGCAGAGACCTCTGAGGACTCCGATGGCTTTGAAGTGTTCGGTTCAGATGATCTGGGCCGCAAAAACAGCGGTATGCCCGACGGGGAGGACGAAGAGACTTCTGGTCCGGATATGCCTGATGCGTCTTCCAGTCTGTCGGGCCGCCGCCGCGTTCTACTGGTTGAAGACGAGGCCCCCGTCCGGGCCTTTGCCAAGCGGGCCTTGAAGCTTCGGGGATTTGACGTGCTTGAAGCTGCCTCAGCCGAGGAGGCATTGAGCGCCCTTGAAGATGATGAGATGATAGTCGATCTTTTCGTGACGGATGTAATCATGCCAGGGCTCGATGGTCCGACTTGGGTCCGCCAAGCCATGACGAAGCGCCCGGATGTTCGAACGGTTTTCATGTCTGGCTATGCCCAGGACGCCCTGTCGGAACATGCGCCGACCGTTCCCAACGCACAGTTTCTGCCGAAGCCATTTTCCTTGGCCGAGCTCACGCGGACGGTGGAACACGCATTGAAGTAGCGGGGACGTAACGGCCGGTGATTTTAGGTCTGTGCGCTGGCGTCATTTCGTCCGCTCGCTGGAAGATATCAATTGAATGATTGACCAGCGAAGTCGCTGGAAGACAACGGCCTCAGCGACCATAGGCGATGGAAACCGGGCTTTCGCGGGAAGCCGGGCGCCGCCTTCGAGCTCTGTTGATCATCAGAATCGGAGATGGTCGCGACGCGCCGTCAGTGCGCATCACGTCAAAAACAGCGCAGCAGTAGCTGCTACGTCGTCTCCAACACAGTGCGGATACGGTCGAGAGCGGCGTCGGCCTGAGCGATATCCGCACCACCCCCTTGGGCCATCTCCGGCCGTCCACCGCCGCCCCGGCCTCCCAAAGCCTCCACGGCTGTCTTGACCAGATCGATGGCCGAGACTCGCTCCGTAAGATCGGATGTGACACCGGCGGCAACAGCGGGCTTGGCGCCGGTATCGGCGATGAGGACAACAACACCCGACCCAATGGCCTGTTTCTGCGCGTCAATCATCGGTCCGAGGTCCTTGCCCGACACACCGGATACGATCTGAAGAACAGTTGATATTCCGTTGATATCAAACGCAGCACCGGTGCCGCCCATGGCCTGATCGCGCTTGATCTGGGCAAGTTCGGCCTGGAGTTTCCGGCGATCTTCCATGAGAGAGCGGACGCGCTGCGGTACCTCATCGGACTGCGCCTTGAAGAGGTTGGCAAGGTCGCTGATCCGCGCATCCTGGGCGCGCAGATGATCCATGGCGGCCTGACCTGTCAGCGCCTCGATCCGTCGCACGCCCGCGCTGGACGCCTGATCGCCAAGGGTGACGAACGCGCCGATTTCACCAGTCTGGCGCACATGGGTGCCGCCGCAGAGCTCGATCGAATAGGTCTGCCCGTCCGATCCTTTGCCCGAGCCCGGGCGAGTTCCCATGGATACGACGCGGACTTCGTCGCCATACTTCTCGCCGAACAGCGCCTGGGCGCCGAGTCCCCTGGCGGCATCAGGCTCCATGATCCGCGTCGTGACTTCGCTGTTTTGTCGGATAAACGCGTTCACTTCGGCCTCTATCTGGGTCAATTCGGCGGTGGAAACGGCCTTGCCATGGCTGAAATCGAAGCGGAGACGATCCGGCGCGTTTAGGGAGCCCCGCTGCGAGACATGCTCACCAAGGACGCCGCGCAGAGCTTCGTGCAGCAGATGTGTGGCGGAATGATTGGCGCGAATTGCCGATCTGCGTGCTCCATCGACGCGCAGGTCAGCCGTTTGCGACACCTGGATTTCGCCCTCTTCGACCGTCGCGACATGCAAGAAGAGGCCGGCGACTTTTCGGGTGTCGGTGATGCGCGCGCGGCCGGTCGCGGTGCGAAGCACGCCAGTATCGCCGACCTGGCCACCGCTTTCGGCATAAAACGGAGTCTGATTGACGATCACCGTGACCTGATCGCCGTCTGCAGCGGTGTCGACGGCGTCCGACTGTCGAACGAGGGCCAGGATCTGACCTTCGGCTGCTTCATTGTCGTATCCGAGAAATTCCGTTGATCCGTGTTCATCGGCGATGTCGAGCCAGATCGCCGCATCGGCCTGCTCGCCCGAGCCGGCCCATGCGGCGCGGGCGCGAGCCTTCTGTTCGGCCATGGCGGCGTCGAAGCCTTCGGTGTCCACGGCCAGACCCTTTTCGCGCAGGGCGTCCTGGGTGAGGTCGAGCGGAAAGCCGTAGGTGTCGTAGAGCTTGAACGCTGCATCGCCACCGAGCGTGCCGCCATCGGGTAGCTTGGATACCTCATCCTCGAGCAGACGCAGGCCGCGATCCAACGTCGACCGGAAGCGTTCTTCTTCGCCTTGCAATGTCTGCTCGATCAAGGCCTTGGCCCGGCCGAGCTCGGGATAGTGATCCCCCATTTCGCGCAGGAGGGCGGGGACGAGACGGTGCATCACGGGCTCTTTGGCGCCGGCCTGGTGGGCGTGGCGCATGGCGCGGCGCATGATGCGGCGCAAGACATAGCCGCGGCCTTCGTTCGACGGCATAACACCGTCGGCGATCAGGAAAGACGTGGAGCGCAGGTGGTCCGCGATCACCCGGTGATGGACGTTGTCAGGCCCGTCAGGATCGGTCGAGGTCGCTTGGGCCGATGCCTCGATCAGAGCCCGCATCAGGTCGGTGTCGTAATTGTCATGCTTGCCCTGCAGCAGAGCCCCGATCCGTTCGAGCCCCATCCCGGTGTCGATGGATTGCATGTCGAGCGGACGCATCGTGCCGTCCTCGAACTGCTCGTTCTGCATGAAGACCAGGTTCCAAATCTCGATAAAACGGTCGCCGTCTTCATCGGGGCTGCCGGGCGGACCGCCGGGGATATCCGGCCCATGGTCGTAGAAGATTTCGGTGCAGGGGCCGCAGGGGCCGGTGGGGCCCATCCGCCAGAAATTATCATCCGACGCGATGCGGATGATGCGGTCATCCGGCAGGCCCGCGACCTTCTTCCAGATATCGGCCGCCTCGTCGTCAGTGTGGTAAATGGTGACCAGCATGCGATCAGCGGCGATTCCGAATTCTTTGGTCAGAAGGTTCCAGGCGAACGGAATCGCGTCGGCCTTGAAGTAGTCGCCGAAGCTGAAATTCCCGAGCATTTCGAAGAAGGTATGGTGGCGGGCGGTGTAGCCCACATTGTCGAGATCGTTGTGCTTACCGCCGGCGCGCACGCATTTCTGGGATGTGGCCGCGCGGACGTAGTCCCGGTGTTCATGTCCGGTGAAGACGTTCTTGAACTGCACCATGCCGCTGTTGGTGAACATGAGCGTCGGGTCGTTGCGCGGCACCAGGGGCGAGCTGTCGACGACCGCGTGCCCATTTTCCGCGAAATAGTCGAGGAAGGTCGAGCGGATGTCGTTCAGGCTGGCCATGGTTGCGGGTTCCCTTTCGCTGCGCGAGGCTACCTAGCCCCGCCCTGGGCCCCGGACAAGCGAAAGGGACCGTCGCTTTGGACGGCCCCCGCGTGATAGGCATGCCCGGAAGGGCCGGAGGGTTTACTCGTCCAGGATTTCGTCTTTGTCGGCTTCCGACATCTGGAAATCGAGACCGTGCGCCGCCCGAATCTTGTCTTCGATTTCCAGCGCCACCGAGGGGTTGTCGGTCAGGAACTGTTTGGAGTTTTCACGGCCTTGGCCGATGCGTTCATCGCCGTAGGAAAACCATGCGCCAGACTTTTCGACCACGCCGGCTTTGACGCCCAGATCGAGCAATTCGCCAGTCTTGGAGATTCCTTCGCCATACATGATGTCGAACTCGACCTGCTTGAATGGTGGGGCGACCTTGTTCTTGACCACCTTCACGCGGGTCTGGTTGCCGACCACCTCGTCCCGATCCTTGATCGCGCCG
>JBCDCS010000062.1:0-10779 GCA_039181205.1 Pseudomonadota bacterium
GGCGCGATGGTGTCGAACACGTCCTGCTGGGTGACGAAGGACATCTCCATATCCAGCTGGTAGAAATCCGTCGGAGACCGGTCGGCGCGCGGGTCCTCGTCCCGGAAACAGGGCGCGATCTGGAAATACTTGTCGAAGCCCGACACCATCAGCATTTGCTTGAATTGCTGCGGCGCCTGGGGCAGCGCGTAGACCTTCCCGGGATGCAGCCGCGACGGCACGACGAAATCCCGCGCGCCTTCCGGGCTGCTGGCCGTGATGATCGGCGTCTGAAACTCGTTGAAGCCCAGTTTCCACATCCGGTCGCGCAGCGATTTCACCACGTTCGACCGCAACACCATGTTGCGCTGCATCACCTCCCGGCGCAGGTCCAGGAAGCGATACCGAAGCCGCGTCTCCTCCGGGTACTCCTGATCCCCAAACACCATCAGCGGCAATTCGTCGGCCGCGCCCAGCACTTCCAGGTCGCGCACGAAGACCTCGACCTCGCCCGTCGGGATTTTCGGGTTCACCAGGTCCGGGTCGCGGGCCTTCACATTGCCATCGATCCGAATGCACCATTCGGACCGCACCGCCTCCATCTCGGCGAAGACCGGGGAGTCCGGATCGCAAAGCACCTGCGTCATCCCGAAATGGTCGCGCAGGTCCACGAACAGCACGCCGCCATGGTCCCGGATGCGATGGACCCACCCCGCCAGCCGAACGGTATTGCCCACATCGGCCTTGGTCAGACCGGCACAAGTGTGGGTGCGATAGGCGTGCATGCGGGCGTTCTCCGGAAGCTGGTTCGGCGTCGGCCCGATCAACACGTCGGCGGAAAGGGTGTCAACCTACTCCGCGGCGTGGGCTTGCCTGGGCAGCATATCCAAAAGGTCGGGGCTCAGGCGATCCACCACAGGCACACCGGGCGGGAAGCTCCGTCCTTGCGCCGCGACGCCCGGGAACCCGATCACCGAAAGCCCAGCCGCCAAGGCCGCTTCGGCGCTTTCGGGTGTGTCCTCGATGGCCAAGGCCATGCTTGGCGACACATCCAGCGCCTTGAGCCCTGCCTCATAGATATCGGGGGCGGGTTTTCCGCGGGCGACCATGCTGCGATCGCCGATCCACTGGAACATGTATGGGGCCAAATCCGGGGCCAAGCCGGTCAGGATGAGGTCGGACTGTTCGCGTGCCGTCGACGTCGCGAAGCCCAGTCGAATGCCCTGTCTCTGCGTCGCACTCATCACGTCGGCAACGCCCTCGCGAAGCTCGATCCCGCCATGCAGCACCAGATGCGCAAAATGGCGCATCTTGGCCTGATGAAGCGTGTCCACGTCGATCTTGTCCCCGGCGGCCTCGGCATAGGATCGAAGACGAGCTTTTCCCCCGGGCTGCTGAAGCATCCAACGATAGCTTGCCGCATCCCAGATCCAATCGAGATCGGCCTCGGCGAAGGCGCGGTTGTAGGCGCGACGCTGAAGGTCGGAGGTCTCGGCCAATGTGCCAATGGCGCCGAAGAAGAGTACAGTGGGAGACATAGATCAGTCCTTTCGGGACAGGGCGTCAGGTCGTCCGAGGGCAAACTAGACCAATCGCCGGAAAGTTCCGCGCAAATCTGCGCGATCTCGCGCCGCCCCGCTTGCGGCCGGTCAAACGGCCGTTTGCAGGTCGGCCCGGAAGGCCTTGCACGCCCCGTCCCGGCCCCTTAGACCGCCGCCAATTTGCCAGCCATCCGGGGGAGCGTTTGATGCCGAAACGGACCGACATCCAGTCGATCATGATCATCGGTGCCGGTCCCATCGTCATAGGCCAGGCTTGCGAATTCGACTATTCCGGTGCCCAGGCCTGCAAGGCGCTCCGCGAAGAGGGCTACCGCGTCATTCTGGTCAATTCGAACCCCGCGACGATCATGACCGATCCCGGGCTGGCTGACGCGACCTATATTGAGCCCATCACGCCCGAAGTCGTCGCCAAGATCATCGAAAAAGAACGCCCCGATGCGCTCCTGCCCACCATGGGCGGCCAGACCGGGCTGAACACCTCGCTAGCGCTCGACGATTTGGGGGTGCTGGCCAAGTTCGACGTGGAACTCATCGGCGCCAAGCGCGAAGCCATCGAGATGGCCGAGGATCGCAAGCTCTTCCGCGAGGCCATGGACCGATTGGGCATCGAAAACCCAAAGGCCACCATCGTCGATGCTCCCAAATTGGACGATGGCAGATACGACATCGCGGCCGGCATGGCGAATGCCATGGCCGCTTTGGAAGATATTGGCCTCCCGGCCATCATCCGTCCCGCCTTCACCCTGGGTGGCACCGGCGGCGGCGTTGCCAATAACCGCGCCGAATACGAAACCATCTGCCGGTCCGGCCTCGAAGCCTCCCCGGTGGCGCAGATCCTGGTCGACGAAAGCCTGCTCGGCTGGAAGGAATACGAGATGGAGGTCGTCCGCGACAAAGCGGACAACGCCATCATCGTCTGCTCCATCGAGAACGTGGACCCGATGGGCGTTCATACCGGCGACTCGATCACCGTGGCGCCGGCCCTGACGCTCACTGACAAAGAATATCAATTGATGCGCACCCACTCGATCAACGTGCTGCGCGAGATCGGGGTGGAGACCGGCGGCTCCAACGTCCAATGGGCCGTGAACCCCGAAGACGGCCGTATGGTGGTGATCGAGATGAATCCGCGGGTCAGCCGTTCCTCGGCCCTGGCGTCCAAAGCCACCGGCTTCCCGATCGCCAAGATCGCCGCCAAGCTCGCTGTCGGTTACACGTTGGACGAACTGGACAACGACATCACCAAGGTGACGCCGGCCTCCTTCGAGCCGACCATCGACTACGTCGTCACCAAAATCCCCCGCTTCGCCTTCGAGAAATTCCCCGGTGCCGAGCCGCTTCTGACCACCGCCATGAAATCCGTCGGCGAAGTCATGGCCATCGGTCGCACCTTCCACGAATCCGCCCAGAAGGCCCTCGCTGGCCTTGAAACCGGCCTCTCCGGCTTCGACGAAATCGACCTGCCGGACGACCCAACGGCGATCAAAGCCGAACTCGCCCGGCAGACCCCCGACCGCCTCCGTGTCATCGCCCAGGCCATGCGCCAGGGCCTCTCAGACGACGACATCCAGGCCGTCACCAAGTTCGACCCCTGGTTCCTGGCCCGCATCCGCGAAATCGTGGACATCGAAGCCCAAATCCGCGCCGATGGCCTGCCAATCACCGAAGACGAACTCCGCCGCCTCAAGATGCTGGGCTTCACCGACGCCCGCCTGGCCCACCTCACCGGCCGCACCGAAGACAACGTCCGCCGCGCCCGCCTCAACCTTGGCGTCACTGCCCAGTTCAAACGCATCGACACCTGCGCCGCCGAGTTCGAGGCCCAGACGCCCTACATGTACTCGACATACGAGACCCCCGTCATGGGCGAGCCCGAATGCGAAAGCCGCCCGACCGACGCCAAAAAGGTCGTCATCCTCGGCGGCGGGCCCAACCGCATCGGCCAGGGGATCGAGTTCGACTATTGCTGCTGCCATGCCTGCTTCGCGCTCAGCGATGCGGGCTATGAGACCATCATGGTCAACTGCAATCCCGAAACCGTCTCCACCGATTACGACACCTCGGACCGCCTCTATTTTGAGCCGCTCACCTTCGAGCACGTGATGGAAATCCTCCGGGTCGAGCAGGAAAACGGCACCCTGCACGGCGTCATCGTCCAATTCGGCGGCCAGACGCCCCTGAAGCTCGCCAACGCCCTCCACGACGCCGGCATCCCCATCCTCGGCACGCCCCCCGACGCCATCGACCTGGCCGAAGATCGCGAACGCTTCGCCGCCCTGGTCCACCAACTCGGCCTGAAACAGCCGAAGAACGCCATCGCCAGCTCCGACGAAGAGGCGCGACTGCGCGCCGATGAACTCGGCTTCCCGCTCGTCATCCGCCCTTCCTACGTCCTGGGCGGCCGCGCCATGGAAATCGTCCGCGACGCCGCTCAACTCGACCGCTACATCCGAGATGCCGTCGTGGTCTCGGGCGACAGCCCGGTGCTTCTCGACAGCTACCTCTCCGGCGCCATCGAGGTCGATGTCGATGCCCTCTCCGACGGCACCCAGGTCCACGTCGCCGGCATCATGCAGCACATCGAAGAAGCCGGCGTCCATTCCGGTGACTCGGCGTGCTGCCTGCCGCCGCACACGCTCAGCCGAGATGTCATCAACACCATCCGCGACCAGACTGAAGCCCTGGCCAAGGCCCTGCGCGTCACCGGCCTCATGAACGTCCAATTCGCGGTGAAGGATGACGAGGTCTACCTCATCGAGGTCAATCCCCGCGCCTCCCGCACCGTCCCCTTCGTCGCCAAGGCCGTCGACTCCGCCATCGCAAGCATCGCCGCGCGCCTCATGGCGGGGGAGCCGCTCTCCAACTTCCCGCTCCGCGAACCCTACCCCGCCGACGCCTCCGCCGATCACGTGCCCATCGGCGACCTGATGACGTTGGCCCATCCCGACACGCCCTGGTTTTCCGTCAAAGAAGCCGTCATGCCCTTCGCCCGCTTTCCAGGCGTCGACACACTACTCGGCCCCGAGATGCGCTCCACAGGCGAAGTCATGGGCTGGGACCGGAGCTTCCCCCGCGCCTTCCTCAAGGCCCAGATGGGCGCGGGCACGCTGCTCCCCACCGGCGGCCCCGGCACCAAAGCGGCGTTCCTGTCGATCAAGGACGCAGACAAGGTCCCGCAACTGATCGAGACGGCGGCCATCCTCACCGACCTCGGCTTCCCGCTGCTGGCCACGTCCGGCACCGCGACCTACTTGGCCCAGCATGGCATCGACAGCCGCCACGTCTCGAAAGCCTATGAGGGCGGACGGACGATCCTCGACGTCCTCTCCGACGGCGAAATCGCCCTGGTCGTGAACACCACCGAAGGGGCCCAAGCCGTCGAGGACTCCCGTTCGCTGCGCCGCGTAGCCCTCACCGACCGCATCCCCTACTACACCACGCTCGCGGGTTCCCACGCGGCGGCGCTCGCCATGCAAGCCCAGGTGGAGGGGGATGTGGAAGTGCGGTCGCTGCAATAGGCGACGCAAAGGCCGGGATCGATCAAACGCATGGATGTGGCGAGGCGACTACAGCCCGACCGTCAACGCCTGCTTACACCTGCTGGCTGACTTGAATTCCCATTGTTGAGCTTTTTAGCTGCCACTACCCTCTTCTTTTGCAAGTATTTGCCACCACTGGCAAAAATGATCGTTAGTCAAGAAATTTCCGGAATACTGATCCGTGTCCTCTCCGAAGATAAAGCCAGAATCAAAAGGTTCTCATTGTACGAAGCATTACGCTTAGACGCCCCACAAACGGACACTAAGCCAAAATCCGCCGGATGAATTTGCGAAAAATAGAAGATTATGATAATTTCTCCAAATTGATTTGTTTACCTGCTCCATATTAGACGGAGCATCCCAAATAATAGGCCGTAAAAGGTCTTCTAATTGAATAATTGGGTCCGGATGTCATCGGACTCAACATATATGGATTTGGCTGGCAGCCGGGTTATCGCGCCGATTGCAGCGAGAAAGACATTTGACTGCCAAGCAATCTTGAACGCTGCCTTCATAGCGTTTTCGAGCGGCAGGATCCGACGCAGGCAAAAGCCTTCTTCTCTCATTTTCAGGAGAACAAGATCATGCGTAAGTCAATATCCGAAAAAAGTCGTAAGACTGCGGACGAGTTGTCTCGAAAGACCTTTACGAACAAGGACGCTCGCCTCTCTCAGACAGTCTCCTCCGCGACCACAGGTGACGGGCTTCGTCTCCATCGATTTGTCACTTTCGACCGCAGCAACCCCAATGGAAAAAGACATGATGTCGTCCTCAGCGATGACGGTGAAGAATACGATCCGAAAGACCTATCGGCCGAGGTGGCCGCATCGCTTGGCATCGCCGCCTCGGCAGGGGCAATCAAGAGTACGCGGTCCGTCGCGACACTGGCATCGTCCGCGTCCATTGACCCGACCTCAAATGACCTTGTGCTTGAACTTGGCGAAACCGAGACCGAGGTCGTTACCGTCACGATCCCCGCCAGGGCGGGCGTCAGCAAAGCAGATGTTTATATGCTGGCAGACACCACCGGCAGTATGGATCCGGTGATCGCCGCGGTGCAGGCTGGTGCCAATGCGATTCTGGGCGGCGTCCCCGGCGGAATCGATTTTGCTTTCGGTGTGGGGAATTACCGGGATTATCCGGCCGATGATCCGCCTTTCACGCACCAATTGGATCCGGACACCAACGATGCGAATGTCATGGCCGCAATCAACGCCTGGACCGCAGGCGGCGGCGGGGACACGCCGGAAGGACAGCTCTTCGCGCTCCACATGTTAGGCGAGGCACCTGGTGGCGCCATCGGTTGGCGGCCGGATGCCAAGCGGATCATCGTCTGGTTCGGCGACGCACCGGGACACGACCCTGTTTGCGCCGCGCTCACCTCACTGGGTTTCGACATCACGGAGGCATCTGCCACCACACGACTTGTCTCCGAAAACATCACAGTGGTCGCGATCAGCACCGATACCGGCGTTCCGAACGCGTTGGACGGCGATCCGACGGCCGGCGGCGACTACAACCCGCCCTGCGCCGTTGGTGGCGCAAGTGGTCAAGCCACGCGCATCGCCGCTGCAACGGGTGGCACACATGTCAGCGGGATCAATCCGGCCGACATCGTGGACACGATTATAGACCTCATCGAAGATGCCGTGCTCGATATCAATGAAGTCAAGCTTGAGCCGACGGGCGCAACTGCCTCATTCGTCGAAGCGATCTCGCCGGCTTCCTACGGGCCGCTGCCCGGGGATGAAACCCATGTGCTGCCGTTCAAGGTGACATGGCGCGGCATCAAGCCCTGCGGTGATGAGGACGTTGTGTTCAATGGTGGCCTCAACGCTGTGGCAGATGATGTCGTTGTCGCCCGAAAACCGGTGCGCATTACCGTTCCGGCCTGTCCGCCCGAATATGTCTACGCGGTGAAGTACATCTGTGGCACCGCCGCGGACTGCGGTTGCCCAGAAGCGCCAGTCAGACCGGGGCGTTATGCGACGGAGATCAATCTCCACAACCCGAGCCGCGTGGTCGCGGGTGTGACCAAACTGGTGACACCGCTAGTCACCGGCGGGATAAGCATCGGGCGTGAACCCATGCATCCCGGCCCGGTCGGCAGTGATCGGATCAAACTGCAGCCGCATGAAGCCACGATGGACGATTGCAAACGCCTGGCCGAACTCCACTACGGCGCGCCCGCGGAAGGAAATCTGCCGCTGACGGTCGGGTTCCTGGAGGTGGTCAGCAACCAGCAACTGGTCGTGACTGCCGTCTACACGGCAACCAGCGCGAACGGCGATCTGACGATGGATGTTGAGACGATCCAGCCCATCGTCCGGCCGCAGCTTCCGCCACGCCCCGAAGGCTGACGATCATCAAAGGATCCACGATGGGGCGGCTCACGGGCCGCCCCTGACTGTTGCAACAAGCTGAACCCCCAAACAGGAACCTGCGCAAGGCTGTTAGATCAACATTCGGTCCGGCTGAGCCTAGCCCGAAGATGCGGCTACTTTGCTCGCTCCAAGACAGCTTTGGACCGAACCCAGGGACGTTCATCCGAGTCGAGCGCGGCGGACACTCGTCCTCTCCATACCATCGCCACGGTGGTCAGGCACCGCGCCGGCTTCATTGCCTCGACATTTCCAGAGAGACGAGCGGTCATTCCAGCAAGCGACCGCATTTTGCATGGCTCGAATGCGGAGATCGTGGGCCTCTGCTGTCAAGCGACCGCGATTTGCATTGCATTCTTTCTCTATAAGCAATGTTATAGCATTACATATTCGAAAGGAATCGGTCATGTTCGGTCAGCCCTCCCATACAATTCCAACGACGGCGGTTGTGATCGCCACATTCCTGGCGGGCGCAGCGCAGGCCCAGGTTTTCGAGGTGATCCATCCCGACGTGGAAAAGGGTGAGTTCGAGTTGGAAGTCCTGACCGGCGTCACCCTGGAAGACGTGGACGATGACGAAGAACAATCTGCTTATGAGTTCTCCATCGGATATGGCGTCACATCATTCTGGAAGCCCACGGTTGCCGTCGAATTTGCGGACATTGAAGGGGAAGGCTTCGAATATGTCGGCTTCGAGTGGGAGAACGTCTTTTTGTTGCCAGTCAGCGGCAGTGCCGGCAACGTATCGCTCGAAGCGCTCGGCTTCTTTGCCGCGTTGGAAATTCCCGACGACGGTGGATTCGATGAAGGCGCGGTGGAGTTGGGCCCTTTGGCAGAATTTCACTTTGGACCCGTAGAGACGGTCACCAATCTTTTCGTCGAAATCCCTTTCGCGGATGGGGAAGACGAGGGGCTCGCCTATGTCGTGGCCGCTGCGGTCGACGTGTCGGATACGACAGCGCTCGGCGTTGAAGCCTTTGGCGAGGTAGAAAACGTATTCACCTCAGGCACCGACTCAGAGGTGTTCGTCGGCCCTGTCGCATATTTTGACTTCGATCTGGCAAGCGGGATGGCAATCGAACCGCGCGTTGCCGTGCTATTTGGGACCGAAAGCGACCAACCGGACGCAGTGCTCTCCTTCAATATGGAGTTCAAATTCTAGCCACGAGACATCGTATCTCAGCACGTGGCGGGGAAGCGCCTAGGCCCCGTGCAGTTTTGCAGAATGGACAGCCTGCCCCGGCAGGCGTAGCTGCCACCCATGGCCACTCTGCCTCTCTCCGACGCCCAAAGGCTCCCGGTTTGGCGTCGTCCCACGGCACTTCTGATGCTGATGGCCGTCGCCATGCCCATCGCCTTCGCGACTTGGTCGGCGCTCCTCAACAACTTCACCATCCAGGTCGCGGGCTTCGACGGCTCCGATATCGGTTGGCTGCATACGGTGCGCGAAATCCCGGGTTTCCTGGCCATCGGGGTCATCGCCATCATTATCTTCGTGCGCGAACAGACGCTGGCCCTGGTCTCTCTCGCCGTGCTCGGCATCGCCACCGCGCTCACCGCGCAATTCCCCAGCCTTTCCGGACTGCTGATGATCACGCTCATTAGCTCCATCGGCTTCCACTATTACGAAACCGTCAATCAGAGCCTCCAGCTCCAGTGGCTCCCCAAGGCCGATGCCCCCCGCATGCTCGGCACACTCCTCGCCATCGGATCCGGCGCCACGCTCCTAGCCTATGGCGCCCTGGTTCTCACCTGGCGGACCTTCGATCTCTCCTACAATCTAGTCTACTGGATCGCGGGTGGCACCACGGCGGCCCTTGCGCTTGCCGCCTGGTTCGTCTTCCCACGCTTCGAAAGCCCGCACCCCCAGACCAAGAAGATGGTCCTGCGCCGCCGCTACTGGCTCTACTACGCGCTGCAATTCATGTCCGGCGCGCGGCGTCAGATCTTCGTCGTCTTCGCCGCCTTCATGATGGTCGAACGCTACGGCCTCGACGTCGCCCAGATCACCGCGCTCTTCATGGGGACGCTCGCCATCAACATGGCCACCGCCAACCTGGTCGGCCGCGCCGTCGCCCGGTTCGGCGAGCGGATGGCGCTGATCATCGAATATGCTGGGCTCACGACCATCTTCCTGCTCTATGCGGGCCTCTATGTGTTTGATTGGGGCGTCTGGGTCGCGGGCCTGCTCTATGTGGCGAACCACATCTTCTTTAGTCTGGCGCTCGCCATCAAAACTTACTTCCAGAAGATCGCCGACCCGGCGGACATCGCCCCCACCGCCGCCGTCGCCTTCACCATCAACCATATCGCTGCCGTCTTCCTGCCAGCGGCCCTCGGCTACCTCTGGCTCACCTCGCCGATCTCGGTCTACTTGCTCGCCGCCGCCATGGCCGCCGGCTCCCTCGCGCTCTCCACGCTCGTCCCTCGCCACCCGGTCCCGGGTCAGGAGACCACGCTGTCGCGCCCCCTCGCCGTTGCGGAATAACGCGCCTACATTGAGCACAAAGGAGACGCGCCCATGTTCCAACTCTTCGCCAAGAAATCCGAAATGGTGTCCGAGGCCGACGCTCTCCCCGGCCGCATCCAGCCCATTCCCACCGCCGCGGCCCACCATGTCTACGGCACGCCGCTCAACAACGACGTCCCCGAGGGGATGGAGGAGGCCATGTTCGGCATGGGCTGCTTCTGGGGGGTCGAACGCATGTTCTGGAAGGTCCCGGGCGTTCACATGACCCTGGTCGGCTATGCGGGCGGCCACACGCCCAACCCGACCTACGAGGAGGTCTGCTCCGGCCGGACCGGCCATAACGAGGTCGTCCGCGTCATCTATGACCCAAGTCAGGTGAGCTATGCCGACCTGCTGAAGGTCTTCTGGGAAGGCCACGACCCCACCCAGGGCATGCGCCAGGGCAATGACCGCGGCACCCAGTACCGCTCCGGCATTTACACCTACTCCGATGCCCAGGCCGAGGCGGCCGAGGCAACCCGCAAAGCCATGGAGCCCCGCCTGCGCGAGGCGGGATATGGCGCCATCACCACCGAAGTTCTTCCCGCCCCGGCCTTCTACCACGCCGAGGATTATCATCAGCAGTACCTGTCCAAGAACCCCGGCGGCTATTGCGGGCTCGGTGGGACGGGCGTGACCTGTCCAGTTGGTGTCGGCGCCTGAGGCGGCGCCATCCAATCGACGCGAGACCACCTAAACTTCCCGAAACTGTCGTCCCCGCTTCGCCCCGGACCGGAACAAAACCCGCAGGGCGCCGGTCCGTCGCCGGGCCGCCCCCCGGCCCGACTATTGGGCTGATGAAGGCACAC
>JBCDCS010000063.1:0-10710 GCA_039181205.1 Pseudomonadota bacterium
CCGTTTACGTTTTCGGGCCGCGCCACCCGGAGCGAGCATTGGTGGTTCGTGCTGGTTTACTACGTGGCGTCGATTGTTCTGACCCTGGCTTTCATCTGGCCCATCATGACGGCCGGCTTCCAGGCGGCCGCCGCCGGCGTCGAGCTTTCGGAAGAGGAGGTCCTCGCGCTGATGCCAGTGTCGATCAGCACGATGGCTTGGGCCTGGCTGTTCTTGCTCTGGCCGATGTTCGCCAACATTTCGGTCATGGTGCGGCGGTTGCACGATATCGGGCGCAGTGGCTGGTGGTATTGGATATATCTGGTGCCGTTCGTGGGCTGGCTGATCCTGCTGATCATGCTGTGCATGCCCAGTGAGGGCTACCGCAACCAATACGGACCGCCGCCCAAGGGCACGCGGCGGCCGGGGTTCATGCCGAGCGGCGAAACGGTGAGCGCCATTCCAGACGTACCGCGCAACCCGATCGACGAAATCCGCACGGCGGAGCAATATCGCGCGTTGCGGAAGGCGCGGATGGAGCACTGAGTTCGGCGCAGGACCGGAACCAAGCCCGCAGGGCCCCGGTCCATCGCAAGGCCGCCCCCCAGCGCGCCGACGGACCGACTTGCGCCCGGCGAAGTACCGTCACGCTCAAGGCATTTGGAATGTCAGAACGCGCCCTCTCCGGCCGCGCTTATGAAGGCCGCTACTCCATGACGGGGATCGAGAATTCACCGCCTTCCTTGATGCCGCTCGGCCAGCGAGCGGTGATGGTCTTTGTGCGGGTGTAGAACCGAAAGGCGTCGGGGCCGTGCTGGTTCAGGTCGCCGAACATGGATTTCTTCCAGCCGCCGAAGGTGTGGTAGGCGAGCGGAACGGGAATGGGCACGTTGACGCCGACCATGCCCACATTCACCCGCTTGGCAAAGTCACGCGCCGTGTCGCCGTCGCGGGTGAAGATGGCGGTGCCATTGCCGTATTCGTGGTCCATGGCGAGGCCGAGGGCCTCTTCATAGGACTGTGCGCGCACGGTGGAGAGGACGGGGCCGAAGATCTCGGTCCTATAGATGTCCATATCCTTGGTCACCCGGTCGAAGAGATGGGCGCCGACGAAGAAGCCGTCTTCATAGCCCTGGAGCTTGAAATCGCGGCCGTCGACCACGAGCTCGGCGCCCTGGTCGATGCCGGATTGGATCAGGCGGTGGATGTTCTCCTTGGCGGCCTTTGTGACGACCGGGCCGAAATCCACGTCGTTTCCGGCGGTGTAGGGACCGACCTTCAGGGCCTCGACCCGGGGGACGAGTTTTTTGATCAGCTTGTCGGCGGTTTCCTCGCCCACGGGGACGGCGACGGAGATGGCCATGCAGCGTTCGCCCGCGGCGCCATAGCCCGCGCCGACCAGGGCGTCGGCGGCCTGGTCCATATCGGCGTCGGGCATGACGATCATGTGGTTCTTGGCGCCGCCGAAACATTGCGCGCGTTTGCCGTTGGCCGAGGCGCGTTCGTAGATATAGGCGGCGATGGGCGTGGAGCCGACGAAGCCGACGGATTGGATGACCGGGTGGTCGAGGATGGCGTCGACGGCTTCCTTGTCGCCGTTGACGACCTGAAGGATGCCTTTCGGCAGGCCCGCCTGCTCCATCAGTTCCGCGAGCATCAGGGGGACGGAGGGGTCGCGTTCGGACGGCTTCAGGATGAAGGCGTTGCCGCAAGCGATGGCCGGAGCGAACATCCACATGGGGATCATGGCGGGGAAGTTGAACGGGGTGATCCCGGCGGTCACACCCAGCGGTTGGCGCATGGAATACATGTCGATGCCGGGGCCCGCGCTGTCGGTGAATTCGCCCTTCAGATGGTGGGGTGCGCCGATGCAGAACTCCACGACCTCCAGGCCCCGGACCACGTCGCCAGCGGCGTCGGGGAGGGTTTTGCCGTGCTCCCGCGAGAGGGCTTCGGCCAGCTTGTCCATGTCGCGGTTCAAGAGATCGACGAATTTCATCAGGACGCGGGCGCGGCGCTGGGGATTGGTGGCGGCCCAGGCGGGTTGGGCGGCGGCGGCGATTTCGACGGCCCGGTCCACATCGGCTTTGGCGGCCAGGGCCACCTGGGCCTGCACCTCGCCCGTGGCCGGGTTGAAGACGTCTGCGTGCCGGGCCGCGCCGTTGACCGCTCCGCCGTTGATCCAATGTCCGATCTGATCCATGAAAACCTCCCTGTTTGGGTCGCTTGATAGGACGGTCGTGTGCCAGGGGAAAGCCGCCCTCGCCATGGCGGGACACCGGGACTTCTTGACTTACCGGTGCCATCGGCGGACGCTTGCGAAAGAGGAGGACCGCTATGACCGTTGCAAGAGTTCTGTCTCACAAAGCCGTCTCGGGCGTCCATACCATCCTGCCCGATGCGACGATCGCCGATGCGGTATCGGAACTGTCGGAGCGCCGGATCGGCGCGCTGGTCGTTTCCGCGGATGGTAAGACGCCTGTCGGCATCCTGTCGGAGCGGGATATCGTTCGCGAGATGTCCCGGGAAGGCGGGGCGATCCTGGTGAAGAAGGTGTCCGACCTGATGACCAAGGACGTGAAGACCTGCATCTGCGAGGATCGGGCCGAAGATATGCTCAAGGCCATGACGGTGGGCCGATTTCGCCACATGCCGGTGATGCGGGATGGGACGCTGGTTGGTGTCATCAGCTTGGGTGACGTGGTGAAGACCCGGCTGGACGAGGTGAAGGTCGAACGCGATGCCATGGAGGCGATGATCGCCGGGCACGGCTGAGCTTTCGGTCAGAAATCGTCGTAATCGATGCCGTGACGGCGGCGGAACCATTCCCACGCCGGGACTTCCATTGCCGCGAAGGTGAGGATCGTGAAGAGCCACCAGGGCGCATCGAAGAAGATCAGGGAAAAGGACAGGCCATCGCCGCCGTAAAGCAGGCCGGCGACCAGGAGGGCCGCGGCGCTGATAATGAGATCGTAGCGCAGCAGGATGCCGATCCGCTTGTTGGGCAGGCCGGGATAGACCCAGAGATAGGCGAAGGCGAGGAAGGCCGCGTTTACCGCGAGCAGGGTGGCTTCGGGCGACATGGGGCCTGATATGAAGGCGATGCCGGGGGGCGGGCAAGATGCAAGACGGGGCTAGATTGCCGGTGATGGACCGTGGAGCACTGGAAAGGCGCTGGCTGGATTTGACGAACCGGGACTTGCCGGGCGCGGCGCGGGCGGACTGGCCAGTGCATCTGAACCATTGCTTCCAGCGCATTCTGTTGGATCATGCCACGGGCGGTGTCTGGTACGACGCGATCCCCCGGCGGCCGGCCTATGCGCACGCCCCCGATGCCGTTCTGCGGGAGGCGATTGCCCTGGGCGAGGCCGTGCTGAACGGGGCGGTCGATCTGCGTGCCTTGAACCGTCAAAGCCTTGCCTGGCGCGGGAAGCGCGGCCCCCGGACGGCTTGACCGGCGAATAGCGGCCGTGTCACGCAAAGACACTTTTGACCTATCAGGGCGACCGACCCCATGCGCACCGGCCTCTACCCCGGCACCTTCGATCCGATCACGTTGGGCCACAGCGACATCATCAAACGGGCGTGTTCCCTGGTGGATAGACTGGTGATCGGGGTGGCGATCAACCGGGACAAGGGGCCGCTTTTCACGCTGGAGGAGCGGGTGGCCATGGTCGAGGCCGAGGCGGCGGAATGGACGGCCAAGAACGGCTGCGAGATCGTGGTGCATCCGTTTGAGAACCTGCTGATCGATTGTGCCCGCGACGTGGGCGCGTCGCTGATCGTGCGGGGGCTGCGGGCGGTGGCCGATTTCGAGTACGAGTTCCAGATGGTGGGCATGAACCGGGTGCTCGACGACAGCATCGAGACGGTGTTTTTGATGGCCGAAGCGGAGCACCAGGCGATTGCGTCGAAGCTCGTCAAGGAAATCGCGCGGCTGGGCGGCGACGTGTCATCGTTCGTGACCCCGTCGGTGAAAGACGCCCTGATGGCGCGTTATGGCGATCGGGAACAGGCCAGAGCCGCCCCCTGATTGCGCCTGTCGGCTACTGCTGCGGGCTGCACTACCGCTCGAGCAGGGTGGGCCAGCCCATGAGTTTGGAGAACGAGAAGCCCTTGCCGCCATCCGGCGACTTCGTATCGCGGCGTCGGATGACGAGGGGCAGGATCATGTCGGCCATGCGCGCGTGGCGGCCGATGATCGAGCCGGTGAAGGGCTTGCGCTTACTGATCAATCGGATCGGGAAATTGGCCATCCGGGCGTGTCGCGGGATGATCGAGCCGGTGAACGGTTTGCGCTTGCTCAGGAGCGAGATCGGGAAGTTGGCCATGCGCGGCCCGCCGGGCATCAGGGAATTTTCGCCGGTCTGGCCGTTGATCAGATGGGGGAACGGCCAGTTCGCCATGCGCATATGGCGCGGGATAAGCGAGCCGGTATAGGGCTTGCGCTTGCTGATGAGCGGGATCGGGAAGTTGGCCATCCGCTGGTGCGGGCGCAAGATCGACCCCGTATAGGGTTTGCGCTTGCTGATGAGCGGGATCGGGAAGTTGGCCATCCGCTGGTGCGGTGGGAAGATCGAAGCAGTCTCGGGCTTGCGCTTGCTGATGAGCGGGATGGGGAAGTTGGCCATCCGTCCATGGGGGTCGGTCAGAAGCGATGCGGTGAAGGGCTTGCGGCGGCTGATCAGCGGGATCGGCCAGTCGGCCATATGGTAGCTGGTGCTGGACGGATCCTTGAACCGGGTGAGCATGTAGGGGTGGTCGTCCAAGATGCTGAGCCGGGGGTCGGTGGCATCCTTGATGACGGCTTCCTGTGGCAGGCTGCCGAGATCGGCGGCGCCCATATCCGCCATGATCCGGCGGGCGATTTTAGCCCCGCCCAGGGGCTTGTAACGGTGCCGGACCATGAGGACGGCGCCGCCATTGGCCACGCGGTCCTGATAGACCTGGGCGGCGTCGGCGGGAACGTCAGCCTCGACCAGCGTGTCGGCGAGGCCGTCGGCGCTATCGTAGAGCCGCATGGTCTTGAGTGGAAATCTTTGCTGATTGACGAGTTCACGCCGGACCGAGATGGCCCGTTCGGCGCTGTCGAAATATCGCGTGATGACGGTTGTCATGTGACCTCCACCGGATTGGATTGCGGGATGCCGGCCCGGGCGTCGCCCGCCGATTTGCCACGGCGGGCCGCCAGCGGGATGGCCACCAGGATGGCCAGGGCGAGGAAGGCGATCTCGATCATGAAGACCACATTGTAGGGCGTTTCCGATTCAAGTCGCGCCACGGCGGAAAGGCCGACCAGGACATCGCGCACGACACCCGCCATGGCGATGCCGATCCCGGCGCAGGTCGCCTGCACGGCACCCCAGGCCCCGAGCGACAGGCCGATCCGTTCGGAGGGCGCGCCGCGGATCGTGGCGGTGAGCGTGGCATGGCCGAAGAGCCCGGCGCCGAGCCCGGTGGCGAGCGTTCCCGTGACGAAAAGGATGGGACCGATGAGCGCCGAGGACAGGATGATGGCCAGGAAGCCGGGCACGCCGATCAGCGCGCCGAGCACCGCCAGCCGCGCGGGGTCGCCGCCAGAGCCGAGGATGCGGGAGGCCAGGCCGAAGCCCAGCAGGGTCCCTGTGGCGAGCACGGCGGTCAATTTCGTGGTTTCGGCGACGGAGAAGCCCAGGGCCTGCCCGCCATAGGGTTCCAGAAGCACGTCGGCCATGCCGAAGCCGAACGTGCCCAGGCCGATCACCGCCAGCAGGCGGATGGTGCCGGGGCGGGCAATGAGTGTGGCCCAGGCGTCGCGGAAGAGAATCTGGGGCGCGGTTTCCATGGCGCGGGCCCGGGCGCGGTCCCGGGATTCCTGTTTCCAGAGGGCGAAGAGGTTGAGCCCGACGGTGACGACGGCCGTGCCCTGGATCACCTGGATCAGACGGCCGGGCGTGTAGACCTCCAGAAGTGCGCCGTAGATCAGGGCGCTTGCGACCATGCCGAAGAGCAGCATCACGTACATCAGGCCGACGACCTTGGGGTGGTCTTCGTCCTTCACCAGATCGGTGGCGAGTGCCAGGCCCACGGTCTGGACGATGTGGACGCCCGCGCCGACCAGCAGGAACGCCACGGCGGCCGATGTCAGGCCGATCCAACGGGGGGCATCGATGGCCTCGCCATAGCCGGACAGCACCAGCAGGGCGAAAGGCATGACGGCGAAGCCGCCGAATTGGTAGAGCGTGCCTTTCCAGATATAGGGCACGCGCCGCAGGCCCAGGGCCGAGCGGTGGGTGTCGGACCGAAAGCCGATCAATGCGCGGAACGGGGCGAAGAGCAGGGGCAGCGCGAGCATGCCGGCGACAAGGGTCGCGGGAACGGAGAGCTCCACGATCATCACGCGGTTGAGCGTGCCCACGAGAAGGACAAGCGCCATGCCCACCGTGACCTGGAAGAGCGACAGGCGCAGCAGGCGCGACAGCGGCACCTCGTCGGTCGCGACGTCTGCGAAGGGCAGGTAGCGCGGCGCGATCGAGGTCAGCTTGCGCAGGGCAAAGGCGCGGTAGTCGAGCATGTCCCGTCCCAATCGATCCGGCCCCGGCCGCGCCGTGTCCAGAGCGGCCGTCGGCATCGGGAAGACCTATTCCCCGGGCGAGATCCGCCCGGGGTCAGATCGCCTATTGGGTGGCGATCAGAGGTGGCGAAGCCGCCGAAGCGAGCACGTCGTCGGGCCGAAGAATGGCCTTGGCAACGGTCCCGTCCGGGAGGATGACGGTGACTTCCCGCCCCATTTCGCCGTGGTCGAGCGCATAGGCGGCCTTGGCCGTCCCTACGTCGGGTGCAAGCATGGCCGCGGCCTGTTGGTCCCCTGTGCCCAGCTCTTGGCCGGATAGGAAATCCGACACCCAGGATGTGTTGCTGAGCACGGCGACATGGACCGCGAACGACCCCACGGCCACGGCGCCCAGGAACACGGGAACCCCCACTGCCGGGGGCACGACGAGCCACATTTTGGCATTGTTCATGACGTCACCCCCTTAGCCGAGCCACGGCGTGGAGACCGCCACGAGAATGTGCGCCAGGAGCGCGATTGCGCCGAACACACGGGTGCCGTCAATGAGGTAGCTGTGAACCTCCTCGGCCTCCTTCAGGTTCAAGCCGGTGGGCCAGACCTTGTCTGGATCGTCGGACATATCCGATTTCCTCCTACTTTAATCTAAGAAGCAGAGACCGACCTAAAGGAGTAAAGCGGCCACTCTCACGCCCCTACGGCCGCGCCGTCAGACGATGACCGATTGTCGCACTATGTCTAGTTTAATTGACAAAGACAAGAGCACATTAAAGTTGACAGCTTTGTTGCGAATCCTAAGGAATTGTCGATTCCTGCTTTTCTGAGGCTTTCGAAGGTCTTGGGGTGTGCGCCACCCAGCGCGGAGATCGGATCGGATCGCGGGCTGGATGAACGCGAAGGGGTTTTTCCCCCGGTTTCAGCATCAAAATCGGGGCTAAACCCGGCCCATTTCCGAGAGAGTCGCCCGAAGTGAGTCCGCGCGGGGATCGCCCGCCTCCAGCGCGAAAATCCAGGCTTGGGTCAGGAAGAAGGCACGCGCGTCGCCATCCAGATCGTCGGCGGCGCGCAGATAGAGGGTGACCAGCGTCATCCGGTCGCCCGCATCATGGGCGGCGACCAGCAGGTCGTCGTCCCTCACGCGCCCAGCCGGGCCGCGATCCAATCGTGGAAATGATGGGTCGGGCCGTCCATGGCCGGGCTGAACCGGCCGCCATCGAAGCCGGGGGCGGAGCGGCCACGCTGCATGCCTTCGACGACGAAGACATCTTCTTCGAAGACCCCGCGCCAGAGGTTGGTGTTGTGGTCGGCCATGTCCCCGTCCACGTCCGGCACGGGATAATAGAGGTGCACGTGTTCCTGGGTGCGCGTCGGCCCGTCGGGCGATAGGATGATCGCGTAGGCGTGGTCGCGGTGGACGCCCATGAGGACATTGGGGAAGATGGCCAGGTATTCGGCGGCCTTGTCCCATTTGTCGGACAGGCCGTGGAAGTCGGGAAAGCGGCGGCCGCCCATCTCCAACTGGCGATAGACCCAGGTGCCTTGGCCCGCGTGGCCGTCGCCTTCGATGTTGTAGTGATCTTCGAGCCGAGAATAGGTGTTCAGGCCCGGATGAACCCAGGGCAGGTGGTAGCTTTCGCAGTAGTTTTCGACGGCCAGCTTCCAGTTGCAGGCGACGTCCAGCGTGAAGGACCGGCCGTCATGGTGAAGCGGCTGTTCGAATTCGGCCCAGCGGGTCATGGCCGGGCTCATGACCTTCTCGAAGGGGGGCGCAAGGCCGTCCAGGTTCACGAAGACCACATCGCGCCAGATATGGCTGCGGACTTCCATGAGACCCAGGTCCGAGCGGTCCAACCGGTCATCGGTGTTGCGGCCGGGCCCGCCCACATGGGGCGTGGCGACCAGCTTGCCTTGGGTCGAGTAGCACCAGGAATGGTAGGGGCAGCGAATGGCGCCTTCGATCCGGCGCGGCTCTGAGACCAGGATCATGCCGCGGTGGCGGCAGACATTCTGGAAGACGCGGACCTGACCGTCCCGATCGCGCAGCAGAAGAACCGGTACGCCGGCGAAATCGAGCGGCAGGGCGTCGCCCGGCTGGGGCACCTGGGCGGCCACGGCGAGACCGGCCCAACCGCCGTGGAGCACCTCGCGTGTTTCGGCGGCATAGGTCTGCGGATCGGTGTAATGGCCATTCGGCAACCCTGTCGCTTCCCCGATAGGTTGACGCACGGTTAGGAGGGCGTGATGGTCTTCCATTGCCTTGACCTTCCAAGATTTATCCGCCTACGGTGATTGTACCACTCAGCCCCGTCTAGCTTAAGAGCGACATTGATATGAGTTGACCCGGCGTCAGATCCGGCGGGTCAGCATTGTCGACGTATGCGACCGCGGGATCCAAAAAAAAGACCGAAGGTTCCACCAAAACATGACAGACACGACCGTAAGCGCCGATGGCGTGACGCTGACGATCCGCGATGGGATCGTCGTTGAAGAAGTGAGCGTTCTTCTTGGGCCGCCCGATCCGGCCGATCCGACCGTCCTGAACTTCGGAATAGAGACCATCACGTATGATCCGGTGACTGGGCTCGAGATCGGTCGCACACAGACCTTCGATGGCGTGACGACCCCGGTGCCCACCATTTTCGACTTGGTCGCGAGTACGGAGGTTATCTCCGATCCGGGCGGAGAACTCTGGGCGGAGAAAGTCATCTATCGAGATGCGCAGGGCGTAACGCTGCTGGAGGACACACTGGGCGATGACGGCGTCAATTCGCGGGCCTATTTCTCGCCAGGATTCGACGAGCCGTGGAAGGTTCGCCAAGTCGATACCCAAGACACGCAACCTTGGATTTATCAGGTCGAGAACGAGTTTTATCTTACCCAACTGGGCGGCGACCTGATGGAAACCCGCGAGCAGGCGCGGATCGGCGAAACCGGCGGTGTCTTGTCGCGCACCCTGACCGATTTCGCTGACGTCGAATCGTGGCAAGTCCAGACGGAATACTTCTATGAAGACGGGTCGGTTTCCTACCGCTTCACTGGTCGCGACGACGGTATCGCTCTGCAAGAATCCTTCGACCAGGACGGAACGCTGCGCCAGCGTTTCCTCAGCGACTCGGTCGACAACACGAAAGCCTGGGACGGCATCTACAACTATTTCGATGCGAACGGAGACCTGACCCAGACGCTCCGGGTCATGGATGATTGGCGGGAGATCTCGACCCAGTTCGAAAACGGTGTACCGGTTTTCCGCACGGAAAACGACTTTGGCGATGCGGTGTCGTGGTCGAGCCGGGAAAGCACCTTCGATGCCGATGGGCTGATTGAGACCCGGGTGACGTATTTCGATGACGGTCGGGTAAGATCTACGGAGTTCGAAGGTGGCGTTCGCACAGGACAGTCCGACAGCGATTTCGCGGATGCGGTGGATTGGCGCGGGCGGGTGACGACGTTCGACTCCGAAGGGCTGATCGAAACGCGGCGTACGACCTTCGATGACGGGCGGGAGCTCTATACGGAGTTCGAAGGTGGCATCCGGACGAACCAGATCGAATACGATTATCAGGACGCCACCGACTGGAGCAGCCGCTCGACCGGATACGATGCGGAAGGTGTGATCGACTGGCGGTTGGTCTTCTTCGATGACGGCCGAGATCTCTTTACGTTCTTCGAAGGCGGAATCCGCACGGAGCAATATGAGAATGACTTCCGGGATGCGTTCGAATGGACCGGACGGGAAAGCTTCTTCGATGCACAAGGCGTGATCGAGGCTAAGACCACCAACTTCGACGACGGTCGGCAGGTCATCGTGGAGTATGAAGGCGGCGTCCGGGCGCGTCAGTTCGAGAATGACTTCGAAGATGCTGTTGATTGGACCGGCCGAGAAAGCTTCTTCGATGCAGAGGGCGTGATCGAGGCCAAGATCACGAACTTCGACGACGGCCGGCAGGTTGTGATTGAGTATGAAGGTGGCATCCGGGCGCGTCAGTTCGAGAATGACTTCGAAGATGCTGTGGATTGGACCGGCCGGGAAAGTTTCTTCGATGCAGAGGGTGTGATCGAGGCCAAGATCACGAACTTCGACGACGGTCGGGAGGTCGTGGTTGAGTACGAAAGCGGCGTCCGGGCGCGTCAGTTCGAGAATGACTTCGAAGATGTCGCTACCTGGGACAGTCGGGAAAGCG
>JBCDCS010000064.1:0-10677 GCA_039181205.1 Pseudomonadota bacterium
GGCATTCCCTGATATGAACTCGGTCACCGCCTTGTCGTAGAAGCTGTCATCAGGGATCGGCACCAATTCGACCGTGATGCCGGATAGCTGCTCGAACGGCACCAGCCCTTCGGCAGCGGATTCCTGGTCGGCCGCGCCGATTGCAAAGCGCACCGTCGTACCGCCCAGTTCCTCGCGGACTTTCTCCCAGTCGACGGTGCGGATCCAATCCTTGGCCGGATCCCACAGTGGCTCCCCCGACATGTTGTAGAGCTCGCGGTAATCGTCTCGGACGTATTCATTCACCGAGATCTCGGCCAGAATGTCCGCCGGGTCTCGCAGACCCGATTGCGCCAGCGCTGGCAGGCCTAGCCCACCCCCCACGGCACCAGTGACGCCGATAGCCGCGCTAGAGCGCAGAAATCCGCGGCGAGAAACGTTGCGTGTGACCATGTGTATTCCTCCCTTTTGTGGATATTAACGCGGGCTGCCTCCCAGCGAAGCCCGAACATTTGTTTCCACAAGAAACGCTATGTTCGTATTGGAAGATCTGTCAAGTCTGTCATCCGGCGATATATTTGAGAAATCGGTCTTACAGTCCGCAACTCTCATGAGTCACTGGCTATGATTGAACATTACATTTGACATTTGAACATAAGTTCATCACTCTTCCGACCGAGCAGAGGAGAAGCATGCCGTGACCAGCAACGTGGCTCTGACTGGGCTCGCCAAAGACCTGAAGGCCCGCGCGGACCAAGGGCGCCCCGTCCGCATCGGCCTCATCGGCTCGGGCGAGATGGGCACGGATATCGTCACCCGCGCCGCCATGATGGACGGTGTTGATGTGGCGGCCATCACCGACCTCGATCCCACGGCCGCCCACAAAGCCGTCGAGATCGCCTATGGCGAACCAGGCCACGCCAAGGACACCGCCACAACGGACGCGCTCAACAGGGCCATTGAAGCCGGCCAGACCGCCATCGCTCCCGATGCCGACGCGATCCTCGAATCCGGCCTCATCGACGTGGTCATCGATGCCACCGGCGTCCCCGCCGTCGGTGCCCAAATAGGCCTCCGGGCCATGGAACGCGGCAAACACCTCGTGATGATGAATGTGGAAGCCGACGTCACCATCGGCGCCTACCTGAACGCCCAAGCCCAGCGCCTCGGCGTTACCTATTCCCTAGGAGCGGGCGATGAACCGTCATCCTGCATGGAACTCATCGATTTCGTTTCGGCCATGGGCCACAAGATCGTCTGCGCCGGAAAGGGCAAGAACAACCCGCTCAACATCGATGCGACCCCCGATGCCTACATGGCCGAAGCCGAACGGCGGAACATGAATGCCCGCTTGCTGGTCGAATTCGTCGATGGCTCCAAGACCATGGTCGAGATGGCCGCCATCGCCAACGCCACGGGCCTCGTCCCCGACAAACCCGGCATGCACGGGCCCGCCGCCGGGCCAGATGCCCTTTCACAGACACTGATTCCCGTCGCCGATGGTGGCGTTTTGTCGGCGCCCGGCCGCGTTGACTATTCTGTCGGGAAGGGTGTCGCACCCGGCGTCTTCGTCATCGTGGAGGCCGAGCATCCCCGCATCCACGAGCGCCTACGCGACCTGAAGATGGGCGACGGCCCTTATTACACCTTCATCCGCCCTTATCACCTGACCTCGCTGGAAGTACCGCTGACCTGCGCCCGCGCCGTGCTCTACGGCAAAACCGACATGGCCCCCCTCCGCCGCCCCGTGGCCGAGGTCTGCGCTGTCGCGAAGCGCGACCTGAAACCAGGCGAAACCCTCGATCAGATCGGCGAATATTGCTACCGCGCCTGGATCATGGAGGCCGCCGAGGCCCGCCAGGCAGACGCCATCCCCTGCGGTCTTCTGACGGGCTGCACCGTCACCGCGCCCATCGCCAAGGGCGCGCTTATCACCCATGCCAACACACAGATCCCCGCCGATAGTCAGATCGCCGCCCTGCGTGCCCGCCAGGACGCCATGCTGGGCTATGCGAGGGAGCCGCTGGATGCGTGACCATGGCCGATAACATCCCTTACGCCATCCGCGCCTACAGCCCCGACCGGCTGCGCAACGCCCTGCGCAAGATGCACCTGATCCGCAAATTCGAGGAAGGCGCCGAAGACAGCTACATGCGCGGTCTGATCCACGGCACCATGCACCTGTCCATCGGCCAGGAGGCCAGCGCCGTGGGCGCCTGCATGTCGCTTAGCGACGCCGACAAGATCACCTCGACCCATCGCGGCCATGGCCATTGCATCGCCAAGGGCGCCGATGTGGAACGCATGTTCGCCGAGTTCTTCGGCAAGGAAACCGGCTATTGCCGCGGCCGCGGTGGCTCAATGCACATTGCCGATGTGAAAAAGGGCAATCTGGGCGCCAATGGGATCGTCGGCGGCGGCCTTCCCATCGCCGTGGGCGCCGCCTTGTCGGCCAAACGCTTGGGAACTGGCGCCGTCACGATCTGCTTCTTCGGCGACGGTGCGAACAACGAGGGCGCCTTTCACGAAGCGCTCAACATGGCCACGATCTGGAAGCTGCCCGTGGTATTCGTCTGCGAAAACAACCGCTACGGCATGTCTACCTCCACCGAGCGTTCTACGGCTGTCAAATCCGTTGCCGATCGCGCGGCCGCTTACGCGATGTCGGGGCAGTCGATCGACGGTAACGATTTCTCCGCCGTGGCCGAAACGGTCGATGCAGCCGTCGCCCGGGCCCGTGCCGGAGACGGTCCGAGCCTGATCGAAAGCCTCACCTACCGCTGGCGTGGCCATTCCAAGTCGGACCGGAACCGGTACCGAACCAAGGACGAAATCGCCCACTGGATGGCCCAAGACCCGATTCCGCGCATGGCCGCGATGCTGATTGACCACGGCTTGATGACCGAGACCGAGGCTGACGCCATCGAACAGGACGCCGCCGCTGAAATCACCCAGGCCATCGAAGCCGCTAAGACCCAAACAGACCCTAACACAGACGAATTGCTACGCGACGTATACACCGGGGATGCCGCATGAACGCGCAGACCCAGGTGAAACCACGTGACCTTTCCTATGCGGAAGCGATCCGCGAAGCGATGGACATAGCTCTCAGCACCGATGACCGTGTGGTGCTCATGGGCGAAGATATCGGTGTGTATGGCGGCGCCTTCCAAGTCACCGGCGATCTGGTCCAGCGCTATGGCGAAGACCGTGTCATCGACACCCCGATCTCCGAGCTCGGCGGCGCAGGTGTGGCCGTGGGCGCGGCTATGACCGGCCTCCGCCCGATCTTCGAGTTCCAGTTCTCCGATTTCGCCACGCTCGCCATGGAGCAGATCGTCAACCAGGCCGCCAAGGTCCGCTACATGCTCGGTGGTGCGGTCTCGGTCCCCGTGGTGATGCGCTTTCCATCGGGGTCGGGCACAGGCGCGGCGGCCCAGCATTCCCAGTCCCTCGAAGCTTGGTTCGGGCACGTGCCGGGGCTCAAAGTCGTTCAGCCTTCGACCCCCGAAGACGCCAAGGGCCTTCTGCTCGCCGCCCTCGACGATCCGGACCCCGTGCTGATCTTCGAACACAAGCTGCTCTACAAGATGAAGGGCTCCGTTCCCGAAGGCCGCTATACCATCCCCATCGGCAAAGCCGCGATCCGGCGAGAAGGCCGCGATCTCACCATCGTCGCCACGTCGATCATGGTCCACAAGGCCCTGGACGCCGCCGCAAAGCTTGCCGAAGACGGCATTGAGGCGGAGGTGATCGACCTTCGCACAATCCGACCCATGGACCGCGACACGGTGCTCGAAAGTGTCCGCCGCACCGGTCGCCTGCTCTGTGTCTATGAAGGCGTAAAGACTCTGGGCATCGGCGCCGAGATCAGCGCGATGGTTGCCGAAAGCGATGTGTTCGACTACTTGGATGCCCCCATCGTCCGTCTAGGCGGCGCCGAGAGCCCGATCCCCTACAACCCCGGTCTCGAAAAAGCCGCCGTGCCCCAAGTGCCCGATATCTTGGATGCGGCCCGTAACCTGGCCAAAGGCCGCACCTGACATGCCCGTCGAGGTCATTCTGCCCAAGGTCGACATGGACATGACCTCGGGCACAATCGCCGTGTGGCACGTGGCCGAAGGTGGAGCGGTGGCCAAGGGCGATCCGCTTTTCGATATCGAGACCGAAAAAGCCGCCATGGAGGTCGAGGCCCCCGGCGACGGCACCTTGCACCACATCGCCTATCCGGCGGGCTGCAAGGTCCCCATCGGAACCACACTGGCTTGGATCTATGCCGACGATGAAGATATTTCTGCGCCACCCGCAGCAACAGAAAGTACGACGAGGGAGCAAGAAATAGACACTGAACCGGCAGTGGTAGAGACTGTTTCAGGTATCGCGGTCTCATCCAACACACTGCGCGCCACACCGGCCGCCCGGCGTCTGGCACGGGAGGCGGGCCTAGCATTAGACCAGATACAGGGCACTGGCCCCCTGGGTCGCGTGCAGGGTACGGATGTCCAAGCAACAATGGATACCGAAGCCCGCCCTGAGCCGCCGACGAGCCAAACCGGCGATCTCCATGTCTATAGCTCAGGCACCGGCGATGCCCCCGCCTGGTTGATGATCCACGGCTTTGCCGCTGACGCCCACCAGTGGACACCGCTGGCCGACCGCCTCGGCCAGACCGCTCCGATCCATCGCATCGACCTGCCAAACCATGGCCGGTCTCCCCGCCGCACTATCTCCGACTTCGTCGATCTCGTCGCCCAGCTTCGCACTTCCTTTGACGCCCTTGGCGGCAGTCCCGTCCGCCTGATCGGCCATTCCTTGGGCGGCGCTGTCGCACTCGCCCTCGCCGATACCCGCCCCCGCCAAATCAAAGACCTCACCCTGATCGCACCCGCCGGTCTCGACCCGCGCATCGACGGCGATATCCTCCAAGGTATCGCCCGCTCGACAAAAGCCGAAAGCTTGGGCCCTTGGATCCGGCAGCTTACTGGCGATCCAGCAAGCCTTTCCGATGCCTATATCCGGGCGGCCGCCAAATCTCGGAGTGATCCTGCCCAGCGCCACGCCCAGACGGTCATGCTCGACGCGCTGTTCCCAGATGGTACCTGCGCCTTCGATCTGACCGCAGCGCTCGATCGGGTCACCTGTCCGACCCGCATCCTTTGGGGTCGCGCCGACAGAGTTACACCTTGGCAGGCCGCGCTCCACGCCCCCGGCCGTGTAGCCCTGAATCTCTTCGATGGGATCGGACACCTTCCCCATGTGGAGGCGCCGGATGCGGTGCTAGACGTCCTGACCCAAGCGCCTTAGGGGACCGCCATGCCAGACGATCAGCACCAGCCAATCCAGACTGCAGATGAAGCGCAACACGCCCAGCGCATTCGCGCAGCCTGGATATACCATGTCGAAGGCAAGACCCAATCCGAGGTCGCCCAGGAACTCGGCATCAACCGTGTGGCCGTTACCCGTCTCCTGTCCGAGGCCCGCCGCCGGGGCGAAGTCACCATCGGCATCACGTCGCCCCTGGCCGATGTTGTCGCCCTGGAACGCGCACTGGAGAAGCACTTCGCTCTGCGCCGCGCCGTCGTCGCCCCCAACACCAGCCCCGAGGACGATCCGACCCGCCTGATCGCCGCCGCAGCCGGGCGCCATGTCTCTGACATCCTGCGCCCCGATATGACTGTCGGCGTCGGTTGGGGCCGCACGCTCCATGCCATGCTGGACTTCCTCACGCCCCGGCATATCGAGGCCCTGCGCGTGATCTCGCTCCTTGGCGGCATCTCCGAAGCGAAGCGCTTCAATCCCGCCGAATTCGCCTGGGCCTTCGCCGAACTCTTCGATGCGGAAGGCTTCCTGATCCCCGCCCCCGCACTGGTCGACAGCCCGGTCACCCGACACGCCCTATTGGAACGCTGCGGCCTCGACCAGGTCTTCCAGATCGCCGAGGGCAGCGATGTGGCGCTGATCTCCTGCGGCGGCCTCTCGCAACTGACCACGTCCTATCGCCTGGGTCACGTCACCCAGGCGGAGCGCGAGCAATTGCAGGAAATCGGCGCCGTGGGCGATGCGCTTTACAACTTTCTCGATGCAGAGGGCCGCCCCGTCGATCACTCGATCAACCGCCGGGCCATGTCCATCGACCTGGACCGCCTGCGCAAGGTCGATGACCGCATTCTGATCTCCGGCGGACCAGAGAAGCTGGCGATCCTGCGGGCCACGATTGCGTCCCTGCACCCCACAACACTCATCACCGACGAGGTGACGGCCCGTGCGCTGCTGGCCGACCATGGGCAGATATGACCGACCCGTACATTTTTGACGGCCACAATGACCTGATGTCCAAGCTCCATGCCGCGGGCGGCCGGCCCGCTCTGCAAGGCGTGTTTGATGGACGGGGCGGCGCGATCGACCTTCCAAAGGCGGTGCAGGGTGGCTTTGGCGGCGGCTTCTTCGCTTGCTGGGTGCCCTCATCCGACGACCAGCCGATGGAAGAGCTCTTCGCGCTGATGCGTCAGCCCAGCTATGACATCCCGCTGCCGACCCCCATGCCCCAGCAGCAAGCCCTGGACGTCGTCCTGACCCAAGCCGCGCTCCTCTTCGATCTGGAGCACCGGGGGGCCCTGCACGTCTGCCGCTCCACCGCCGATATCCGCGACGCTCGAGCCGCGGGCAAACTGGCCGCGATCCTCCATATGGAAGGGGCCGAGGCCATCGATCCCGACTTCCACGCGCTCGACGTGCTCTATGCCGCGGGCCTTCGCTCGCTCGGCCCGGTCTGGTCGCGGCCCACGATCTACGGCCACGGCGTCCCCTTCCGCTTTCCGTCGGGACCGGATACCGGCCCCGGTCTTACGCCTGAAGGCATCCGCCTGATCCAGGCCTGCGACGCCCGCCGCATCATGTTCGATCTCAGCCATCTGAATGAAGCCGGGTTCTGGGACGTCGCAAAGCACTCGACCCGATCCCTGGTCGCGACCCATTCCAACCCCCACGCGCTCTGCCACCATGCGCGCAACCTGACCGACCGCCAACTGGATGCTATCGCCGAAAGCGACGGTCTGGTCGGCCTAAACTTCGCCGTGTCATTCCTGCGCGAAGACGGTCGCAAGATCGCCGATACGCCTCTCGAGCAGATGCTCCGTCACCTGGACTATCTGATCAACCGACTGGGCGAAGATCGCGTGGGCTTGGGGTCCGACTATGACGGCGCCGTGGTCCCCGAGGCGTTGTCGGACATCTCCAAGCTGCCGGTGCTGCGCCAAGCCATGCGCGACCACGGCTATGGCGAGGCACTCATGACGAAAATCTGCCACGGCAACTGGCTCGCCCTGCTCGACCGCGTATGGGGGAATGGCGATTAGACTTTCGCAGCGTCAATTGACGGCTGTAGGCTCTTGCAGCTTCTATAAGGACCGGAATCAAGCCCGCAGGGTGCCCAGCAGGTCAGTGATCGGTTCAGGCCACACTCGCCCACTCGAATGAGAATTCTAACCGCCTGGCTCCAGGAGGCTTTATTCAGCGGTCGGTGATCGCGCACACGATCTTCGTCATCGCGACCATTCCCGGATCATCCATCCCGACCGACTTTTCGGCAAAGATGCGCGCCCGCCCGATCTGAGCTGGCTTCTCCCGCATGGCGAT
Source organism: Pseudomonadota bacterium (assembly GCA_039181205.1). Classification (GTDB taxonomy): domain Bacteria; phylum Pseudomonadota; class Alphaproteobacteria; order Rhodobacterales; family Rhodobacteraceae; genus Jannaschia. The sequence continues at coordinate 7,615 of JBCDCS010000064.1, forward strand.
CTGTGCGCTTTCGGCCGCTTCGACCGCCGCCGCCGCTGGATCATCCGCGCCGTCGAGGGCCTCGGCCATCGCATCCAGCGAATCCAGGACGGTCTTGTTGCCAAGCGCCGCCTTCCCGCGCTCCATCATCTTGTCCCGAGCCGCCGCAACCAGGCTGGAAAAATCCGCCGCTTCGATCCCGGCCCGACCCTTTGTCTCCTTCCCGGCCGCCATCAGCCCCGTGGCGATCAGCGTTCCGTAGGACGACGCGGACGTCTTCGTGAAAGCCTGCGCCGCCACCATCAAAGCCTTGCCGAAATCGTCGTCCGGCATCTCGTTGACCCGCTCGGCCACGGCGCGCGCGCCTCGCCGCATGGTCACACCCAGATCGCCATCGCCGAGGGCGCCGTCGATCTCGTTCAAGGCGTCCGCCTCCACCTCCATGGCGTCCCGCAGCCGCTCTGCCGCCAACCGCAGATCGGCGACGGTGATCATGTGACGGTCCAGAACGCGCAATCGCAGGGGGCTTTCAGGAAACCTTCCAATTCTTCGTCCAGCTTGCACAGCGTGAACGACACCCCTGCCATCTCCATCGATGTGGCATAGCGGCCCACCAGAGGCATGACGATCTCCGCGCCTGCGCTCTCCAGCCGAGCCTTCACGATGCGGTAGAGGATGTAGAGCTCCTCCGGCGGTGTGGCGCCCAGCGAGTTCACCAGCACTGACACCCGATCACCGGACCCGACCGACATGTCGGCTAGCAGGCGGTCCATCATTTCTTCGGCGATCTCGTCAGCGGTCTTAAGCTTGTCGCGCCAGACGCCGGGCTCGCCGTGGATGCCCATACCCATCTCCATCTCGTCCTCCGCGATGTCGAAGGTGGGCTTGCCAGCCTGCGGCACGGTGCAGGACGACAAAGCCGCGCCCACCGACCGGCACGCGTCGGCGGCCTTCTGGGCGACACGCGTGACGCCGTCGAGGTCGAGCCCCGCCTCGGCCGCGGCGCCTGCCATCTTGAAGGCGTAAACCATACCCGCCACGCCCCGGCGCTTCTCGGCTTCCTCCGGCGGGGCGGAGGCGACGTCGTCGGCCAGAAGGACGGTCGTGCAGACAATATCGTCCATCTCCACCAAGTCGCCGGCCATGTCGAAATTCATGACGTCGCCGCCGTAATTCCCGTAGAGCCGAACTACGCCTGCGCCCTGATCGGCGGCGCGGATCGCATCGGCCATCTGGTCGGTGGTGGGCGAGTTGAACACATCGCCAATGGCGCAAGCGTCCAGCAGACCGGGCCCCACATAGCCGGTGAAGACCGGTAGATGGCCCGAGCCGCCGCCGGACACGATTCCGACCTTACCCTTCGCGCCGGGCGTGGCGCGGGCGACGGCGCGTTTGTCGTCGCCGACCAGGCGGTAGAACTGGGGATGGGCAGCACAGAGGCCGTCGAGCATCTCGTCCACATACTGCTCGGGATCGTTGAGGATTTTCTTCATGACGTCCTCCGGGAGATGAGGGTGTTGATAAGCATGACGGCGATGAGCAGCGCGCCCCAGATCATCTCGCGCGCGAAGTTCGTGACGCCAAGGAGGTTCAGGCCGGAGCTGAGGAACTGCATCGAGAGGACGGCGAGGACGACGCCGATGATGCGCCCGTAGCCGCCATAGGGATTGACGCCGCCCAAGACGGCGATGAGCACGGCGAGCAGCAGGTAGCTGGAGCCGTAATCCGCCTTGGCCGAGTTCGCGCGGGACATGATGATAAGCCCGCCGACCGCCGAAAGCGTGCCGCAGAGCGCGTAGAGCTTCAGAAGCACGGCGCCCGTGTCCATCGCGGCGTATCTGGCGGCCAGAGGGTTGGCTCCAAACATCCGGGTCTTCAGGCCGAAAGCCGTGCGCATCATCAGCCAGCCGACCCCTGCCGCCAGCAGGGCGAAGACGATGAGCGGCATCGGGATGCCGAAGATCGTGGAATTGCCGATCCAGGCGGCGGCGGGCGGTAGGCCGAGCACGGCAGGCCCGCCGGTGATGACGAGGGCGAGGCCGGTATAGATGAGGCCGGTGCCGAGGGTCGCGAGGATCGGCGGCAGGTTGAACGTCGCCACAAGCACACCGTTGAAGAGCCCGGCCACCAGCCCCACGACCAGGGCCAGGGCGGAGGCGGCCACGACGATGCCGACGCCGTCCCCGCCGCCGGTGTAGTTCGCCATGATCGTCGCGGCGATGACGGCGGAGAGGTTGGCGGTGCCGACGACGCTCAGATCGATGCCGCCGGTCAGCATGGCGACGGCGACGGCGAGCGCCAGGATCGCGAATTCCGGGAACTGGAACGCCATCGACGTGAGGTTCTGGGGCGACACGAAGCGGTCGGGGTTGAGCAGCGCCATCAGGACGAAGACCGCCACGGCGATCACGGCCAAGCGGCCCTCGGGCGTGCGCAGCCAGGTCACGCGGCCCGCCTCTGGGCGCGCAAGGCTTGATAGGCTGGCAGGCCCGTGCCGAGCAGGATCAGTGCGCCGATGACGACCGATTGCCAAACGCTCGGCACACCGATGACGATGAGCGAGTTACGGACGAGGACGATGAGCGCCACGCCCAGCAATGTGCCCGTCAGGGTACCGACGCCGCCGGTCAGCCGCGCACCGCCCAAGACGACGGCGGCGATGACGCTGAGCTCCAGCCCGACGAGGTCCTGCGGGTTCGAGATGCGCGCGAGCGAGCCGTGCATGATCCCCGCCAGCCCCGCCAAGGCACCGACATAGACGTAGATGAACATCTGCGTTCGCTTAACGTCGATGCCGATGCGCCGCGCGCTCTCGGGCGCGCCGCCGATGGCGTAGATCGCGCGGCCCAGCGTGGTGCGGTTCAGGATAAACCAGGTGAGGACGACGACGACCACGAGAAAGGCGAAAGCCCAGTGGAGCGAATAGAAATTGCCATCCGCGTCCGTGCCCCGCAGCATCATCCAACGGCTGAAGTCGCGCATGCCCGAGGGCAGGTTCGAGATCTGCGCCGTGCCGATGAAGGTCAGCAATGCACCGCGAAACAGGCTGAGCGTGCCGAGCGTCACGATCAGGGTGGGCAGGCC
>JBCDCS010000065.1:0-10600 GCA_039181205.1 Pseudomonadota bacterium
AGCATTCACGGAGACTTCCGCGATGGGGAGATAGATTTGCACGGGGCCGATCCTCTGGTCCTGATCCCGTGATGGCAGGGGGCGCCGGTGGCGTCAAACCGATGCCGCAGCGTCAGATGCGCCCCGATGGGCTTGTCAGCCGGCCCCAGCCTGGACAGTTTGGCGTGATGGCAGAGGTGGCGGATTATGTGATCGTCGGCGGCGGCTCGGCGGGCTGCGTGATGGCAAGCCGTCTTTCGGAAGACCCATCGGTGCGCGTGGTTTTGGTGGAAGCGGGCGGCCGGGCGCGCAATCCGTTGCTGCATATCCCGGCCGGGTTGGCGGAGGTGCTCGGCAACGGGATCGCGGATTGGGGCTTTTCGACCTTGCCGCAATCGCGGCTGAACGGGCGGCGGTTGCGGTGGCCACGCGGGAAGGTGCTCGGGGGGTCTTCCGGGATCAACGCCATGTGCTACGCGCGGGGCGATCTGTCCGATTACGACGAGTGGGGTCACGGCTGGTCCGGCGCGGAGGCCCTGCATCTGTTCAAGGCGTCGGAATGTCATTCGGAGGGCGTTTCGCAATGGCATGGCGATGATGGGCCGCTGCATGTGACCCGGCCCGATTGGATGCATCCGGCGACGCGGCTCTATCTGGAGGCGGGGGCGCAGGCTGGATACCGGCGGATGGAGGATGCCGTCGCACCGGATCGTGAGGGCGTGGGGCTGTTCGATACGACAACCCATCGCGGGCTGAGATGTTCGGCCGCGCGGGCCTATCTGCCACCCGAGGTGCGTGCGCGGCCGAACTTGACGGTCGAGACCGGGCGGCAGGTCACACGTGTGTTGTTTGACGGGACGCGGGCCGCAGCGATCGAGGCGGATGGCGAGGAAATCCTGGGGCGCGAAGTCGTCCTTTGCGCGGGTGCCATTGGATCGCCCCATCTGATGATGTTGTCAGGCGTCGGCCCGGCGGCGCATCTGCGGGACCATGGGATCAGCGTGGTCCAAGATGCCCCCGACGTCGGCAGCAACCTGCAGGATCACCTGGACATCAACTGCATGATCCGCACCAAGGCCGGCAGCGCCATCGGCTATACACTTGGCTTCCTGGCCCAGAGCCTGAAGGCGCCGCTAGATTGGCTGCGGGGACGGACGGGGTTGCTGGCGTCGAACCTGGCCGAAGGAACGGGTTTTGCCCGCTCGCGCGACGGGCTGTCGAAGCCGGATCTGCAGTTCCATTTCCTCCCGGCCCTGGGGGAGGATCACGGGGAGAACCGGAATTGGGGGCTGACCGGCGTGTCGCTCCATGCCTGTGGGCTCTATCCCAGGTCGCGAGGGACGATCCGATTGGCCTCGGCCGATCCCGCCGCGGCACCTGCGATTGATCCCAGTTACCTGGCGGATGAGGCGGATTTGGAGGTGCTGGTCGCGGGCGCGGAGATGGCCGCCGACATCCTGTCGCAACCAGCCTTCGACGAAATCCGCTTGGGTTGGCACAAGCCCGAGGCCCGGCCGGAGACGCGGGATGACTGGGTTGCGATCATCCGCGCCCGGGCGGAGTCGATCTATCACCCAGTGGGCACAGTTGCGATGGGCGACGTGACCGATGGCGAAGGTTGCGTCCTCGGCATCGAGGGGCTGCGGGTGGTGGATGCGTCGCTGATGCCGACCATCGTGGGCGGCAACACCAACGCGCCGGTGATCATGATGGCGGAGCGGATCGCGCGGAAAATGCGGGGTTAGGTTTGGATCGACGGTCTGAAGTGTTGGTTTATGGTGTGTGGCTTTGCGCGGCCTTGCTCTACCGGCTGCAAAGTCGGTCCATCGGCGGGCCGCGGTGCGGCGATCCAATGGTCGTTCGATAGCACTTTATCTCTGCCACGTCCGAAGAAGCCCATAGCTAGGCGCTGGCATCAGCCAGATCGCCGTGCCGAGGGGCGGCCCGGCGATGGACCGGTGCCCTCCGGGCTTGATTCCGGTCCGGGGTGGGGCGGGAATGGTAAGTAAACGCTGACACTTAGCAGAACCAGCACTATAGGCCCTGCGTCCAACGCGCTGCCATCCCCATGACGGGCGCGACCGCCTCAGGCCAGGAACCGCGTCAGCACCTTCTCCAGCTTCGCCGCACCCAGCGGCGCCATGGCCTTGGTGTGGTCGTGGCTGATCGCCTCGTCCGACAGGCCCGCGGCCATATTGGTGACCGTCGAGATGGCGGCGGCCTTCAGGCCCAGGAAGCGGGCCAGGATGACCTCCGGGACGGTGGACATGCCCACGGCATCCGCGCCCAAGGTCCTGAGCGCCCGGATTTCGGCGGGGGTCTCGAAAGACGGGCCGGAATACCAGGCATAGACGCCTTCGTGCAGGTCAACGTCTTCCGCCTGGGCTGCGTTACGCAGGGCGGCGCGAAGGCCCGGATCATGGGCATCGGTCATGGGCACGAAGCGGGCGTCCGTAGGCTCTCCGATCAGTGGGTTCAGGCCGGAGAAGTTGATGTGGTCCGAGAACAGCATGAGCGAGCCTGTGGGCATATCGGTCCGCAGGCTCCCGGCGGCATTGGTTGCAATGACGGACCCGACGCCGAGATCGGCCAGGACCTCTAGGGGTACGCGCATGGCGTCGGGTTTGCCGGTCTCGTAATAGTGTGACCGCCCGCCGAAGACGGCGACCCGCGTGCCACCCAGCGTGCCGATCACCAGCTTCGGGTTGTGGCCCGAGACATGGGCACCGGGAAAGCCAGGCAGATCGGCGTAGTCGATGGCGACGCCATCGACCCGCTCCGCCAGATGACCCAGGCCGGAGCCGAGGATCAGGCCGAATTTTGCAGGTTCGGTCCCGGCGCGCTCGCGGATGATCGCAGCGAGATCCTTCGAGGTCATGCGGGTTCCTTGACGAGGGTCAGGACAAGGCCGTCGTCCACCGTGACGACTTCGCCATACGCGACGGGGCGGCCCGCTTGGGACAGGCCCAAGCCGTCGGGCCGGTAGCCGCGCGCAAGGTAGAGCGCGAGTGCCGGGCCGTAGTCCGCCGTCACGCCAACGCCCAACCGCACGCTCCGCAAGGAGAGCGCCTCGGCCCTTCCCAGCAGGGCCGAGGCCGCGCCCCTTCTGCGCCACGGGGCGAGGACGTTTAGGTCGAAAATCTCCGATGCGCCGTCCGCATGGTGGCGTACTTGGGCGTGACCGATCGGTTGCTCGCCGTTCACAGCTACGAGCATGCGGACCGTAGCATCGGACAGATAGGCGTGGAAACGCTCGGGCGGGCGATCCCAACCCATTTCGGCAAAGCCCTCCGAAAGCGCCTGCGCATCCGAGGCGCGCCCGTCGCGTATTGTGATCACCGTTCTTTCACGTATGGCTCCCCGCCCGCCCGGGGTGGGACGGCGCGGCCGACGAAGCCGGCCAGGATGACCACGGTCAGAATGTAGGGCAGCGCCTGCATGAACTGGGTGGGGATGGTGACGCCCAGCAGTTCCAGGGTCTGGAAGCGGTTGCCGAGCGCCTCCAGCAGGCCGAAGAGCAGCGTGGCGCCCAGCGCGTACCACGGCCGCCATTTGGCGAAGATCAGGGCGGCCAGCGCGATGAAGCCCCGGCCGGCCGACATGTCCTTGACGAAGCCCGCGGCCAGGGCCGTGGCCAGGTAGGCGCCCGCCAGACCACAGAGGAAGCCGCAGATCAGAACGGCTGCATAGCGCAAGCCGACGACGCTGATGCCCGCGGTGTCGACGGCGGCAGGGTTCTCGCCCACGGCCCGCAGGCGCAGGCCGAAGCGTGTCCGGTAGAGCAGCCACCAGGTGGTGGGGACGCAAAGGAGCGCGACATAGACCAGCACGGCATGGCCCGAGAGCAGGTTGGCATAGATGGGGCCGAAGACTGGGATACCGCTCAGCGCGTCGACGAAGGGAAGGCTCACTTCGCTGAACCGCGCCGCGCCTTCCAATTGTGGCGTGCGGCCGCCCAGGCCGAACCAGGCCTGGCTGATGACGACGGTCAGGCCTGCCGCCAGGAAGTTGATCGCCACGCCGGAGATCAGCTGATTGCCCCGGAAGGTGATCGACGCCACGCCGTGGAGCAGGGCGAGCAGCATCGACGCTATGATGCCCGCGCAAAGCCCAAGCCAGACATTACCGGTATAGGCGGCGAAGGCGGCGGAGAAGAAGGCGGAGGCGAGCATCTTGCCTTCGAGCCCGATATCGAAAATGCCCGCCCGCTCGCTGAACAGCCCCGCGAGGCAGGCCAGCAGCAGCGGTGTTGCGAGGCGGAGCGAGGATTCAAAGATCTGGAGAAGTTCGAGAAAGCTCATGTCCGCTCCGTGGCCAGGCGGTAGGCGAAGGTGGTGAAGAGCAGGCCGAGCGCGCCCTCGATCCAGCGGCGCGCGCGGGCATAGGCGGTGACGATCATTCCGGTGGAGAACACCATCGCATAGGCCGCATGTCCGATCAGGGACAGGATGAGGGCGGCCGCCACAAGCACTGCGCCGACCTGCCAAGGCGCCTGGCCGTCCATGGCCAAGGCCGCGATTGCGATCCATTGCAGCGCCGCCTTGGGATTGGTCATCTGGATCGTCAGCCCGGCGAGGAAGGCGTTGCCTCGGGTCGCGCGGCCGGGCGGTGGTACGGCATCTGGTCTGAGGGCGGAGCGGAAGGACTTGAAGGCCAGCCAGATCAGGAACGCCGTGCCGAAGAGCTTCAACACGGTGACCGCGCCCGCATAGGCGGTGATCAGGGAGGCCAGGCCCGCCACGGTGAGCGCGGCCCACAGGCCCGATCCCAGCGACACGCCCAAAGCCATCGTCAGACCGCGCCGACGTCCATAGGCCATGGAGGTGGCCATGATCGCCGCGATGTTCGGCCCGATGACGAGGAACCCGACGGCAAAGACGCCCAGCGCGGCCATGAGGCCCGGCAGGTAGGGGGCGATTTCGCTCATGGCTCGACCTTACTGCGGTCTTTGTGGCCGCCGGCTTCCAGGGGTGTTGTGGGCAGCGGCGCGCGGGCGGGTCTGCGGGCCTGCAGGAAAAGTCGCTCGACCGGCATGCGGACCATGTTGTCGAGCGCGCCGGTGAAGAGGATGACGAGCGCCTGGATGACCAGGATCATCTCCCGCGTGATGGCGGGGATCTCAAATTCGACCTCGGCCCCGCCTTGGTACAGCATACCGAACAGGAGCGCGGCCAGGAACACGCCGACCGGATGCGACCGACCCATCAGCGCGACCGCGATGCCGACGAAGCCTGCCCCCTGGACGGGGTCGATGACCAAGCGCTCGGCCTCGCCCATGACCGAGTTGATGGCCATCAACCCGCAAAGTCCGCCGGAGATCAGCATGGCGATCATAGTGATCTTCACGGGCGAGATGCCGGCATAGATCGCCGCCGGTTCGGAATGGCCGAAGGCGCGGATTTCGTAGCCGAGCCGCGTGCGCCAGATCAGTAGCCAGACGCCGATACAGGCGGCAATCGCCAGAAGGAATGAAACGTTGAGTGGCGTCGACCGTCGGAAGCCGAGCCAGGGTGCCACGTCATAGGCGTTGGGTAGGCGGACAGCTTCCACGAAGCGGGCGGTTTCTGGGGACCCACCGGCGCCTGGAACGAGGAGGACCCGGGACAGCAGGTAGACCATCAGCGCCGAGGCGATGAAGTTGAACATGATGGTCGTGATGACGATGTGGCTGCCGCGCTTTGCCTGGAGATAGGCCGGGATCGCCGACCAGGCCGCGCCGAATGCCGCCGCGCCGAGCGATGCTGCCAGCAGGGCGATGGTCCAGTGCGGCCACGGAATGAAGAGCAGGCAGAGTGCAACGCCCAGGCCGCCGATCGCCGCCTGACCTTCCCCGCCGATATTGAACAGGCGGGCATGGAATGCGACCGCGACTCCCAGACCGGTGAAGATGAAGTTCGTCGCGTAAAATAATGTAAACCCCCAATTATTGACGGTCCCCACGGCGCCCGTGACTAGGTAACCCAGGGCTTCGAACGGGTTCTCACCGATGGCGGCGACCACGATGCCCGAGATGATCAGGGCCAACACCAGATTCAGCAGAGGGATGAGGGCGATATCGACCCATTTGGGCAGCGCGTCGGTCATGCGGCAGCTCCTGACATGCCCGCCATGAGCAGGCCAAGTTCGCCTTGGTCCGTCTCCGCGGGCAGGCGCTCGCCCATGATCTGGCCATCGAACATCACGGCGATGCGGTCCGACAGGGCCATGATCTCATCGAGTTCAACGCTCACCAAAAGGATCGCCTTTCCCTGGTCGCGCAGGGCCACGATTTGCTGATGAATGAACTCGATTGCGCCGATATCGACGCCGCGGGTGGGTTGACCGATCAGCAGCAGGTCGGGGTTCCGCTCGATCTCGCGGGCTAGCACGATCTTCTGCTGGTTGCCGCCGGAAAAGCTCTTGGCGGTCAGCGCTGGGTTGGGCGGGCGGACATCGAAGCGCTGCATCTTGCCCTCGCAATCCTCGCGCAGCGCGGAGAGGTTCATGAAGGCGCCGGAATTGTACTTCTCGTCATGGTGGTAGCCGAAACCCACATTTTCCCAAGCGCGGTAATCCATGATCAGACCTTCCCGCTGACGGTCTTCGGGCACATGGGCGATGCCGCGCGCGCGGCGGGTCTGGGCGTCGGAGGCTGTGCCCGTCAGGTCGATTTCCTGGCCGTTCATACGGATGGTGCCGGTGCCGCTGGCATAGCCGCCAAGCACTTCCAGAAGCTCAGACTGGCCATTGCCTGCAACCCCGGCGATGCCCAGGATTTCACCCGCATGGATGGCCAGACTGATGCCTTTCAGACGCTCGACCCCTTGGGCATCGGTGACGCGCAGGTTCTCCACCTCAAGGACGGTCTTGCCAGGCTGGGCTGCTTTCTTGTCGACCCGCAGCAGAACTTTGCGACCGACCATGAGTTCGGCCAACTGCTCGGGCGAGGTATCCGCCGTCTTCACGGTCGCCGTCATCTCGCCTCGGCGCATGACCGAAACGGTGTCGGTGATCTCCATGATCTCGCGCAGCTTGTGGGTGATCAGGATGATTGTCTTCCCCTCGTCCCGCAGGCCGCGGAGGATGCGGAACAAATGGTCCGCTTCGGCGGGGGTCAGCACACCGGTCGGTTCGTCCAGGATGAGGATATCGGCTTCGCGGTAGAGCGCCTTCAGAATTTCGACGCGTTGTTGCTGGCCGACGCCCAGCTCTTCGATGATGGCGTCCGGATCGACGTCCATCTCGTAGTCTTTTGCCAGTTGTTTCAGAAGGGTGCGTGCCTTTCTTAAACTCGGTCGGAGCATGGCGCCCTCTTCCGCGCCGAGCACCACGTTTTCCAGAACGGTGAAGTTTTCGACAAGCTTGAAGTGTTGGAACACCATCCCGATGCCCGCGTCGATGGCGGCCTGGCTGTCGGGGATTTCGGTCTTCCGGCCGCCGATGAAGATCTCGCCGGCATCGGCTTTGTAGAAGCCGTAGAGGATCGACATCAGCGTCGATTTACCCGCGCCGTTTTCACCGATGATGCCGTGGATCGTGCCCCGCCTGACCTGGATCGAAATGTCCTTGTTGGCCTGGACAGGGCCGAAGGCTTTGGAGATGCCGCGCAGTTCGATGGCAAGGCTGGAATCGGTCATTCTTCCTCTACGAAGCCGGTGACGCGGGACAGGCCGCCACCGTCGAGCGTGCCAATAAAGATCAAGGAGGCGAAGGGCTCGCCGTTCCGGTCGAGCCGCGCGCGGGCCAGTGCCGTGTTGTGGGTGATCGACGGGGCGCCGAGAGGCAGCACAACCGCGTCGGGCAGATTGGTGCGAAAGATCGTCAGATACTCCGCCATGCCATCCTTGCCTTGGAACGGGGCGGGCGCGTGGGGGTCCTCATAGGTGAACGAGGCCGCGAGGGCCTCGTCCAAGATGTGATCGCGGGCCTCGGCATCGGCCTCGTTCCAGGCCGAAAGGAGCTTCAGCAGCACCTGTCCGGGGTCCGCGTCCGCCATTCGATCAGAAGGCGGGGCAGGAATTGTCGGTCAGGTAGTCGTGGACCTGGATTTCCCCGGCGATGATCTTCGCCTTGGCGTCCTCCACGGCGGCGACCATTTCAGCCGAGACCAGATCGGCGTTGTTTTCATCCATCGCGAAGCCAACACCTTCGTTTTCCAGGCCCATGACGGTGATGCCCGTCTCCAATTCGCCATTCGCCGCATCGGTGAAGGCCTGGTAGACGGCGTTGTCCACGCGCTTGACCATGGAGGTCAGAACCTCGCCCGGATGCAGATAGTTCTGGTTCGAGTCCACGCCGATGGACAGGATGTCCTCATCGGCCGCGGCCTGAAGCACGCCGATCCCGGTGCCGCCAGCGGCGGCGAAGACCACGTCGGAGCCCTGGCTGATCTGGTTCCGGGTCAGTTCTGCGCCCTTCACCGGGTCGTTCCAGGCGCTGGGCGTCGTGCCCGTCATGTTGACGATCACATTGGCGTCCGGGTTCACGGCCTTCACGCCCTGGGCATAGCCGCAGGCAAACTTGGAGATCAGCGGCACATCCATCCCGCCCACGAAGCTCACCGTGCCCGTCTCGGACGCCATGGCAGCCATCATGCCGACCAGGTAGGAGCCCTGATGTTCGGAGAAGACGACGGATTTCACGTTCGGCTGGTCCACGACCATGTCGACGATGACGAAATCGGTGTCCGGGTAATCAGGCGCCACCACGTCGAGGGTCGAGCCGTTAGCAAAGCCGAGGACGACCACGGGGTTGGCCCCCCGCTCGGCCATGCGGCGCATGGTCTGTTCGCGCTGGGCTTCGTTGGAAAGCTCGGTTTCGGCATATTCGCCGCCCGTTTCCTCGACCCAGCGTTGTGCGCCGTTGAACGCGGATTCGTTGAAGGACTTGTCGAACTTGCCGCCCAGATCGATGATCAGGCCCGGGCTGACGTCTTCCGCCGCCGCCGTTCCGGCGATGAGAGCGATGCCGGCCGCAGCGCCCAAAAGCGTGGTCTTGATATTCATGTTGGTCTCCCGTTGGACGGGCCTGGTTACCCCCGGCCCATTCTTGCGATGCCCGGGATAAGGCCGCAGGGGCCGGGGAAGGTCAACCGCTTGTAAGGGGTCTATGACGCCCGGTCAGAGCGTCTTGCGGAGTGCGAGGGCATCGATGCCGCCATAATAGCCGCGTCGTGTTCCCACGAGGGCCCAGCCAGCGCTGCGATAGAGCGCCACCGCGGTTTGGTTGTCGGCCCGAACTTCCAGAAACGCTGTGACGGCGCCACGCCTGCGGGCTTCGGATTCGAAATCGACCAGAAGACGGCGCCCCCGGCCTTGGCCCTGCAGATGTGGTGCGACGACAAGCGTCAGCAATTCGGCTTCGTTCGCGATGACACGGCCGAGTGCGAAACCGTCCGGATCGCCCCATTCGGGAACGAAAAAGCAGGCGGACTGGATGGACGCTTCCTCGAAAGCATCGGCTGACCAGCGGGCGGGTCCGTCAAAACACACGGCATGCAAAGCCGCGAGGCTGGCAGTATCCATCTGGTCCGGCATGTCCAGTTCAGTGTTTGAAGGTCCAGTCGCGTGCTTACGACGATAGCGAAGTTGCCCAAAATATTCAATGGAAATCAGAGGATATCCGGCGGGCTGTCTGTTGGTTTCGCCGCGTCGGCTGGCCGAAGGTAGAGGGGGGCCGGGCGCGGACGCCCCGGCGCGGCGTGCTGGGCCGCCCGCCATGCGATGGCTGGGGCCAGGGCGGGGGTCTTGTCGAGCTGGGCCTGGGTCTGCACGGCCACAAGGTCGGCCGCGGGACCGCGCAGGATGCGAGGCCAGTCCGCGGGAAGGTCTGTCGGTTGCAACGTTCTGATGTCGCCACGCCAGGCCATATGAACTTGGCCGCGCGGGGCGGGCAGGCAGACGACCGTCCGATCCTGGCCGTAGGCATCGGGCAGGCTGACGCCTTCCGCCGGAATGCCGAGCGACAGCGCCAGACCCCGGGCCGCCGCCACGGCGATGCGGGTCCCGGTAAAGTTGCCGGGGCCAGTCCCGACGCCCAAGACTTCCAGATCGGACCAGGTCACGTTGGCCTCGACCAGTATGTCTTCAAGCAGGGGCACCAGGCGTTCGGCCTGGCCGCGAGTCATGGGTTCGACCCGATGCGCCAGGATCCGTTCGCCCAACACGAGCGCAGCCGCGCAATGGGCGGCCGACGTATCGAAGCCGAGACCCAGCCGGTCAGAGGCTGTCATTGCAGTCTGCAAAAGCCCCTAGCCCAAAACGACTGAGGCGCCGCAATTGCAGCGCCCCATCGAAACAGTGTCCAGGTCGATCATCAGAGCCCGACGGGCCGGACCTCCACCACTTCGGGGATGTAGTGGCGGAGCAGGTTTTCAATGCCCATTTTCAACGTCATGGTCGAGGATGGGCAACCGGCGCAAGCGCCCTTCATCTGCAGGTAGACCACACCACGATCGAACCCGTGGAAGGTAATGTCGCCACCGTCTTGCGCCACAGCGGGGCGGACGCGGGTATCCAGAAGCTCTGTGATCTGCCCGACCACGGTGGCATCGGCCTCGTCATGGTTAGCGGCATGCTGGGCCTGCGCGGCGCCTTCCATAACCGGTTCGCCCGATTGGAAATGCTCCATAATTCCGCCCAGG
>JBCDCS010000066.1:0-10574 GCA_039181205.1 Pseudomonadota bacterium
AACCGCAGCCTCGACACGCTGGAACTCCGCCTGGCGCGCATGTGCGACAATGCCACCGCTGCGGCCGACCTTCTGGCCAACCACCCCAGGACGGAAGTGACTTATCCCGGCCGCCCCGACCATCCTGGCCATGCACTGGCAAGCACGCAGATGCGCGCGCCCGGTTTCATCTTGGGTCTGACCCTGCCCGATATCGCCGCGGCCGACCGCTTCGTCGCCGTGGCCTCTATCCTGCCCGCCACGAGCTTCGGCGGCACCCACACCTCCGCCGACCGCCGCGCCCGCTTCGGCGATGCGGTTCCCGACGGCTATCTCCGACTGTCGCTCGGCATCGAGCCCACCTCGGCCCTCTTGGTGGCGCTACAGCGCGGGTTGGATGCGATTTGATGTGGGACTGGCTGTAGGGATCAGACAACCGCCCGCTACCAACCCAGTTCCACCCCCAGACCAGACTCAAGCCCACAGGGCGCCGGTCCATCGCCGGGCCGCCCCCCGGCCCGGCGACGGACCAGCTTACACTCAGCAAACCGACCTCGCCGATGCCTTACGATCCCGTCACTCAGCAGCGACCTTTGACGGCTCGACGGGCCTGGTGACAAGCGGCACGACCTCGTCGCCACGTGGCTCGGCAGGCCGGTCGCTGCTCTGCTCGAACAAACCCTTCGCCCGTCCGACGAAGTTGGTGACCCGCGCCTGGGCGATGAAGACGGCGGGCACGCAAAGGATGACGATCGCGGTCCCGAACAACACCCCATAGCCGATGGACACCGCCAATGGGATCAGGAACTGCGCCTGAAGCGAGGTTTCCATGATCAGCGGAAAGACCCCCAGGAACGTCGTCAAAGATGTCAGAAGGATCGGGCGGAACCGCTCCTTCGTTCCGCGGACGACAGCCTCTTCCAGCGCGAAATCCTCAGCCAAGTACTCATTATAGAGATCGACCATCACCAGCGAATTGTTGATGACCACACCGGCCAGCCCGATAATCCCGAAGATCGACAGCAGGGTCAGCGGCAACCCCATGATCAGATGGCCCGCCACAGCACCGACCAAGCCGAGGGGTATGGCCAACATCACCACAAGCGGCTGGAGATAGGATCGGAATACCAGCGCGAGCAGCGCGAAGATCACAAAAAGCGCGATACCCACCGCCTGCCCCAGCGCAGCCGCCGCATCACCCTGGGTCCGCTGTTCGCCGCCGAAATCGATGATCAACCCGTCGTAGCTGTCCAAAAGCGCGGGCATCAATTCGCTCTGGATTATACCGTTTGCCGCCTGGCCGGTGATCACGGCCGGGTCCACATCCGCCGTCACGGTGGTGATCTGGCGGCCATCGCGGCGCAGGATTTCGGTCGGGGCGAGGCCCTCTTCGATCCGGGCCACCGCCGATAGGGGGATGATGTCTCCCGACGGCGTGGTGATCCAACTATCCAGCAGGTCCGCCAGGCTGTCCCGATCCTCCGCCGGATAGCGCACCATCACGGCGACGTTGTCAGCCCCCCGCTGGACGGTGGTGGCCTCGATCCCGAAGAAGCCCGCGCGCGTCTGCGTCGCCAGGTCTTCCAACGTCACACCCCAGATGCGCGCGTCTTCCCGCAGGGCGAGCCGGTATTCGGTCCGGCCGGCGGAATTGTCGTCCCGGATCGAAAAGACACCGGGAATGCCGCGCAGCCCCTCTCGCAAGTCCGCCACGACCGGGCTGATATCCTGACCGTCGGGCAGCGAAAGCTCCACGGCGATTGGATCGCCCGCACCGACAAGCTGGGCCGACACCGTCAGGCTATTGACCCCCGGCACATCCCCGATGGCCGCGATCCAAGCCGTTTCGAAATCAGACGTGGGCCAATCCCGCAACTCGGGATCGGTGATCTCGACGACCACATTGGCCACGGTCGCGCCACTCGCGGCCTGGCCGCCCCCTGGTCCGCCATCCGCCGCACCCCGGCCCACCAGCACGTTCTGGCCCACAAGAACCGGCGGCGCCGTATCGCTCAACCGGGACTCGATCTCCGCGGCGGCGCGGACGGCGGCCTGGCGCACGTCTTCTGCCACCCGTTCGGTCATCTCGAACGTGGTGCCATCGTTCATCTCGATATTGGCGGTGACGAAGGTGCCATCGATCGAGGGGAAGAAGTTGAACCGGACATAGCCGTGCGACAGCAAGCCGACGGTCAGGATCATCAGCGCGACGGCCCCGGCAATGGGGACAAGCACCCGGCGTGTGGTGAACCGGAGAACCGCATCGAGCGGCCCGTTGATGAAGGCCTGCAACGCCCGATCCACACCGCTGCGGATCAGCCGCAGCACCCGTAGGACAAGGTTCGGGCGATAGGACGGCGAAACATCGAGCTTCGACAGGTTGCGCGGCAGAATGAACAGCGCCTGCAGCAGCGACATGCAGAGCACGATCATCACCACAAGCGGGATGTCGGACAGGAACTTCCCTAACGTGCCCGGCAATTGCAGCAGCGGCCAGAAGGCGACGAGTGTCGTGACAGTGGAAAACACCACCGGTACCGCGATCCGCTGGGTGGCGCGCACGGCGGCCTCCTGCGGCGTCATGCCCCGTTCGTTGTAGGTGTAGACGTTTTCGGACACGACGATGGCGTTATCGACGATGATCCCGATGGCCAGGATGAACCCGAAAAGCGAGATCATATTGATCGACATGCCGAAGGCCGCCATCGCCGTCAGCGCTGCGGCGAAGGACACCGCAATCCCCACGGCTGACCATGCGGCCAGCCGGAAATCGAGAAACAGCGCCAGACAGACGACCACAAGCGTCAGCCCGATAAAGGCGTTGGTCAGCAGCAGTTCCAGGCGTGACTGCAATTCGCGGGCGTCGTTTTGCCAGACGGTGGCAGACACCCCTTCCTGCAGGCTCGGCTGGAAATTGTCCTGCAGATAGGCCCGGGCCGCATCGACGATTTCAAGCACCTGTTCTTCGCCCACGCGGAACACGTTGACCGACACCGACCGCTCGCCATTGAAGGACGCCGACAAGTCAGTGTCTTCGAACCCATCGGTCACGGTGGCCACGTCGCGCAGATAGAGCCGCCCGCCGTTTTCCCCCGTGCGCAGCACGATGTTTTCGAAATCCGTCTGGGTATAGTTCCGCCCCACAGTGCGGATCGGGAAGCTCACCGTGTCGGTGTCGATCGCCCCGCCCGGCAGTTCGAGCGAATTCTGGCGGATCGCATCGGACACCTCGCCCATGGTCAGCCCATAGGCCAGCAACGTGTCGCGATCGACTTCGACGGTCACTTCATAGTCGCGGCGATTGGCGACCTCGACGAACGACACCGCATCGAGCCGCAGCAATTCATCGCGCAGCCGCTCGGCTTCTTCGGTCAGCACGCGCTCACTAGCCGTGCCATGGACCGCAATTTCCAGAACACGGCTCGAATTGGTGGATTGGACCACCACAGGGTCTTCGGCGTCTTCGGGGAAGACATCGATGCTGTCGACTTCGGTTCGGATCTCGTCGAGCTTTTCCTGGATATCCTCGCCAAGAAGAAAGGTGACCGTCACGCCGCCACGGCCTTCGGAAATGCTCGCCGTGATCTCATCGACGCCATCGACCGCCGTCAGTTCATCCTCGATGGGGCGGATGACGCTTTCCTGAATCTCCGTCGGGGACGCGCCTTGGTATTCGACCGAGATCAGAACGCTATCGAGCGTGATCTCCGGGAACGTCTTTTGCGCAATCGTCCAAGCCGACAGGGCGCCCAAAGCGCCCACAAAGATGATCGACAGCAGGGCTGCGACTGGATGTTCGGCGCACCACCGGATCGCGGCATTCATTGCCCGGCTCCGATCTGCAGCGACGCCTGCTCAGTGCCGCCAAGGTCGCGGAGCGGCATTCCCGGCACCGGTGCGGCCAGCGCTGTCAGCACGACGCTGGCGTTGTCTGGGGCATCGGTAACGGCTACAAACGACCACTCACCATCCACATGCACCCGTCTCGCGGGAAAAATGCGCAGCTCTCCGCCGTCATTCAGCCACAGGCTGTTGCCGCCCCGAAACGCAACCGATGGCACGCGGTAGAGATCGGGCGGTTCCGCGCCCTCGATGACGACTTTAGCGAAGGCATTGACCAGGGCCGGCGGCGCCCCCGACGCGGGCGTCTGCCCATCCGCGCCATTGCCTTCGATACCAACCAACTCATCCAGACGCACCGCTGCGGTCAGCGTTCGCGTGGCTCGGTCAAGCTGCGGCTCCACCCGATCGACATGGCCGCGCCACCGGAACACATAATCCGCAAACGGGATGTCGATGGTGGCCGCAGGCTGCGCCCCTTCGAACAGATCCGGGATCAGCGCAGCATCGCTTTGGCGAATGGCGATATCGACTTCCAACTCGTTGGGCGTGAATGCCTCGGCCAGCACCTGGCCAACATTGACCACATCGCCGACCTCGACGCTCTTGGTCAGCACCGAACCATGGAACGGCGCAAGGACCTGTCGGTCGTCAATGGCGATTTCGGCGGCGGCCTGCGCGGCGCGAAGCCCTTCGAGATTGGCCTCCAACTCCGTGATCTGCGACTCCAGCTGATCGACCTGCGTCTGGGTGGCGACCTGACGCGCCAAAAGCTCGTTCGTGCGGTCAAGATCGTCCCTGACCTGAGCCAACCGCGCGGTCGACGCAGCGATATTGGCGCGCGTCTGGTCCAGC
The DNA here is from genome assembly GCA_039181205.1 of Pseudomonadota bacterium. Taxonomy (GTDB): domain Bacteria; phylum Pseudomonadota; class Alphaproteobacteria; order Rhodobacterales; family Rhodobacteraceae; genus Jannaschia. Next base: position 4,675 of record JBCDCS010000066.1, read on the forward strand.
GTGGTCCGTTGTGCACGATCGTCGATCTGCAAAAGGACATCGCCCTCTTGAAATGCACCGCGGTTCACGATGGCCGGGTGGACCATGGTGACCAAACCCGATGCCCGAGCGGAGACGGCGACCTGGCGAAACGGCAGAACGAAGCCTTCCCCGCGGATTGGCAGAGGCCCGTCATGGGGCGTTAACCTTTGCGTTTCCACCAGTGCCACCGGCCGCTCGATCGGCTGGGCTTCGACGACATCGCGATTTTCGCCGAGATATCGATAGCCCAGGATCCCCCCGACGACGATGCCCGCCGCGAGGGCGAGCCAGAAGGCCTCCCGCACGACGACGGTCAGGGTTTGAAATGCGTTGCGGAGCATGTATCACACCACTGCGTTACTGACAGTAGTGTCAGTAATTAGAAGTCTTGAGGAATTTTCAACCCTGCTGGTCGATCCTTGTGATCAAAATTCTGATAGGTGTACGAAGCGACGACGGAACCGGATCACATGCTGACATGACCGCAGAGGAAATCGCAGAGCACGCGCCGGCCTATCGGCGCCGCAAGGATCAACGTCCGGACGAAATCCTGGCCGCCGGTCTGGAAGAATTCAACGAACACGGCTTCGCTGGCGCGAGCATGGCCCGCATCGCCAAACGCGCGGACGTGTCGCGAGGCACGTTGTATCTCTACTTCGAAAACAAGGAAGCGCTGTTCCTGGCCGTCGCCGAAAACGCCATGTCGGCCTTCACCCGCGATGCCGCCGCCAAGATGGACATGGGCGACCACAGCACCGAAGAAACCCTCCGGGCGCTTTTCGGCCAGATGTACGCGATGATGACCAGCACGAAGAACAGTGCGCTTCTGCGCATCCTGGTCTCCGAGGGGCCGAATATGCCCGATCTGGTGGCGCAGTATCACGCCCGCATTCTCAGCACCGGAAAGCAGCTCCTGGCGCGCATCATCGCCCGCGGCGTCGAACGCAGCGAAGTGCGCGAAGATGCAGCCGGAACGGTGCCCCAACTCCTGATCGCCCCCGTCATGTTTTATGTCATCCACACGATGGTCTTCGGCGATTTGGAACCCCTCGATGAAAACCAGTTCGCCCAATCGCATCTGGACATGATCATGCGCGGCATCGGTCAGCCGCCCTGCCAGGGCGGGCCAGGCTCCCAAGGCCCCGGCCAGCCCGCAGACACCTAAACGCCCGGCCGAAGCGGGTGAAACCACACCGAAGGCTGGGCGTCTTTACCTGGGGGCGGCTAACACCGATCGGCCGCCCGTCTCTCCGTCAGGCACGCCCATTGGCCGACCTATCGACTCGCCCAGACCGCCGCCGGATGACTGTCAGCAACTCCATGAACGCGCCCAGCCGGTCGCTCGGATCATAGGTCAGGGACGTCTCCAGAACCTCCGGCAACGAAACCGGACCTTTGATCGGGACCTCGAAAATGCCGTTCGCTGTCCGTCAGCAAGACCCCCCGTAACAGCCGCCAACCTAGACTTCCTCCAAGGCCGTCTCACTGATCGGGATACCCGTTCCCTCAATCCCGATGGCCAATGACCGCCTCGAACGCCGCAAGCGCCGGATGCCGCATCCCGGCCCCCCGCGTCGCCACGATCCCTTCCTGGATCGGCACGCGCGCGCCTACTTCCACCAACCGCCCAGCCTCCACCAAGGACGCCACAAGCGACCACCGGCCCATGGCCACCCCCGCCCCACGGAGCGCCGCCTCCACCACCATCGAATAGAGCGAGAACGTCGCCCCCGCGGGCGGCGCGGGCGCGCCGGACCCTTCGGCCCAGAGCACCCAGTCCCGCGCCCAAGCCGCATCCGAAAGACGGGGCCCGCTGACCCCAGGCGCTGCCACGGGCACCAACAGGTCCTTCCCCGGACCGTAGAACAGCGCCAAGTCGAACCGTGCCCGTTTGCCCGTCGGCGGCGCCTCCATCGCGGTGACCGACACCCGATGGCCCGCCGCCTCCATCGTGGCCATCCGCTCCGGCAGCCACAACTGCGCGATGGCGGGCAATGCCGCGACCTCCAGGGCCCTGTCTGCCCCCGCCAGCATCGAAACCTGGGCGGCGTCCAGCGCGTGGAAGACCGCGCTCAGCCGCGGCCGCACCAACGCCCCCGCTTCGGTCAACACGACCCCCCGGGCCCCGCGCCGGAACAGCCCATAGCCCAACCGGGCCTCCAGCCCCTTCACCTGGGCCGAGACCGCCGCCGCGCTCACCCCAAGTTCATCGCCGGCCGCCCGAAATCCGCCCAACCTCGCCGCCGCCTCGAAGGCACGGAGCGCCGTCAGCGGCAAGTCGGGGCGGGGCGGTGGCTTCAACGTCATGGCTCAGATTTCCTGAGCCTCATTTACACACTGCCCGGCGTTGACGCCACCAGTCCTCGGGCGCCAAATCCCGCCATGACCGATCTCGCCCCCCGCCCTTGGCTCTCCGCCACCGCCGCCGCCCGCATCGACGCGCTCCGGCTGCCCGCCGACCCCCGCGCCGCCATCGAAACCCTGGCCGCCGACAACCGCCGCACCCACGACACCGAGTGTCTCAACCTCAACCCGGCGACCAATGTCATGAACCCCCGGGCCGAAGCGCTGCTATCGGCCGGTCTCGGCAGCCGCCCAAGCCTCGGCCATCCCGGTGAGAAATACGAAACCGGCCTCGAAGCCGTCGAGGCCATCGAAACCCTGACCGCCCGCCTTGCCGCCCGCGTCTTCGACGCGACCCATGTGGAAGTCCGTGTGCCCTCAGGCGCGCTGGCCAATCTCTTTGCCTTCATGGCGCTCGCCAAGCCCGGCGACAGCATCATCGCGCCGCCCGCCACCATAGGCGGCCATGTCACCCATCACAGCCCGGGCTGCGCCGGTCTCTATGGCCTGACGATCCACCCCGCCCCTATCGACGCCGAACGCTACACCGTCGATATCGATGTCCTCCGCATCCTGGCCCACGAAACAAAACCCAGGATCATCACCCTCGGGCAGAGTCTCAACTACCACCCCCACCCCGTCGCCCAAGCCCGCGAGATCGCCGATGAAGTCGGCGCCCATCTCCTCTTCGACGCCGCCCATCTCTGCGGCCCCATCGCTGGCCGCGCCTGGCCCAATCCCCTGGCCGAAGGCGCCCATATGATGACCATGTCGACCTACAAATCCCTCGGCGGCCCGGCGGGCGGCCTAATCGTCACCAATGATCCGGAAATCGCCGAACGCCTCGACGCCATCGCCTTCCCGGGTCTCACCGCCAACTTCGACGCGGGCCGCGTGGCCGCCCTGGGCGTCACGCTGCAGGACTGGCTAGATCATGGCCGGGCCTATGCCGGTGAGATGATCGCCGCTGCCGGGGCACTCTCGGACGCCCTCCGAAACGACGGCCTCCCCGTCCACGGCCAGACCGAAAGCCACCAATTCGCGCTCCACACGCCCGGGGGCGGCCATGCCAAAGCCCTCCACCTGCGCCGCGCTGGGCTCCTGGCCTGCGGGATCGGCCTTCCGCTCAACCCAGCGCCGAACGATATGAACGGCCTCCGCCTCGGCACACCAGAGGCCGTCCGCCGCGGTCTCCGGGCAGCCCAGATGCCCGACCTCGCCGCCCTCATCGCCAGCGCCTGGGTCTCCGACAGGCCCGAGGATGTAGCACCTGAAGTCGCCGCGTTCCGCGCCCCGTTCCAACGTGTTGATTTTGCGAGCTGACGGCCGCCGGCAGCCTCAACAACGGTCCAATGGCTCCGCCTATTCCGCAGCCGCTGGCACGCTGTGGGACGCCATCCACTCCTCTAACGCTTGGACCTCCGCCTCCGACAGTCGCAGCCCCAGCTTCGTGCGTCGCCACAGCACATCCTGCGCTGTTCGCGCCCATTCCCGCGTCATCTGCCAACGCACCTCCGCCTCGGTCAGCGTTGCGCCGAAATCGCGCCCCAGATCCGCAGCCGATTTCGCATCGCCCAAGACTTCCGGCGCCTCGGTCCCGTAGGCCCGGACCAGACGCAGAGCCCAATGATCCGACAAGAACGGGTAAGCCGCCTTCAAGGCCCGCACCTGGCCCAACTGCCCGTCCACGGCAAAATCCCCGCCCGGCAGAGGCGCATCATGGGTCCAGCCGCCCCGCGACAGCGGCAGATAGGCGCCGATCTGCGCCATCGCGTTTTCCGCCAGACGACGGAACGTGGTGATCTTGCCGCCGAACACGTTCAACACCGGCGCGCCGCCTTTGGCATCCACCTTCAGCACATATTCCCGCGTCGCCGCCGTCGCCGACTTGGCCCCGTCATTGTAAAGTGGCCGCACGCCGGAATAGCTCCAGACCACATCTTCGGCCGTCAGATCCCGCTTGAAATACCCGTTCGCGAAATTGAGCAGGTAATCCCGCTCGCCCTCGGTGCAGAACGGCTTCACATCCGGATCGTCATGCTCGGCATCCGTCGTCCCAATCAGCGTGTAGTCATATTCGTAGGGGATCGCGAAGATGATCCGCCCGTCGGCCCCTTGAAAGAAATAGCATTTATCGTGATCGAACAGCGGTTTGGTCACGATGTGCGACCCGCGCACCAACCGCACGCCCTCGGTCGAATTCGACCGCACCACGCCGTGGATCACGTCGCCCACCCAAGGCCCCGCGGCGTTGACGAGCATCTTCGCGCGCACTTGGCCCGACCGCTCACCCTCCAGCGTTATGACCCATTCGTCGCCGTCCCGCTCGGCCGACGAAACCTTGGTTCGCACCGAGATATCCGCCCCGCGCTGCGCTGCGTCGCGGGCGTTCAGCACCACCAGCCGCGAATCCTCGACCCACGCGTCCGAATACTCGAACGCCTTGGCGAACCGATCCTCTAGCGGCGCCCCTTCGGGCGTGCCGCGCAGCGAAATCGTCTTCGCCCGCGGCATGTATTTCGACTTCCCCAGCGTGTCGTACATCAACAGCCCCAGGCGGATCAGCCAATCCGGCCGCTTGCCCTTCAGCCACGGCATCACCTTGCCCAACAGGTCTGACGTCGGCGTTCCACCTTCGAACCGCATCTCTGGGCTCAGCGGCAGCACAAACCGCATGGGCCAGGAGATGTGGGGCATGTTGCGCAGCAGCACGTCGCGTTCCAAAAGCGCCTCGCGCACCAGCCGCACTTCCCAATATTCCAGATAGCGCAGCCCGCCATGGAACAGTTTGGTGGAAGACGAAGACGTCGCACCCGCGAGATCGCCCATCTCGGCTAGCCCGACTGTCAGGCCGCGACCCGAGGCGTCCCGCGCGATCCCACAGCCGTTGATTCCCCCTCCGATGACGAACAGATCGTACGACTCGCGCATGTCTCTCTCCCAAAACGAACCCAACCGAACATCTACGCTTTGCTTTTGACGCTCACAACGCTTTAGTCCGCGTCAAAACGAACCGAATCCCCGATGTCCTTCCGCCACCCCCAAATCCTGGATCTCGCCCGTCGCGACGGCCGTGTCACCGTCGAAGGCCTTGCCAAAACCCTCGGTGTCACCGTCCAGACCATCCGACGCGACCTCACGCAACTGACCGAGGCCGGGCACCTGACCCGTGTCCATGGCGGCGCCGTCCTGCCCTCGGGCGTCACCAACCTCGCCCATGCGGACCGCCGGGCGCTGAATGCCGATGCCAAGGCCAGGATCGCCCGGCACGTCGCCGGGCTCGTCCCTGACCGCGCGTCGTTGTTTCTTAACGTCGGCACCACGACCGAGGCCGTGGCCCATGCGCTCCGCGGTCATCAGGGCCTCCTAATCGTCACCAACAACCTCAACATCGCCAATACCTTGGCCGACACGCCGAACGATGTCGTCCTGACCGGCGGCACCCTGCGCCCCGCCGACGGGGCGCTGACAGGCGCGCTCGCCGCCGCGGCCGTCGCCCGCTTCAAAGTGGATGTCGCGATCATCGGCTGCTCGGC